>NZ_JBQEQE010000002.1:78178-194318 GCF_052046095.1 Pseudomonas sp. 22072
CCCGCTCCCACATCTGGATTGTGCTCACTTGAGAAAAATGATTATTTCATGCTGGTAAAGGCCAGTTTCACCCCGATGGCAATCAACACCGCGCCCATGGTCCGATCAAACCAATGACCCATCTTTGCAAACCCGGCGCGCACGCGCTGCTGGCTGAACAACATGGCCACCAGGCAAAACCACAACGCAGTCGCCACCGCCAGGTACACCCCATAACCGGCCTGCACTGCCAGCGGCGTGTGCGGGTTGATCACTACGGTGAACAGCGACAGAAAGAACAGCGTGGCCTTGGGGTTCAAGCCATTGGTCACAAAACCTGCGGTAAACGCGCCGCGTGGGGTGCGCTCGCCCGCTTCACGGTGCAACTCGCCCTCGGCCGCAGGCTTGGCCGGCTGGGCGCGCAGGGCCTTGAAGCCAATGTAAAGCAGGTACGCGGCTGCGGCCCACTTCAACGCATTGAACAACACAATGGACTGGGACACGATCAAGCCGATACCCAGCAACGAGTAACCCACATGCAGGAAAATCGCCGAACCGACGCCCAAGGCCGTCCATGTGCCAGCACGGCGGCCATGGGTCACGCTTTCACGCACCACCACGGCGAAATCCGGGCCGGGGCTCGCCACTGCCAACAAGTGAATCAAGGCTACGGTCAAAAACTCGGCGACGTACATGCTCACTCCATTAAGTAACTGATTATTTCATCTGATAGGCTCGGCAGATTACGCCTTCGAACCTCGTCGCAAAAGGTACAGTTGATCATGAACAATCGTCGCGCCGTCTTCCTCGACCACCCTTCCCTGGACTTGGGCGACCTCGACCTCAGCGGTTTGCATGAGTGCTTCAGCCAGTTGCAGTTGTTTGAACAGACCACGCCCGAGAATGTGCTGGAGCGCTTGCAGGGCGCCCAAGTCGCCATCAGCAACAAAATCCCGCTCACGGCGCAAACCCTGGCGGCCTGCCCCGAGCTCAAGCTGATCCTGGTGTCGGCCACCGGCACCAACAATATCGACCTTGAAGCGGCCCGCGCCCAGGGGATTACCGTGAGCAACTGCCAGGGTTACGGCACGCCGTCGGTGGCGCAACATACGATCATGCTGTTGCTCAACCTCGCCACGCGCTTGAAGGATTACCAACAGGATGTGGCCGCTGGCAAATGGCAGCATGCCAAACAGTTTTGCCTGCTGGACCATCCGATCGTCGAACTGGAAGGCAAAACCCTCGGCCTGCTCGGCCATGGTGAATTGGGCAGTGCCGTGGCACGCCTGGCCGAAGCGTTCGGCATGCGCGTGATGCTCGGCGCGATACCTGGGCGCCCTGCCCGCGCCGACCGTGTGCCGCTGGACGAATTGCTGACCCAGGTCGATGCGCTGACCCTGCATTGCCCACTCAATGAACACACCCGCGACTTTATCGGCGCCCGTGAACTGGCCTTGCTCAAGCCCGGCGCATTTGTGGTCAATACTGCGCGCGGTGGTTTGATCAATGAACAGGCCCTGGCCGACGCGCTGCGAAGTGGTCACCTTGGCGGCGCGGCGACTGATGTGCTGAGTGTCGAGCCGCCAGTCAATGACAACCCGCTGCTGGCTGGAGACATTCCACGCTTGATCGTCACGCCCCACAACGCCTGGGGCAGTCGCGAAGCACGGCAGCGCATCGTCGGCCAGCTCACGGAAAACGCCCAGGGCTTTTTCAACGGCGCCCCACTGCGCGTCGTCAGTTGATAAACTGCGCTCCTTTTCAAGGAGCAGACTATGGATCCGCGCAGTGAAGTACTGCTTCGCCAGGCCGAACTTTTTCAAGGCAACCTGCTGCTCGTAGGTTTGCCTGCCGACGATTTGCTTGGGCGCCTGCCCAATGCCCACGGCTGGTGCTGGCATGCCGGTGACCAGGCGGCGCTCGATGCGCGCTTCGCCGAACGCAGCCAGTTTGGCGTGACAGTGCCCGAGCGCGCCTTTGATGCGGCGGTGATTTTCCTGCCCAAGTCCAAAGACCTCACCGACTACCTGCTCAACGCCGTGGCCGCGCGCCTGCCTGGCGCCGAGCTGTTTCTGGTGGGCGAGAAAAAGGGGGGTATCGAAAGTGCCGCCAAGCAGATGGTTCCGTTCGGCAAACCGCGCAAGCTCGATAGCGCACGGCATTGCCAACTATGGCAGGTCACTGTCGCTAACGCGCCGCAAGCCGTGGAGCTTGAGAGCCTGGCGCAGGTCTTCGACGTACCCCTGGCCGAAGGTCCGCTGAAGGTGGTGAGCTTGCCAGGGGTGTTCAGCCATGGCCGCCTGGACCGCGGCACCGAGTTGTTGCTGGAGCACTTGGACAAGCTGCCCAGCGGCAACCTGCTCGATTTCGGTTGCGGCGCTGGCGTACTGGGGGCTGCGGTCAAGCGCCGCTACCCGCATAACACCGTGACGATGCTGGATGTGGATGCCTTCGCCGCTGCCAGCAGTCGCCTGACACTGGCAGCGAACGGCCTGGAAGCCGACGTGTTGACCGGCGACGGAATCGACGCGGCGCCCATGGGTTTGAACGCGATTTTGAGCAACCCGCCGTTCCATGTCGGCGTGCATACCGATTATTTCGCCACGGAGAACCTGCTGCGAAAAGCAGCGAAACATCTGGCAAAAGGTGGCGAACTTCGCCTGGTTGCCAATAGCTTCCTGAAGTACCAGCCACTGATCGAAGAGCATTTGGGCATCTGCGCAATCAAGGCCGAAGGCAATGGTTTTCGCATTTACCGCGCCAAGCGCCCCTGACGGACGTTTGAAAAAGAACGCTTGCCGAATGGATTTTGCCTAGGCAGAATCCGCAGCGTCCTAGGGGAGTAGTCTCCCACGAGCCCATGCTCGTCCGGCATACGTCAACATACTTGGTCAGCAGACCATGGCGTATGCGACCCAGGAGTCCGCACAGACGGACCGGGGTTTGACAAGACCTATGACACGCACACCTTACCCGGGGCGGGAAGGCTGTACGTGTCATAGCCGTGTCGACCCGCCCCTGGAAACTACCTGATGCTGGATTCACTACTCGTTCCTACCGCAATCGTTGCCTTGGCCGAAATCGGCGACAAGACGCAACTGCTCGCACTCATCCTTGCTGCTCGCTTTCGCAAGCCCTGGCCGATCATCGCCGGCATCGTTGCCGCGACCCTGGCCAACCATGCGGCGGCCGGTGCCGTGGGCGCCTGGTTCGGGAGTTTCTTCTCGGATGCGGTGCTGCACTGGATCCTCGCCGCGAGCTTCTGCGCCACGGCGCTTTGGACCCTGGTGCCGGACAAACTCGATGATGACGAAGCCAGTACCACCCGTAAGTTCGGGCCCTTCCTGACCACCTTGATTGCGTTCTTCCTCGCCGAAATCGGTGACAAAACCCAGATCGCCACGGTGATGCTGGCGGCGCAATACCCGGAACTGTGGCTGGTGATTATCGGTACCACCCTGGGCATGTTGATTGCCAACGTGCCGGTGGTGCTGGCGGGGAATTTTGCCGCGGAGAAACTGCCGCTGACCTTGATTCGTCGCTTGGCGGCTACGGCGTTCTTCGTGCTGGCGATTATTGCAGTGTACAAGGCCATGCAGAGCAGCGGCTGGATCTAAGGCAAACACGGAAGATGGTTTGCCCTGATGCCTGTAGGAGCGAGCTTGCTCGCGAAAAACTCACCGGCGCCGCGTTTATTCAGGCAAGACGCGTTATCGTTGACGTTTTTCGCGAGCGAGCTCGCTCCTACACGGCGTCGATCAGGACTTCTTGGCCTGCTGGTAGAGCGGCATCACCTTCGGAATCGCCGCCTGCAAGGACGCGATGCGGCTGTCCGAAGCCGGGTGCGTGCTCATGAATTCCGGCGGTGCGCCTTCCGAAGCCTTGGCCATCTTGTTCCACAACGTGATGGCCGCGTTCGGGTTGTAGCCAGCGCGGGCGGCCAGCTCCAGGCCGATCAGGTCGGCTTCGTTTTCGTTGCTGCGGCTGTTGGGCAAGGTCATGCCGTAGTTGGCGACGGTATCGGCCAGTGCCAGGCTGTCCTGGCCGAGACCGAATATTGCCCCGGCGCCCTGCTTGGCCATCTGGATACCGTAGGCCTTGGACATCGCTTCGCGGCCGTGTTCACGCAGGGCGTGGGCGATTTCATGACCCATCACGGCAGCCAGCTCGTCATCGGTGAGCTTGAGGTTGTCGATCAAGCCGCTGTACACCAGGATCTTGCCGCCAGGCCCGCAGTTGGCGTTCATCTCATCGCTTTTGATCAGGTTCACGTCCCAGTTCCACTGGGCCGCATCCGCGCGGAAAGTCGGAGCCTGGGCGATCAGGCGCTTGGCAATGGCCTGCACGCGCTTGGCGTTGGCGCTGGTCTTGTCCAGCACCCCTTTGCTGCTGGCTTCACCCAGGGTCTGCTGATAAGACTGGGCATACATCTGGTCGACTTCCTGGCTCGACAGCATGCTGAACATGTACTGCTTGCGCTCTACCCCAACGGCGCCGCCGCTGGTGGTATTGACCGACTGGCAACCCGCCAGCAGCATTGCTGCAACCAAACCACTTACCACCAATGACTTCTTCATGAACACGCTCCCTGAAAACATGGCGCGTATCGTAGGCGGTCATTTGTATCTGCGCCAGATACCCTGGACGTTTAACCGCTGAATTTAAGATACATCCGAACGCGGCTCGACGGACAAAGCTCATGCCGGGGTCAGGCACTCCGGCCCATTGAGCTTCGGATCGTTGACCATATTGGCCAGCACCCGCTCGCGCAGCACGGCAGGCTCAGCCGCCAGCAGGCCCTGTAGCGCCTGCAGCGGAGTCTCGGGGTCGAGCCAGGCGGCCTGCCCTGCCGCGTCCAGGATCAATGGCCGCCGCTGACTTTGCGCCGCTTGGGTAACCACCGCCGTGCTCAGCCACACCTGCTCCTGCACCGGATACGCTTCCCACACTGCGGCAAAGAACAACGTGGAGCCCTCCCCCGGCGTGAGCCAGTACGGGCGCTTGCGCTGGGTGCCGCGCCACTCATAAAAGCCATTGGCGGGCAGCAGGCAACGGCGCAAGCGGAAGGCTTCACGAAACATCGGTTGTTCGGCCAGGGTTTCTGCGCGAGCGTGGGCCGGGGTGCGCGACAGGTCTGTCAGCCAGGGCGGTGTGAGGCCCCAACGGGCACGCGCCAGGGTGAGTTGGCCCTCGCTCAGGCGCTGGATCAGCACCGAATCATTCGGGGAGATGTTCCACTGGGCCTGCTGGTCGGCGGGGAAGCCGGGCAAGGCAGCAAAGGCAGGGTTCCAGCGAAACAGGGCATAACGTCCACACATGGGGCAACACGACTCTTGGGTAAACCGACCGACAGCCTAACAGACCAACACGTCAGGGAAGCTGTCGGGTTCGTCGCCGGGCAAGGGTTGGGCGCCGATATAGGCGGTGATCAGTTCGCGGGCGCAGGCGGCCTGGTCGTTGTCGACCTCCAGCCCCAGCAAGCCGAATATCGGCAACTCGCCCGTGCCGCCGAGCAAATGGCGCCCCACCAGGTGCGCCTCGATACCTTCACTGGCAAGCATCTGCTGCAACAACTCGCCCTCCATCAGATTTTCCGGTTCGTAGATTCGCTGCATGGGCGTACCTTTTTATTCGTTCTCGCTGCGCATTATTCATTTTCGCTGCGGGTTTCAAGCATCCACTCTTCACCATGAACTTGCAGGTCGAACGTGATCGGCCGGCAACACACTTGGCAGTCTTCTATATAGGTCTGGTCCCCGCCAGACAAATCCACCGTCGTCTCGACCGCTTCGCCACAATAAGGACAATCGTACAGCGCAGTTTCGAGCATCGCAGTCTCCTAGGTGACTTGTGCGTATAATCGCCGGTCTATTTACAGGGCTATTCTTGGCCGGCCCCTTATTCGGACCGCACCCTGACATTTCCTTTTACTTACCCTAGCCGTTTCTAACAAGAGAGCATGATGGGCGAATTCGATACCATCCGACCTTACAACGACAGCGAAGTCCCGGCAGTGCTGGCGCGCCTGTTCAGTGACAAGGCCTTTCTGGACATCCTGACCCACTTCCGCTTCCCGCGCTTTGCAGGCGCCCTGGGCTGGCTGCTCAAGCCAATGATTGCGCGCAAACTGCGCCGCGAGTTCGCTGGCGTCACCACCGTGGCCACGCTGCAGGACAAGGTCGAGTACTACGTTGACCACACCATTGACCGGGCGACCGACGGCGTGACCTATACCGGCGTCGAGCAACTGAAATCCGGCACTGCCTATCTGTTCCTGGCCAACCACCGCGACATCGTGATGGACCCGGCCTTCGTCAACTACGCCGTGTACCACGCCGGCCTGCCGACGCCGCGCATCGCCATCGGCGACAACCTGCTGCAAAAGCCGTTTGTCAGCGACCTGATGCGCCTGAACAAGAGCTTCATCGTGCACCGTTCGATTACCGGGCGAAAGGAGAAGATGGCGGCCTACAACCTGCTGTCGGCCTACATCAACCATTCGATCCGCAACGACTGCCAGTCGATCTGGATTGCCCAGGCTGAAGGCCGGGCCAAGGATGGTGATGACCGTACCGAATCGGCGATCCTCAAGATGTTCCACGTCAGCCGCAAGGACGAGCCATTTGCCGAGGTCATCCAGTCGTTGAACCTGACGCCTGTGTCCATCAGCTACGAGTACGACCCCTGCGATGCCGCCAAGGCCCGCGAGCTGTATATCCGCGCCACCACCGGCACCTACACCAAGGCACCGGGAGAGGATGATGTGAGCATTGCCTTGGGCATTACCGGCTATAAAGGCCGAGTGCACGTGAACTTTGCGCCGCCGATCACCGAGCGTTTCGAAGACACCAAGCTGCTGGCCGCGGAAATGGACCGGCAGATCCTCGGTGGCTACCGCTTGTTTCCGGTGCACTACCTGGCGTACGCGCAGTGGAGTGATGCCGACCCGCAATTGCAGGTGCCCAAGGCGGCGGACGTGTTCCCGGCCGATGAGCTGGCCAAGGCGAAGGCGGAATGGGAGCGGCGCTTGAACGAGTGCCCGGCGGAGCACCGGCCTTATCTGGTGGTGCAGTATGCGACGCCGGTACGCAACCAATACCGAGTCAAGGCTGGGATCCCCCTGTAATAGTGAGCCCACAGGGGATATGTGGCAGGCGCTGACTCTGCGGGCAGTACATGGCCAGTGTGGGAGCTGGCTTGCCTGCGATAGCGTTGGTTCAGTTAAAGATTCAGTGGCTGATACACCGCCTTCGCGGGCAAGCCCGCTCCCACATTTGGTTTCGCAGTGGAATTATAAGCGGGTGCTGAGCCAGGAGATGGCCAGGGCCAAGCCAAGGCAGGCGAACCCGACGCGGTACGCCAGGCGATGCGCCCGTTCGGTGCGTGTATCCAGAAACAGCATCGGTTGGTCGATAGCGCGCTCTTCGCTGCGCAGGGCCAGGTCAGCTATCGCACGCTGTGCATGCAGACGGGTGATGAACAGCACCCAGGCGCCCGAGCAGGCAACCAACAGGGCAACAATATTAATGAGCAGTGCGGGCAGCGCCATCGCAAACCTCGGTAAATCAATCTTCGGGTATCAGTCCAGATACACACCTGAACGACAGTCGCCTCCTGCGCATTTAATGCTCCTTCCCCATTGACGGCTAATGTATCCAGTAATTTACGCCGTCACCTGAACGTCACCTTAACAAGCCACTCTGTTGCCCTTCGACGCTTGAGGAGCTTGTCATGTTGCATGCGCAAAACCAGGATCGGCTGTATTTGATCGCCCAGAGCGAGGAACAGGAGGCGCTGATCGGCAGTCTCGCGTTCAACGTTCAGGACCGCCATTGGCTGGTGTATTGCGCCCTCGGCGGGCACCAGCATGCCGATCTGCCGGAGCTGGATCTGCTCACCGGTGTGAGCATGCTGGACTTTTATGTCGATACGGCCGCATGACAAAAACCACGGGCACAAAAAAACCGGGCTCAGCGATGAGCCCGGTTTTTTGTGAGCGGCTTATTGCGCGCTGAGCAGTTGACCGATGCTTGGGTCCTTGAACAGGCGGGTCAAGGCATCACTGAGCACGTCGCTGACCAGCTTGGTGTTGGTTTCCTGGTTGGGCGACATGCCGAACCGCTGGTTGAGCGAGGCTGCGTAGCGGCCACTGTAGCGGCGGGTACCGGCACTGACGTCAGACTTGAAGGTAGCGCCGATGGAAGCCTCGGTCACATACAGGCCGTCTTTGGGCGACTGGTATTTCAGCTCGGCCAGGGTCACGGTCAGTTGCGGCACGCCTGGCGAGTTGGTCGGCGTAAAGCCCAGCAAACGCACAGCGGCTTCAGCCTGGGCCTGCAACTTGGGCAGCACATCCTGGCCGTTCACCGAAATCAACGCGGTCTCAGGATACAGGCCGCCACGCGAACCCAGGGTTGGCGACGGGCGACCGTCAACCACGCGTACCGAAACCGGCTGGCCGTGGCCTACCGCCGCCAACTGCGCGGTGACTTTAGGTTGCGGGCTGAGTTGTTGCGGGCTGTTGGCGCAGCCGACAAGGGTCAAACTGGTCACAGTGATCAAACCGAACAACAGGCGTTGCAACATCGTATTTCTCCAGGACTAGGTGCAGACAGGTCGCCAGTATAACGGTGCACGCGCGCCACTCACCAGCGATCCTGAACGACGGCTGAAGCCCCGGTGCAAATTACAAATTCGCATAAATTCGTCACCCCAGTGTCATGCCACACTGGCAACCTTCAAGCATGTAACACACCAGGTACACAGCCATGCGCCTTCTCAAGACCCTGTTCATGTCCCACGCTCGTCATCGCCACTTTGCCCTGCTTGATGCCCACGGTCATTGTCTGGCCTTCAAGCAGTGCAGCCTGCCGCCCGTCGGTGAAGGCTGGGTGGAAGTGACCGAGACTCACCTGGGCTGGATGCACCGCCCACTGCCGGCCAGCGCCCGGGTCAGCCCAAAGGTTTTTCGCCCACGACACCGGCAAGCGTTGGCCTCCTGACCAGGCCCCTAATAAAAGTCATAAAACACGCCCATTTCACTGACGTTCTTCGCTACAATCTCCCCCCGATTATAAGGACGTCTCCTGATCGGGCCTCGCAGCATCGTTAATGCCCAGGCATTAGCCCCAAAATCGCCCACAGAGAGCCGCCCACACAGATCGAGTGAAGCTGGCGTGCTTGCTGTTTCCTTTGCAAACCACCCCGTCTTTTATCGAATCTGCCAGAGCTGCCATTGCGCTCGGCCACTTGAGTTGTTTGCCCGTTTTGCCGCGTGTCGGCAGAGGTTTACGGGCCAGGTGCCAGGCTGGGGCAGCCCTTTTTTGAGGTTCACGTCTTCAAAAGAGCGTGAAAAAACGGGTTTTCACAACTTCACAAGAGTGTGGCGAGCAAATGAATAGTTTGGCGTTTGTACAAGCACCATCAGCGTCTGGGTCAGCCCAATTACACAGGATCGAGCCTTCCTCAAAAACCGGAGCTTGAGCCTGTCCGCTACGGATTGGTTGCACGAATCGCACGCTTTGACCATAAGTCGAATTGCCACAGGCGCCCATGAATGCGTTCATAGGCAGATTAGCCCGGCAGGAAGCGTGTGCTGAAGTTGCAAAGAATTGCGAATCGGACATGGCGATCCTGGCCATGGGTAACCTGGGGCAACACGTGAACCGCCCCATCACTCCTGGCAGCCATGCCGTCAATTTGGTGCTGCAGATTTTGGAGACGCGTTAAATGGCGCATAACGAAGCAGTCGACGTAGTACTGGTAGGGGCCGGCATCATGAGTGCCACCCTGGCCGTACTGCTCAAAGAGCTCGACCCCGGCCTCACGCTGGAAGTCGTTGAGCTGATGGATTCGGGTGCCGCGGAGAGTTCCAACCCGTGGAACAACGCCGGTACCGGCCACGCCGGGCTGTGTGAGCTGAACTACACGCCGCAGGCCGCCGATGGCTCCATCGACATCAAGAAAGCCGTGCACATCAACACCCAGTTCGAGGTGTCGAAGCAGTTCTGGGCTTACCTGACCAAGAAGGGCACCTTTGGCTCGTCCAGGTCGTTCATCAGCCCGGTGCCCCACCTGAGCTTCGTGCAGGGCGACAAAGGCGTGTCCTTCCTCAAGAAGCGCTTTGAGACCCTCAGCCAGCACCACGCCTTTTCGGACATGCACTACACCGAAGACCGCAGCGAAATGGCCGAGTGGATGCCGCTGATGATGCCGGGCCGCCCGCTCGATGAAAAAATCGCCGCCACCCGTGTGATGAACGGCACAGACGTCAACTTTGGCGCCCTGACCAATCAGTTGCTCAGCCACCTGACCAGCTCGCCGGACGCCCAGGTCAAGTACTGCAAACGCGTGACCGGCCTCAAGCGCAACGGCGCGGGCTGGACCGTGAGCATCAAGGACGTCAATAGCGGTAACAGCCGCGACGTCGATGCCAAGTTCGTATTCCTCGGCGCTGGCGGTGCGGCGCTGCCATTGCTGCAGGCCTCGGGCATCGAAGAGAGCAAAGGCTTCGGCGGCTTCCCGGTGAGCGGCCAGTGGCTGCGTTGCGACAACCCGGAAGTGGTCAAGCAGCACCAGGCCAAGGTCTACAGCCAGGCTGCCGTGGGCTCGCCGCCGATGTCCGTGCCGCACCTGGACACCCGCGTAGTGGATGGCAAGAAATCCCTGCTGTTCGGGCCATACGCCGGTTTCACCACCAAGTTCCTCAAACACGGCTCGTTCCTTGACCTGCCGATGTCGATTCGCGCCGGCAACATCGGCCCGATGCTGGCCGTGGCCCGCGACAACATGGACCTGACCAAGTACCTGGTCAGCGAAGTGCGCCAGTCCATGGAACAGCGCCTGGAATCCCTGCGTCGCTTCTACCCCGAGGCGAAAGCCGAAGACTGGCGCCTGGAAGTGGCCGGCCAGCGCGTGCAAATCATCAAGAAAGATCCGAAGAAAGGCGGCGTGCTGCAGTTCGGCACCGAACTGGTTGCTGCCAAGGACGGTTCGCTTGCGGCGCTGCTGGGCGCGTCTCCTGGTGCTTCGGTCACCGTCTCGATCATGCTGGAGCTGATCGAGCGCTGCTTCCCGCAGAAAGCCGCCGGTGAATGGGCCACCAAGCTGCACGAGATCTTCCCGGCGCGCGAGAAAGTGCTGGAGACGGACGCCGAGCTGTATCGCAAGATCAACACGCAGAACAACATCAGCCTGGAGCTGGTGGAACCTGTAGGAGCGAGCTCGCTCGCGAAAAACGTCAACGATAACGCGGCGCAAGTGGATTAAGGCGCCGCTCTCAGGTTCTTCGCGAGCAAGCTCGCTCCTACCGTTAAAAGCAAAACGCCCCGGACTCTGAAGCCGGGGCGTTTTTTTTGCTCGGACAATCAGCCGCGGGCGTTGTCGATCAGTTCGATGTACTCGGCGGCGTTGCGCTGGTCCTTGATCAGGTCGACGAAGGTCTGGCCATGCTCGTCCTTACCGTCCAGGTCCAGGCCTGCTTCTTTGAAAAAGCCCAGGAAACGCTCGAAGTCGTCGATACGCAGGCCGCGATAGGCCTTGATCAGTTTGTGCAGGGACGGCGATGTCGCATCAACCGGCTCGAAGTCCAGGAACAACTTGATC
Organism: Pseudomonas sp. 22072; assembly: GCF_052046095.1. Classification (NCBI taxonomy): domain Bacteria; kingdom Pseudomonadati; phylum Pseudomonadota; class Gammaproteobacteria; order Pseudomonadales; family Pseudomonadaceae; genus Pseudomonas; species Pseudomonas sp. 22072. The sequence goes on from NZ_JBQEQE010000002.1 coordinate 89,762, forward strand.
TGGTCGTCACCGATTTCGTCGCCAATCACCTGTTTCTTATCTTTACGCATTACCGACTCCAGCCTGCAGACATTTACACGGGGTTTGAAGTCTACCTGCGCGACGCCGGATGTGGGAGGGGGCTCGCTCCTACAGACGCCCACATTTGGATGTCAGTGTTCAGTCGAACTGAGCAAGCATCCAGCGCTGGTAGTCAGCCACACCTGCATCACCTTCTCGCGGCGCCCAATCAGCCAGTTCGCCCTCACCCACCGGTCGATAAGGCCCGGCCTTGCATTCGAACATCACCGTGTCAGGCTCCAGCACCACCAGGCCATGAAACACTCCCGGTGGCAGATCGACGCCTGCGCACTCGCCACCCGCCTGCATCACGCGTTTGGCGATCACTTCACCCGCATCGGTGAATATCAGCAGACCGAGGCGCCCCTGAAGCACCAGCAAAGTCTCGGCCTTGTCGGCGCTCAGGTGCCGATGAGGCGGCACATAGGTACTCGGCTGCAGCGCCACCGCGAGGCGATGACACGGCTCCTCCATCTGGTGGAAATTATGGTGGTATCGGCCACGGGGGCTATCGCCCGCTTTCTCGGCCAACTCTGCAAATAAGGTCTGATCAAGAAAGCGGGCCATCGATTACATCCCTTTAACGGCGTAGATGCCATTGGCGTTACGCCAGTAGCCCTTGTAGTCCATGCCATACCCGAAGATATAACGGTCAACGCACGGCAATCCGACGAAATCGGCTTTGAGCTCAGGACGAGCCTTGCGGTCGTGGTCTTTGTCGATCAGTACGGCGGTGTGCACTTTGCGTGCGCCGGCATGTTTGCAGAAGTCGATGATCGCACCCAGGGTGTGACCCTCATCGAGAATGTCATCGATGATCAGCACATCACGGTCGATGAAAGACACTTCCGGCTTGGCCTTCCAGAACAAGTCGCCGCCGCTGGTTTCATTGCGATAGCGGGTGGCATGCAGGTAAGAGGCTTCCAATGGGAACTGCAGGTGAGTCAGCAATTTGCCGGCGAAGATCAGGCCACCGTTCATCACGCAGAAGACCACCGGGTTGGTGTCGGCCATTTCACGAGTAATGTGCGCGCCGACCTTGGCGATCGCTGCTTCGACTTGCGCTTCGGTGTACAGGCAGTCAGCCTCGTGCATGATTTGACGGATATGCTCGAGATCAGCAGACATGGCGCTCTCCAAGGGGGTGCTGTGGCAAGAAAAGCGGGCGAAGGTACGCTTCTCGTGCGCTCCAATCAAGCCTTTATGGACTAACGTACTTGATGTCTATAGGACAACACCCTCGGATAGATTAATCTAGGCCGGTTTTTTTGCCCGCCGCCGGAGCCTTTCCTATGCCCACTCGCGAGATCCGCCACCCGCTGATCCGACACAAACTCGGCCTTATGCGCCGTGCCGACATTAGCACGAAGAACTTCCGTGAGCTTGCTCAGGAAGTCGGAGCGTTGCTCACTTACGAAGCCACCAAGGATTTGCCCCTGGAAACCTACGAGATCCCCGGTTGGGCCGGTCCCGTACAGGTGGAGAAAATCGCCGGTAAGAAAATTACCGTGGTACCGATCCTGCGCGCCGGTATCGGCATGCTTGAAGGCGTACTCAGCCTGATTCCGGGCGCCAAGGTCAGCGCCGTGGGCGTGGCCCGCAATGAAGAAACGCTGCAGGCCCACACCTACCTGGAAAAACTCGTCCCGGAAATCAACGAGCGCCTGGCCATGATCATCGACCCGATGCTCGCCACCGGCAGTTCCATGGTCGCCACCATCGACCTGCTGAAAAAAGCCGGTTGCCGTGACATCCGCGCCATGGTGCTGGTGGCCGCGCCCGAAGGCATCGCAGCCGTCGAGAAGGCCCACCCGGACGTGCAGATCTACACCGCATCCATCGATGAGCGCCTGAATGAACACGGCTACATTATCCCGGGCCTGGGCGATGCCGGTGACAAGATCTTCGGCACCAAGCAGAAGGACGCGTGAACATGCAGGATGAATTCAACGACCCGCTTTGGCGCCAGATCCTGTCTGGCGCACAAATGCTCTTCGTAGCATTTGGCGCGTTGGTGTTGATGCCGCTGATCACAGGTCTTGATCCAAACGTCGCGCTGTTTACCGCAGGCCTTGGCACGTTGCTATTCCAGGTGGTGACAGGGCGGCAGGTGCCGGTATTTTTGGCATCGAGCTTCGCGTTCATCACCCCGATCATTCTCGCCAAGGGCCAGTTCGGCCTCGCAGCGACCATGGGTGGGGTGATGGCAGCAGGTTTCGTCTATACGTTCCTGGGCCTGGCCGTGAAGGTCAAGGGCACCGGTTTTATCGACCGGCTGCTGCCGCCCGTGGTGATCGGCCCGGTGATCATCTCGATCGGCCTGGCCATGGCGCCGATTGCCGCCAACATGGCCATGGGCAAGTCCGGCGACGGTGCAGAGCTGATCCACTACCAGACGGCGATGCTGATTTCGATGCCAGCGCTGCTCACCACCTTGATCGTGGCGGTGTTCGGCAAGGGCATTTTCCGCCTGGTGCCGATCATTTCCGGGGTGCTGGTGGGTTTTGCCATGTCGTTCTATTTTGGCGTGGTCGACACGGCGAAAATCGCCGCTGCGCCGTGGTTCGCCCTGCCCCACTTCACCGCGCCGGAGTTCAACTGGCAGGCGATCCTGTTTATCGTCCCGGTAGCACTGGCCCCGGCGATCGAGCATATCGGTGGTGTGATTGCGGTAGGCAGCGTGACTGGCCGCGATTACCTGAAAAAGCCTGGCCTGCATCGCACGCTGCTGGGTGACGGTATCGCCACCACGGCTGCCGGCATGTTTGGCGGCCCGCCGAACACCACCTACGCCGAAGTGACCGGCGCCGTGATGCTGACCAAGAACTACAACCCGAAAATCATGACCTGGGCGGCAGTGTTTGCCATCAGCCTGGCATTCATCGGCAAGTTCGGCGCGCTGCTGCAGAGCATCCCGGTGCCGGTGATGGGCGGGATTCTGTGCCTGCTGTTCGGCTCGATTGCCGCGGTGGGGATGAACACGCTGATTCGCCACAAGATCGACCTGGGCGAGGCGCGCAACCTGGTGATTGTGTCGGTAACGTTGGTGTTCGGGATTGGCGGTGTGCTGGTGGGTACCGGCACCGGCCCGGATGATTTCGGCCTCAAGGGCATCGCCCTGTGTGCTGTGGTGGCAATTGGTTTGAACTTGCTGCTACCGGGCAATGATGGCTGGAAGAACAAGAAGCCGGATGAGCCGCTGCTGTAACTGACTAAACGCAAATCAGTGTGGGAGCTGGCTTGCCTGCGATAGCNAGATAGGTCGACTGTTACACCGTCATCGCAGGCAAGCCAGCTCCCACATTTGATTTTCAACGTCTGTTAGAGCTCACCGAGCCCGTCGATCAGCGCCTGGTTCTGCTCCGGCGTCCCGATGCTGATGCGCAGGAACTGAGCAATCCGCTCCTGCTTGAAGTGCCGCACGATCACCCCTTGCTCACGCAACTTGGCGGCCAGCCCTGCAGCGTCATGCCGCGGGTGACGCGCAAAGATGAAGTTCGCTGCCGACGGCAACACCTCAAACCCCTTGCCCTGCAATTGCGCGACGACCTGGTTGCGGCTGTCGATCACCCACTGGCAGGTCTTCTCGAAGTATTCACGGTCGTCAAACGCGGCCGCCGCACCAACAATCGCCAACCGATCCAGCGGGTAGGAGTTGAAGCTGTTCTTGACCCGCTCCAGCGCTTCGATCAGGTCTGGGTGACCCACGGCCAGGCCCACACGCAAACCGGCCAGTGAGCGCGATTTGGAGAGAGTCTGGGTCACCAGCAGGTTCGGGTAACGGTCGACCAGGCTGATGGCAGTTTCGCCACCGAAGTCGATATAGGCTTCATCGACCACCACCACCGAATCCGGGCTGGCCTTGAGGATCTGCTCCACCGCGTCCAGCGCCAGTACGCAGCCGGTGGGCGCGTTAGGGTTGGGGAAGATGATCCCGCCGTTGGGCCTGGCATAGTCAGCGGCCCGAATCTGGAACTGTTCGTCCAGCGGCACCGCATCGAACGTGATGCCATACAGGCCGCAGTACACCGGGTAGAAGCTGTAGCTGATGTCCGGAAACAGCAGCGGCAGATCGTGCTGGAACAGACCATGGAAGATGTGCGCCAAGACTTCGTCGGAACCGTTGCCGAGGAACACCTTGCCGGCATCGATCCCGTAATACCTGGCCACGGCCTGCTTGAGCAGGTCGCTGTTGGGGTCCGGGTACAGGCGCAAGTTGTCGTTCAACTCGGCCTGCATTGCCGTCAGCGCCTTGGGCGATGGGCCGTAGGGGTTTTCGTTGGTGTTGAGCTTGACCAGCTTGGTCAGCTTCGGTTGCTCACCGGGTACGTAAGGCACCAGGTCTTTGACGAAAGGGCTCCAGAATTTGCTCATGCCTTACTCTCCCTTGACGATGCGGTATTCAGCGCTGCGTGCGTGCGCGCTGAGGGATTCACCACGGGCCAGCACCGAGGCGGTCTTGCCCAGTTCGGAAGCGCCTTGTGGCGAGCAGAAGATAATCGACGAGCGCTTCTGGAAGTCGTACACCCCCAGCGGCGACGAGAAACGCGCAGTACCGGAGGTTGGCAACACGTGATTGGGGCCGGCGCAATAGTCGCCCAAGGCTTCGCTGGTGTGGCGGCCCATGAAGATCGCCCCAGCGTGACGGATCGATGGCAACCAGGCCTGTGGGTCCGCTACGGACAGCTCAAGGTGCTCCGGTGCGATGCGATTGGCCACTTCAATGGCCTGCTCCATGTCACGCACCAGAATCAGCGCACCACGGCCGTTGATCGACTTCTCGATAATCTCGGCACGCTCCATGGTCGGCAGCAGCTTATTGATGCTGGCGGCGACCTTGTCGAGGAACTCGGCATCGGGGCTGACCAGGATCGCCTGGGCGTCTTCATCGTGCTCCGCCTGGGAGAACAGGTCCATGGCGATCCAGTCCGGGTCGGTCTGGCCGTCACACACCACGAGGATTTCGGAAGGACCGGCAATCATGTCGATACCGACCTGGCCGAACACATGGCGTTTGGCGGTGGCGACGTAGATATTGCCGGGGCCGACCACTTTGTCGACCTTCGGCACGCTTTCGGTGCCATAAGCCAGCGCTGCGACGGCCTGGGCGCCACCGATGGTGAACACACGGTCCACACCGGCGATGCAGGCGGCAGCCAGCACCAGCTCGTTGATGTCGCCACGGGGGGTTGGAACCACCATGACCACTTCGGTCACACCTGCGACTTTGGCCGGGATCGCATTCATCAACACCGACGATGGATACGACGCCTTACCGCCCGGCACGTACAGACCGGCGCGGTCCAGTGGCGTGACCTTCTGGCCCAGCACAGTGCCGTCGGCCTCGGTGTAGCTCCAGGAGTCCTGCTTCTGCTTTTCGTGATAGCTGCGTACCCGCGCCGCAGCGACTTCGAGGGCTTCGCGCTGCGGTGCGGTGATGCGCGTCAGCGCCAGCTCCAGGCGTTCACGCGGCAGGATCAGGTCAGCCATGGACTGCACGTCCAGGCCGTCGAACTGGCGGGTGAAGTCCACCAGCGCTGCATCACCGCGCTCACGCACGGCCTTGATGATGTCGAGCACCCGCTGGTTGACCGAGTCGTCGGACACGCTTTCCCAGCTCAGCAGATGATCCAGATGATGGGCGAAATCCGGGTCGGCAGCGTTGAGTCGGGCAATTGCAGTGGACGTGGTCATAGCGAGGGCCTCAATAGAATTGGCAAAAACTCAGGCGCCCTAAACTAGCAGTCGTTTCCGCTTGGGCACCTGAGAATTCTGGCTATGAGGCGGATAGACGGGCGTAGCTCTTCAGCTACGCGGGGGAGTCAACCGCGGTGTCGAGACTCCACTGCCTTGCGCAGGGTGTCGATCAACGCCTGGATACGGGCGTGCTGCATCTTCATCGATGCTTTGTTGACGATCAGGCGGGAGCTGATGTCAGCGATAAAATCCTGGGGCTCCAAACCGTTGGCGCGCAGGGTGTTGCCGGTGTCGACCACGTCGATGATCTTGTCCGCCAGGCCGATCAGCGGTGCCAGCTCCATGGAGCCGTAGAGCTTGATGATATCGACCTGACGGCCTTGTTCGGCGTAATAGCGCTTGGCAACGTTGACGAACTTGGTGGCGACCCGCAAGCGGCCCTTGGGTTCGACATCACCGACGCGGCCGGCGGTCATCAGCTTGCACAGTGCGATGCGCAGGTCCAGGGGCTCGTACAGGCCCTGGCCGCCGTATTCCATCAGCACATCCTTGCCGGCAACACCCAGGTCGGCGGCGCCATGTTCAACGTAGGTCGGCACGTCGGTAGCCCGCACGATCAGCAGGCGCACGTCGTCCTGGGTCGTGGGGATGATCAGCTTGCGGCTCTTGTCCGGATTCTCGGTCGGCACGATGCCCGCTTCAGCCAGAAGCGGCAACGTGTCGTCAAGGATGCGGCCCTTGGACAGTGCGATGGTCAACATGGGAAATGTCAGTCCTTCATCAGGCTATTGCTGTCCGGTCGCAAACGGCGCCAGACACAGATCGAGGCCATGACAGCCTCGATTTGAAACAAACCAGTCAACAACAAACTGTGGCGAGGGAGCTTGCTCCCGCNGCGAAGCGGCCCTCGAAGAGCGGGACTGCTACGCAGTCCAGCGGGAGCAAGCTCCCTCGCCACAAACAGGGACTAGCCCGGTACGCGGCGAATCTTCGCGCCGAGCATCTGCAGTTTCTCTTCGATGCACTCGTAACCACGGTCTATGTGGTAGATGCGGTCGATCAGGGTGTCACCTTCGGCGCACAGTGCCGATATTACCAGGCTGGCCGAGGCACGCAGGTCGGTTGCCATTACTGGCGCGCCCTTGAGCTTGTCGATCCCGGTGACGATGGCGGTGTTGCCTTCGACCTGGATCTTGGCGCCCATGCGGTGCAGTTCATACACGTGCATGAAGCGGTTTTCGAAGATGGTCTCGATCACGGCACCGGTGCCTTCGGCAATCGCGTTCAAGGAGATGAACTGCGCTTGCATGTCGGTCGGGAACGCCGGGTACGGAGCGGTACGCACGTTGACGGCTTTTGGCCGCTTGCCGTGCATGTTCAGCTCGATCCAGTCTTCGCCGGTGGTGATCTCTGCGCCGGCTTCCTTGAGTTTTTCCAGGACGGCTTCCAGGATGGTCGGATCGGTGTCCTTGACCTTCACACGGCCACCGGTCACGGCAGCTGCAACCAGGTAGGTACCGGTCTCGATGCGGTCAGGCATGACTTTGTAGGTGGCGGTGTGCAGACGCTCTACACCATCAATAGTGATGGTGTCGGTGCCAGCACCGGAAACCTTCGCGCCCATGGCGTTGAGGAAGTTGGCCAGGTCGACCACTTCCGGCTCGCGTGCGGCGTTCTGCAACACGCTGCGACCGTTGGCCAGAGCAGCGGCCATCATGATGTTCTCGGTACCGGTGACGCTGACGGTATCAAAGAAGAAGTTCGCGCCGCGCAGGCCGCCTTCCGGCGCCTTGGCCTTGATGTAGCCGCCTTCGACGTCGATGACTGCGCCCATGGCCTCAAGGCCACGGATGTGCAGGTCGACCGGACGCGAACCAATGGCGCAACCGCCAGGCAAGGCTACTTCGGCTTCGCCGAAACGGGCAACCATAGGGCCCAGCACCAGGATCGACGCACGCATGGTTTTCACCAGTTCGTACGGAGCGACCAGGGTCTTGATGGTGCGTGGGTCGATTTCGACGGCCAGCTTCTCGTCGATCACCGGCTCAATGCCCATGCGACCGAACAACTCGATCATGGTGGTGATGTCGTGCAGGTGCGGCAGGTTGGCCACAGTCACCGGGCCATCGCACAGCAGGGTCGCTGCCAGGATCGGCAAGGCGGAGTTTTTCGCACCGGAAATGCGAATCTCGCCATCAAGGCGGGCACCGCCGGTAATAATCAATTTATCCATAAGAATCTCGACGCCTTGGGGGCTCAGGTGCGCTCGGCCCAGGCCGCGCGGCTGAAAAATTTCATAGTGACCGCATGGATGCTGCCATCGGTGATCCATGGGTTCAAATGGGCATAGATCTGCTGCTGACGCTTGACCGGGCTCAATGCCGCCAGTTCATCGCTAATCACGTTCAGCTGGAAATTGCAGCCTTCGCCTTCGACTTCTACAGTCGTTTCAGGCAGCTTTCCTTCAAGGAAGCTCTTAACTTCTAGGGCCTGCATGCTCAACCTCTATCGGCGCCCAGTGCGCACGGGTCGCACATCATACAAAAAAGCCCCGCGCCTGCGAACCCCGCATAGCAGGACTCTGACGGGGGGCTTCTTTAATAATGTGTATCAGGGATGCGCCAGCAGCTCGGTCAAACCGGAAACTTCGGCAATTTCGCGCATGTCTTCTGGTAACGCACGGATGCTTACCGGCTTTTTCGCCGCCTCGGCATCACGCATGAAGCACAGCAACAACGACAAGCCGACGCTGCTGGACTTGGTCACCGCCGAGCAATCAAGCACCAGCTCTGGCGCCTTGCTGGCCTTGATCAGCGCCTGGCCCTGCTTGCGCAGGTCAGGCCCGGTGCGGTAATCCAGCACGCCGCTGAGGAACAGCTCGCCGGCGTCGCCGATACGAACAGCCGACTCGGTCATTGCGCAGGCTTCCCGGCAGCTTTATCGGTTTCTTCCTTGGCCTTGGCCACTTCACCGGCCCAACCATTGATGGTCTTGTCCAGATCGTTGCCATTGCGCTGCATCGCGTCGGCGAACTGATCACGGAACAGCTTGCCGATGTTGATACCATTGATGATCACGTTACGCAGTTTCCACTCACCGTTGATCTTCGTCAGGGTGTAGGACACAGGGTACACGGCGCCATTGCTGCCGGAGACTTTCATCCCGACTTCAGCACGGTCGCCCGACTCGTCCTTGGGCGCATCAACGATAATGCCCTGGTTGTTGTATTCCAGCAGAGCGTTACCGTAGAACTGGAACAGCCCCTTCTTGAAGTTTTCCTGGAACGTCTGCATTTGCGCAGGCGTAGCTTTGCGCGAATATTTGACCGTCATGATGCTTTTGGAGATGCCTTCAGCATCGACCACAGGGCCAACGATCGTGTTGAGCGCGTTATAGAACTTGGAAGGGTCTTGCTTGTACTGTTCTTTATTAGCCTTGAGGTCAGCCAGCATTTTGCTGGTGGTGTCCTGCACCAAATCGTGGGCAGAACCTGCCGCGTTGGCCATCATCGGCAATGCTGCAAGCAGTACCAGCAGGCCACGTCGCAAGGTAGAGATCATGAACAGATTCCTCATTTAGCGTCTTTATTGACCGTATTGAGCAAAAATTTCCCGATCAGGTCTTCAAGCACCAGCGACGACTGTGTGTCGTGGATGGTCGAACCATCCTTGAGCAGGGCTGTTTCCCCCCCCACGCTGACCCCGATGTACTTCTCGCCCAGCAAACCCGCAGTGAGGATAGATGCCGTGGAGTCAGTTGGCAGATTATCTACCTTCTTGTCCAGTTGCATCGTCACCCGACCGGTAAAGCTGTCGCGATCCAGATCGATTGCCGTGACCTTGCCGATGGTGACACCGGCCATGGTCACTTTGGATCTGACCGTCAAACCGGCGATATTGTCGAAGTACGCGTAAAGTTTATAGGTATCGGCGGTAGGGCTGGCCGAAAGGCCACTGACTCGCAGGGCCAGCAACAGTAAAGCCAGGATGCCAGCCAGCAAGAAAAGGCCGACACCGATTTCCACAGTGCGGTTTTGCATCAGAAATCTCCAAACATCAAGGCGGTCAAAATGAAGTCAAGGCCCAGTACCGCCAACGAAGCGTATACAACGGTCTTGGTAGTGGCACGGCTGATCCCCTCTGAAGTGGGCTCACAGTCATAGCCTTGGAATACGGCAATCCAGGTCACCACAAAGGCAAAGACGATGCTCTTTATGATGCCGTTGAGCACGTCACCGGTGAAGGTCACGCTGTTTTGCATGTTGGCCCAGTAGGAGCCGTCGTAGACGCCCAGCCAGTCAACCGCCACCCACGAACCACCCCAGATACCCACCACGCTGAAGATCATTGCCAGCAGTGGCAGGGAAATGAAGCCGGCCCACAGGCGCGGGGCAACAATGTACTTGAGCGGGTCCACGCCGATCATTTCCAGGCTGGACAGCTGCTCAGTGGATTTCATATTGCCGATTTCAGCGGTCAGCGCCGATCCTGCACGCCCTGCGAACAACAAGGCGGTAACCACCGGGCCAAGCTCACGCAACAGGGTCAGGGCCACCATCTGCCCTACCGCCTGCTCCGAGCCGTAGCTGGACAGGATATTGAAACCCTGCAGCGCCAGCACCATGCCGATGAATACGCCGGAGACCACGATGATCACCAGGGACATCACCCCCACCGAGTGCAGCTGCTTGACCAGCAGGCCAAAGCCGCCGCCGATACCGCCTCGCCCCAGCAAGGCGTGAAACAGGAAAATGGTCGAACGCCCCAGCACTTCGACGATGTCGATGCCCGAGCGACCGAAAAGGCGAACCTTCTCGATAAGAGATGTCTTGCGCATCAGCGCTTCCCCAGAAGATCTGAGCGGTAGTCCGCTGCCGGAAAGTGAAAAGGCACCGGGCCATCGGGGTTGCCGGTCATGAATTGGCGAATGCGCGGGTTATCGGCGTTCATCAGCTCTTCAGGCGTACCCTGCCCCAGCACCTGACCATCACCCACTACATACAGGTAGTCGGCGATGCTCGCGGTTTCGGCCAGGTCGTGGGAAACCACGATGCTGGTGATCCCCAATGCATCGTTGAGCAGGCGGATCAGGCGCACCAACACGCCCATGGCGATCGGATCCTGACCTACGAATGGCTCGTCATACATGAGGATCTGTGGGTCGAGGGCAATCGCCCGCGCCAAGGCAACACGGCGCTTCATGCCGCCAGACAACTCGTCCGGCATCAGGTCGATGGCGCCGCGAAGCCCTACGGCCTGCAGTTTCAACAACACGATGTCACGAATCATTTCATCGGACAGCTGGGTGTGCACCCGCAGCGGAAAGGCTACGTTTTCGAACACATCGAGGTCGGTGAACAGCGCGCCGCTCTGAAATAGCACGCCCATATGCTTGCGCGCATCGAACAGATCGCTACGCGACAGCGTTGGCAGGTTCTGGCCGTTGACCCACACTTCCCCGGCACTGGGGCGCAATTGCATGCCCATCAGGCGCAACAGGGTGGTCTTGCCGCAACCGGAAGGCCCCATGATGCCCGTGACCTTGCCGCGAGGAATGCGAATATCGACGTTATTGAAGATGCTGCGCGTACCGCGCTTGAAGGTAAGACCCTTCAGCTCGACCGCGTAGGCGTTATCGGCACTCATCTAATCTCCTTGGGATGCAGCCTTTCACTCAGACACCATGTGTGCGACTTTGGTTTTCAACAGATGCGCAATAGTTGAGCACATGGGTTGGGCGGACCGAACTGGCGGCGAACTATATCACTGCTGGTACAGAGCCCCCAAGGCCGGAACAGCGCTGGTTCAGATTTGAGACAGGGAAAAAACGTTGCTTGCTATGTTACCGACGGTGGTTTTCAGTTATTCCGCGCACAAAGCCTGACGAACTTGCGTGAGGGAATTGATCATTACCGCTATAATCGCCGACTTTTCGTCAGGCTATACGATTTCAGACATGAGCCAATCCAGCGACCTTATTCAATCCGCACAACGCACCATACGCCTTGAGCTTGAAGCCGTAGAGGGCTTGCTGGCGCATATCGACGCGGATTTCGTGCGCGCCTGCGAGATGATTCTGGCCAGCAAGGGCCGCGTTGTGGTGGTCGGCATGGGCAAGTCCGGCCACATTGGCAACAAGATCGCAGCGACCCTGGCGAGCACCGGGACCACCGCGTTTTTCGTGCACCCGGCCGAAGCCAGCCACGGCGACATGGGTATGATCACCAAGGACGACGTGATCCTCGCCCTGTCCAACTCCGGTACTACCAACGAAATCGTGACCCTGCTGCCGCTGATCAAGCGCCTGGGCATCCAGATGATCAGCCTCACTGGCAACCCTGAGTCAACGCTGGCCAAGGCCGCCGACGTCAACCTGAACGTGCACGTAGCCCATGAGGCCTGCCCGCTGAACCTGGCGCCCACCTCCTCCACTACCGCCGCGCTGGTAATGGGCGATGCCCTCGCGGTGGCACTGCTGGAGGCCCGCGGGTTTACGGCCGAGGACTTCGCATTTTCCCATCCGGGTGGCGCACTGGGCCGTCGCCTGCTGCTGAAAGTGGAAAATGTCATGCATCGCGGCGCCGAGCTGCCGAGCGTTCCACGCGGCACCCTGCTCAGGGATGCGCTGATGGAAATGACCCGCAAGGGCTTGGGCATGACTGCCATCGTCGAAACCGATGGCCGACTGGCAGGGATATTCACCGACGGTGACCTGCGTCGCACCCTGGACCGCACCATTGACATCCATACCGCGACCATCGACGCAGTGATGACCCCTCACGGTAAGACCGCGCGCGCCGAAATGCTCGCGGCCGAAGCGTTGAAAATCATGGAAGATCACCGCATAGGTGCTCTTATCGTGGTCGACGACGATGACCGGCCGATCGGGGCCCTTAACCTTGGCGACTTGCTGCGCGCAGGAGTGATGTAAATGAACAGCGACCTGTTGCAACGCGGTAAAGACATCAAGCTGGCGATTTTCGACGTTGACGGCGTGCTGACCGATGGCCGCCTGTACTTCCTCGAAGACGGCAGCGAATTCAAGACCTTCAACACCCTCGACGGCCAAGGCATCAAGATGCTGATGGCAGCGGGCGTGCAAACCGCAATTATCAGCGGTCGAAAAACACCGGTTGTGGAACGCCGTGCACAAAACCTCGGTATTCCTCACCTGTATCAGGGCCGCGAGGATAAACTGGTGGTGCTGGACGAGCTTCTTGGCCAACTCAACCTAAGCTATGAACAAGTCGCCTATCTGGGCGACGACCTGCCAGACCTGCCGGTGATTCGCCGGGTGGGCCTGGGCATGGCCGTCGCAAATGCCGCGGCGTTTGTCCGCGAACACGCCCATGGCATCACCACCGCCCGTGGCGGCGAGGGTGCCGCCCGCGAGTTCTGCGAGTTGATCCTGCGTGCCCAAGGCAGTCTTGAAGCGGCCCACGCCGCCTACCTATAGAGCGTTATATGCTGAGTAAAAAGATTCGCAACTTCCTGTTATTCGGGGTCATCGCCGCGCTGCTCCTGGCGGTGGGCTACTGGAATATCAGCCCGGAGCGCTTTCTCGACAAGCCTGTTGCACAGGTTGACGAAGGCCTTATCGACTATTACGCCACCAATGCCTACAGCATTCAGTATCTGCCCGACGGCAAGGTGCAGTATGAGATGACATCGGACAAGGTCGAGCACTTGAAGGCTTCCGAAGTCAGCCTGCTGACGAATCCGGACCTGAACCTGTATCGCGGCACCGAATTTCCCTGGCACGTGACCAGCAAGCGTGGCGAAGTCAACCCTGACGGCACCGAAGTTGAACTGATCGACTCGGTTCGCGTCGCACGTACAGACGCGCAGAACCGCGACACCATCATTACCAGCAGTCGCATGACCGTATTCCCACAGAAGCAATATGCGCAGACCGAGCAAGACGTTAGAATCGACGGCGCTGGCGGTGTATCGACTGGCAAGGGAATGAAAGCGTATTTGAAAGAAAGCAGGATACACCTGCTATCGAACGTAAGAGGACAGTATGAGGCTCGTTAAAACTCTCCCTATTTTGCTCGGTCTGGGCGCAGCACTGGGAAGCGTGAGCGCCTGGGCTCTGCCGAACGATAGCCAGCAACCGATCCACATCTCGGCTGACGATGCGCAGCTCGATGACAAGCAAGGTGTCGCCACCTACACCGGCGGCGTGATCATCACCCAAGGCTCGATGAAGATTACCGGCAACACGGTGACCCTGACTCGTACCAAGACCGGCGATATCGATGTGGTGACTTCGGTCGGCAACCTGGCTTATTTCGAGCAGAAGCAGTCCGCTACCGATACAGGCCCCATGAAAGGCTACGGCAAGACTATCCAGTATCACGCCCAGCAGAACCGCATCGTACTGATTGATCAGGCCAAGGTGCTGAGCCCGGACGGCAACTCCACGGAAGGTGAAAAAATCACCTATGACACCGTGAAGCAGATCGCTAACGCCGGTCGCGCCAACGGCAACAAGGTCACCGCACCCCGCCCACGCATCGACATGGTTATCCAGCCGAAGAAGAAGGCCGAGTAATGGCAACCCTGAAAGCCCAGCATCTGGCCAAGGCCTATAAAAGCCGCCAGGTGGTACGCGACGTCAGCCTGTCGATCGACAGCGGCCAGATCGTCGGCCTGCTCGGTCCTAACGGTGCCGGCAAAACCACCTGCTTCTATATGATCGTCGGGCTGGTCCAGGCGGACCAGGGTCGCGTATTGATCGACGACCTGGACGTCAGCCACCAACCCATGCACGGTCGTGCACGGGCAGGTATCGGCTATCTTCCGCAGGAGGCGTCGATCTTCCGTAAACTGTCGGTAGCCGACAACATCATGGCGATCCTCGAGACCCGCAAGGAACTCGATCGCGATGGCCGCCGCCAGGAGCTGGAAAGCCTGCTGCAGGAATTCCACATCAACCATATTCGCGACAACCTCGGCATGAGCTTGTCCGGTGGTGAACGTCGTCGCGTGGAAATCGCCCGCGCCCTGGCGACCGCGCCGAAATTCATCCTGCTGGATGAACCCTTTGCCGGCGTCGACCCGATTTCGGTGGGCGACATCAAGCAGATCATCCATCACCTCAAGGCCAAGGGCATTGGCGTGCTGATCACCGATCACAACGTGCGCGAAACCCTCGATATCTGCGAAACCGCGTATATCGTCAACGATGGTCAGCTGATTGCCGAAGGCGATGCCGAAACCATCCTGGCCAACGAGCTGGTGAAGGAAGTGTACCTGGGTCACGAGTTCCGCCTGTAAACACAGGGGTATCGCGCTCTTACCTGGAGCGTACGGGAGTCAATGGAAACCTCGGTTTTTTTATTGTTACCGCGCTCTAGGCAAAGGCCCCGAGATCAGGCATATAATTTGCTTATGTTTGGCGCTCACGCGCCCTGTCGTGGATGGCGCATTGCGCCGGCGAATAAGGTGTTAAGCCCCTGCCATGAAACCATCGCTAGTCCTGAGAATGGGCCAGCAGCTGACGATGACACCGCAGCTGCAACAGGCCATCCGCCTGCTCCAATTGTCAACCCTGGACCTGCAACAGGAGATCCAGGAGGCCCTGGAGTCCAATCCGATGCTCGAACGCCAGGAAGAAGGCGACGACTTCGATAACGCAGATCCTCTGGCCGATAACATCGAGCAAAAACCCAATTCCGACGTGCAGGAACCCTCCTATCAGGAAACCGCCCCGACGGTGGACAACCTGGAGGAAGGCGACTGGAACGAACGCATTCCCAACGAGCTTCCCGTGGACACCGCCTGGGAAGACGTCTACCAGACCAGCGCCAGCAGCCTGCCAAGCAGCGATGATGACGAGTGGGATTTCACTACCCGCACGTCGGCGGGCGAGAGCCTGCAGAGCCACTTGCTGTGGCAACTGAACCTGGCGCCGATGTCCGATACCGATCGCCTGATCGCGGTCACTCTGATCGATTGCATCAATAACCAGGGTTACCTGGACGAAACCCTCGACGAGATCCTCGAGGCCTTCGACCCGGAACTGGATATCGAACTGGACGAAATCGAAGCCGTCCTGCACCGCATCCAGCAATTCGAGCCCGCAGGCATCGGCGCACGCACACTCAGCGAGTGCCTGTTACTGCAACTGCGCCAATTACCGGCCAAGACGCCATGGCTCACCGAAGCGCAACGCTTGGTCAGTGACTACATCGACCTGCTGGGCAGTCGCGACTACAGCCAACTGATGCGCCGTATGAAGCTCAAGGAAGATGACTTGCGCCAGGTCATCGAACTGGTGCAAAGCCTCAACCCGCGTCCAGGCTCGCAGATCGAGTCCAGCGAAGCCGAATATGTGGTGCCCGACGTCATTGTGCGCAAGGACAACGAACGCTGGCTGGTGGAGCTGAACCAGGAGTCAGTACCGCGCCTGCGGGTCAACCCGCAATACGCAGGTTTTGTGCGCCGCGCCGACACCAGCGCCGATAACACCTTCATGCGCAACCAGTTGCAGGAAGCGCGGTGGTTCATCAAGAGCCTGCAAAGCCGCAACGAAACCCTGATGAAAGTCGCAACCCAGATCGTCGAACACCAGCGGGGTTTCCTGGAGTACGGCGACGAGGCCATGAAGCCTCTCGTGCTGCACGACATCGCCGAAGCCGTCGGCATGCATGAATCGACGATTTCCCGGGTTACCACGCAGAAATTCATGCATACCCCACGGGGTATTTATGAGCTGAAATACTTTTTCTCCAGCCACGTCAGCACCTCTGAAGGCGGTGAATGCTCGTCCACGGCGATCCGTGCGATCATCAAAAAACTGGTTGCCGCTGAAAATCAGAAAAAGCCGTTGAGTGACAGCAAGATCGCTGGTTTACTGGAGGCACAAGGCATTCAGGTCGCCCGTCGAACCGTCGCCAAGTACCGCGAGTCCCTAGGGATCGCGCCTTCCAGCGAGCGTAAGCGGTTGATGTGACGGGCGGGCCACAGCGTTCCAGTGGTGGGTATTCCTGCCCACCGCTTTATGCACTGGCAACGAAGGAGAAGCTGTATGCAAGTCAACATCAGTGGACACCAGCTGGAAGTCACCAAGCCCCTGCGTGAATACACCGAGAGCAAACTGAACAAGCTTGCGGGGCATTTTGACAAGATCACCAACGTGCAGGTCATCATGGAGGTCGATAAGCTCAAGCAGAAAATCGAGGCCACCCTGCACGTACCGAATGCCAAGCTCGTCGCCAATGCGGAACATGAAGATATGTACGCGGCCATTGACTCCCTCTACGACAAGCTCGACCGCCAACTCATAAAGCATAAGGAAAAGAATCTGCACCTGATGCAAGGTACAGGTCGTTAACTCTCCCCCCATGATCCGACTTGAAAACATCCTGACCCCCGGCCGTTCCCTCGTGAACGTGCCGGGCGGCAGTAAAAAGCGCGCCCTCGAACAAATTGCCAACCTGATCGCCCGGGAAATTCCGGATCTGGAGATGCAAGATGTCTTCGAAGCTCTGATTGCCCGTGAAAAACTCGGCTCCACCGGTTTTGGCAACGGCATTGCGATCCCGCACTGCCGCCTCAAAGGTTGTGATAAACCTGTGAGCGCGCTGATGCACCTGGACGCTCCGATTGATTTCGACGCCATCGACGGCGCCCCGGTCGACCTGCTGTTTGTGCTGCTGGTCCCGGAAGCCGCCACCGATGCGCACCTGGAACTGCTACGGCAGATTGCCAGCATGCTAGACCGCAAGGATGTACGCGACAAACTGCGCAGCGCCTCCAGCAATGAAGCGTTGTACCAAGTTGTCCTGGATGAACAAAACGGGCAGTAATCATGCGTTTGATCATCGTCAGCGGTCGCTCCGGCTCCGGTAAGAGCACCGCCCTCAATGTGCTTGAGGACAACGGCTTCTATTGCATCGACAACCTGCCTGCCGGCCTGCTGCCAGAGCTGGCGGAGCGTGCACTGATCCATACCGAATTGGCGCAGCCGCTCGTTGCGGTGTCGATTGATGCGCGCAACCTGCCCAGCCACCTCTCGCGCTTCCCGGAACTGTTGGAAGAAGTGCGTGCCAAGCACATTCATTGCGATGTGCTGTACCTGGATGCCGACGAAGAAACCTTGCTCAAGCGTTTCTCCGAAACCCGTCGACGCCACCCCCTCAGCAGCGCCAACCGTTCCCTGGCCGAAGCCATCGAGGACGAGACCAAGCTGCTCGGGCCGATCATTGACCTGGCCGACCTGAAGATCAACACCACCAACCTGAACCTGTATCAGTTGCGCGACGCGATCAAGCTGCGCCTGCTGAACCAGCCTGAGCCGGGCACAGCGTTCCTGGTCGAGTCGTTTGGCTTCAAGCGGGGCATGCCGGTAGATGCCGACCTTGTGTTCGATGTGCGCTGCCTGCCCAACCCTTACTGGAAACCGGAGTTACGCGACCAGTCCGGGCTGGATCAGCCCGTGATCGACTACCTGGCCGCACAACCGGACGTAGAAGAGATGTTCCTGGATATCTCCAGCTACCTGCTCAAATGGTTGCCGCGCTTTGCCGCCAGCAATCGAGCCTATGTCACCATTGCCATTGGCTGCACTGGCGGCCACCACCGCTCGGTCTATCTGACTGAGCGCCTGGGCCAGGTGCTGCAACAAACCCTCAAGAACGTCCAGGTTCGCCACCGCGACCTGAGTTGAAAGGAACACCTGCGCGATGCCTGCTCTGGAAATTGAAATCATCAACAAGCTGGGCCTGCACGCACGGGCGTCGGCTAAATTCGTCGGCGTGGCCGGCCAGTTCCCCTGCCAGATCCGTGCTGGGCGTACGCCAGAGTCCATGGTCGATGGCAAAAGCATCATGGCGATGATGATGTTGGCGGCCGGCAAAGGCACAAAAATTCATCTGAGCACCGAGGGCGAGCAAGAAGACGAAGCAATGGCCGCACTGGTCGAGTTGATCAACAACTACTTCGACGAAGGCGAATAACCCCCTTATGTAGGAGCGAGCTTGCTGGCGAAACGTCAACGATAACGCGGGCATCCTGGTTTAACGCAGTGTTCTCAGGTTTTTCGCGAGCAAGCTCGCTCCCACATGGAACCACCCTCAGCCCAACGCCGTATCCATCACCATCATCACGCAAAACCCGAGGCACAGCCCAAGGCTGGCAAGCTTTTCATGGCCATTGCGGCGCGACTCGGGGATGACTTCATGAGTCACGACCAGCAACATTGCCCCGGCGGCCAACGCCAAACCCAGCGGCAACAACACTTCGGCAAGGCTCACCAGCCATGCGCAGAGCACCGCAAATACCGGTTCAACCAAGCCCGATGCAGCGCCAATCAGGAAGGCTTTGATCCGCGACATTCCCGCCCCAGCCAATACCAACGCAATCACTAGCCCTTCAGGTACATCCTGCAAGGCAATGCCCATGGCGAGGCTGTCGGCATCCGCCATGCCTCCGCCCGCGGAAACACCTACAGCCATGCCTTCCGGGATGTTGTGCGCAATGATCGCAAACACGAATAACCAAATACGCGGCGGGATAACCGGTTTATCCGGTGTACCCACCAGCATTTCCGGGCTGGCGCCAGAAACCTTGCGATCTACGAGGTACAGGCCGAACGCCCCGAGCATGATGCCGAAGCTGATCAAGCCACCGGCACCCCAAGGTGAAAGCCCCAGGCTTTCAGCGGCGGCGATACCCGGCACGACCAGGGAAAAAGCGGTCGCCGCCAGCATCACACCGGCACCAAAGCCCAGCAGGGTATCGCTCAGCGCCATCGGCATGCGCCGAATCACCAACACCGGCACCGCGCCCAGCGCGGTGCCCAGCGCGCAGATCGCTCCACCCTGCAAAGCGCGCAGGATGCGCGGCTCCAGGTTCAACCAGGCCAGCCCATGGGCCACCAATAACGCAGTACCTGCCAATAGCAGCAGCGTGCCAAACGCATAACGAAACATTCGTACGCTACCGATCGCCAGTGTTTGAGTGCCCATAGTCGGCCTTAGATCTTGTTATGGAGTGAGTGTCAGGCCAAGGCCGCCTGATAACGCGCGGCAACTTCCGGCCAGTTGATGACGCTGTAAAAAGCATTGATGTACTCAGGTCGTCGGTTTTGATATTGCAAGTAGTAGGCGTGCTCCCAAACGTCCAGGCCCAGGACCGGTGTATTGCCGCTCATCAGCGGGCTGTCCTGGTTGCCGCTGCTTTCCACCACCAGCGTTTTCTGTGGCGTGACACTCAACCAGGCCCAGCCGCTACCGAAACGCGTCAACGCCGCCTTGGTGAAGGCCTCCTTGAAGCTGTCGAAACCACCCAATTGCTCGTCGATAGCCTTGCCCAGCGCGCCCTCGGGTTTGCCGCCCCCTGTCGGTGACATGACCGCCCAGAACAACGAGTGGTTCGCATGCCCGCCTCCTTGGTTGACCACGGCAGCGCGTAATTTCTCCGGCAATGTTTCGACGCTGGACACCAGCTTCTCCACGGGCCAGCCGGCGAACTCAGTGCCCTCGACCGCGGCATTGAGGTTATTGATGTAGGTCTGGTGGTGTTTGGTGTAGTGAATTTCCATGGTTTGCGCGTCGATATGCGGCTCGAGGGCATCGTAGGCGTAAGGCAAGGCCGGCAAGGTATAGGTCATATCAATGTGCTCCATAATGGGACGTGGACGTTGGCGTCGCAGCACTTCCCAGCAGCCGATGAGTGCGTGGGTATTCGCCGTGATCGCTGATGAAATTCAGCAGCTCGACGTAGGTCTTGCTGCTCTGGCGCAACGCGGCCTCGCGCAGTGACGGGCTGAGGCGTGGGTCCTGCATGGTCTGCAAGAGGCGCTGATGGATAGCGCAGAGGTATTCGGCGCTTTCCTCAGGCTGGTTCAGGCGCAAGTGCAGGTCCGCCAGGTTGTGATGGGAAATGACACAGGCCGCCACTGCTTCGTCAGCATCCGCCCAGCGTTCGAACAACACTTGGGCCAGGGCCAGGGCTTGCAGATAGGCCTCGCGAGCGTCAACCAACTCGCCTGCCATAAAGCAGCGATTGGCTTGTTCGATCGTGCGTTTCCAGTGCTCCATGGTGAGCCTCCAAAGCAGGGTCGTTGATTACACGCCGCCGGCGGTGAGCTTTTCCGGGTCCAGCAGGACTTCCAGTTGGCTGCGAGGCAGGTCGGTGTGTTCGAGGGCGACATCGATCACCGGGCGGCCTTGCTGATACGCCTTCTTGGCGATTTCAGCGGCTTTCTGGTAGCCGATGATCGGGTTAAGTGCGGTGACCAGAATCGGATTGCGCGACAGCGCTTCCTTGAGCTTGGGCTCATTGACCTTGAAGCTGGCAATGGCCTTGTCCGCCAGCAACCGGCTGGCATTGGCCAGCAATTCCAGGCTGCTGAGCAGGTTTTGGGCAATGATCGGCAGCATCACATTCAGCTCGAAGTTGCCCGATTGGCCGGCCACCGTGATCACTGTGTCATTGCCGATGACCTGGGCGGCCACCATGGCGGTCGCTTCCGGAATGACCGGGTTGACCTTGCCCGGCATGATCGAAGAGCCTGGCTGCAGCGCCTCCAGTTCGATTTCACCCAGGCCGGCCAATGGCCCGGAGTTCATCCAGCGCAGGTCATTGGCGATCTTCATCAGCGACACCGCCGTGGCTTTCAACTGGCCAGAGACTGCAACAGCGGTGTCCTGGGAGCCAATCAGCGCGAACAGGTTCTTGCCGGGCGTGAATTTCACCCCGGTCAAAAGGCTCAGTTGCTGGCTGAAGCGCCTGGCAAACTCGGGGTGTGCGTTGACCCCGGTACCGACCGCCGTGCCGCCCTGAGCCAATGCTTGCAGCGCCGGTAGCAGGTCCTGCAAGTGACCGATATTGGCCTTGAGCTGCTGCGCCCAGCCGTTCAGCACCTGGCTCATGCGCACCGGCATGGCGTCCATCAAATGCGTGCGGCCGGTCTTGATGAACGGGTGAACCGCCTCGGCTTTTTGCTCGATGACTTGCACCAGATGCAGCAGGGCCGGCAACGTTTGCTCGTGCAGCACCAACGCGGCACTGACGTGGATGGTGGTGGGGATGATGTCGTTGCTGCTCTGGCCGCAATTCACATGATCGTTGGGGTTGACCGCCTCGCCCAGCAAACGGCTGGCAAGGGTCGCGATCACTTCGTTGGCGTTCATGTTGGAACTGGTGCCGGAGCCGGTCTGGAAGATATCCACCGGGAAGTGCTGCATGTAGTCGCCTTCCAGCAAGCCTTGGGCGGCATCGACAATAGCCTTGCCCTGCCCTTCGCTGATTTGCTTGAGCTCGACGTTGACCTTGGCCGCGGCTGTCTTGGCCAGGATCAGGGCGCGGATGAATTGCGCCGGCATGGGTTGATGACTGATGGGAAAGTTGTTCACCGCACGCTGTGTTTGCGCGCCATACAACGCTTCTTGCGGCACATGCAGTTCGCCCATGCTGTCGCGTTCGATACGGGTGTCACTCATCATTAGATCCTTGCACCAAGTCAGAAACGGAAATCGAAGGCAGTAATTCGCAGCTCGCCAATTGCCAGGCAAAGGTCTGCCAGCGCTTGAGGCGGCAGGCACAGTGGGAGAGTTTTTCCAGGTCGCGCAGTGGCCGCCAGGCTTGGTCCAGGCACAGGGAGCGCCAATGCCAGGGCAAGGCGACATCAGCGGCGGTGTCGATCAACAAACGAAATGAGGTTTCAGCGATCGTCCATGGATGGGTTGCGGTGCAACACGCCAGATACCGACCTTCGTTCAGGTAGTGCTCAATCAGGCGGGGTTCATTGGGATCGAGGCCACAGCGAATCTGGCGGCTCATCCAACGCCAGCTTTCCAGATAGGGATCCTCATGCAGGAAAGAACTCATGAGCCACACTCATTCGGTAATGATATTTATTATTAAATGATATTGAGAATCAAAACAAGAGTAGCCCATTAATCCTGTCAAAAGAGGCGCAATAAAAAAGGCGCGCCATCTTTGCGATGGCGCGCCTTTCAGAACGTGCGGGAGGGATTAGCTGCCAGCGACCGTCATGCGTTCAATAAGCACCGAACCCGTGCGGATATTGCTGCGCAGTTCAAGGTCGTTACCCACGGCAACGATCTGCTTGAACATATCGCGCATATTGCCCGCGATGGTCACTTCCTGGACGGCGAACTGAATCTCGCCATTCTCCACCCAGAAGCCCGCCGCACCACGCGAGTAGTCACCGGTGACCATGTTCAGGCCATGGCCCATCAATTCAGTCACCAGCAACCCGCGCCCCATCCGCCGCAACAACGCCGCCTGGTCTTCATCACCGTGGGTCACGAACAGGTTATGCACACCGCCCGCGTTAGCGGTGCTTGGCAGGCCCAGCTTGCGACCGGCATAAGTGCCCAGCACATAGGACACCAGCTCACCCTTCTCGACAAACGGCTTGGCATAGGTCGCCAGGCCATCGCCGTCGAACGACGAACTGCCCATCGCGCGCATCAGATGCGGGCGCTCGTCAATGGTCAGCCACTCAGGGAACAGTTTCTGACCGATGGCGCCTTCCAGGAACGAAGACTTGCGATACAGGTTGCCACCGGAAATCGCGCCCAGGAAGCTGCCGAATAAACCACCGGCCAGCTCTGCGGAAAACAGCACTGGCACTTCGCAGGTCGGCACCGGGCGCGCACCCAGGCGGCTCGCAGCCCGTTGCGCCGCACGCTGGCCAATGCTTGCGGGGTCTGCCAGTAAATCGCCTTGGCGGTTTACGTCGTACCAGTAGTCACGCTGCATCTGCCCATTGGCTTCGGCGATCATCACGCAACTGAGGCTGTGACGCGTGGAGGCATAACCACCGATAAAGCCATGGCTGTTGCCGTAGACGCGGCAACCCTGATGGGTGCTCAAGGTAGTGCCGTCCGCATTCTTGATGCGGGCATCGGCATCGAACGCTGCCGCTTCGCAGGTCAGCGCCAGCTCGATGGCTTGCTCAGGGGTGATATCCCAGGCATGGAACAGGTCGAAATCCTGCACATCCTTGGCCATCAGCGCCTTGTCGGCCAGGCCCGAGCTTTCATCCTCGGAGGTGTGCTTGGCAATCGCCAGTGCTGCTGCGACGGTCTCGCGAATCGCCTCCGGACCACTGGCCGAGGTGCTGGCCGAGCCTTTGCGCTGGCCTGCATACAAGGTAATGCCAAACCCTTGGTCGCGATTGAATTCCACGGTTTCCACTTCCCGCTGGCGCACCGAAGTCGACAACCCTTGCTCCAGCGACACCGCCACTTCACAGGCGCTGGCCCCCTGGCGCTTGGCTTCGGCAAGGATCTGCTCGACTTGTTCCTGCAGTGCCGGTAACGCTTGTGGACCGACGCTTTGGGCTGCACTCATGGTTTTCTCCACTCAAATTCTGCTTTCGGTTAAGGCCATCGAGCGACCGGGCCGGACAAGCGGCCCCCGACTGGTTATCATGGCGGCGTTTCTTTGCGGACTGCCACCATGGTTGATTCTTACGACGACTCCCTCGATGGGGAGAAAAGCAAAACCCAGGTCAAACGTGAGCTGCATGCTCTGGTTGACCTTGGCGAGCGCCTTACAACGCTCAAAAAGGATTTGGTTGCCAAACTGCCACTGACGGACGAAATGCGCCGGGCCCTGGCCGATGCACCCAAGCACACCGCGAATATCGCGCGTAAACGGCACATCTCGTTTATCGGCAAACTGATGCGCGACCAAGACATTGACGCCATTCTGACTTTGCTCGATCAAACCGATGCCTCCACTCGCCAGTACAACGAACGCTTCCACAACCTGGAACGTTGGCGTGACCGCCTGATCTCGGGCGATGACGCGGTGCTGGAGAAATTCGTACTGGACTACCCGGACGCGGACCGCCAGCAATTGCGCTCCCTGATCCGTCAGGCCCAGCACGAGCTGGCGCATAACAAGGCGCCGGCCACCAGCCGTAAAATCTTCAAGTACATCCGTGAGCTGGACGAGACTCAACGCGGTCTGCGCTGATCCTCCTCCCCGGGTGGCGGTCTTCGCCACCCGAAGCTCCGGCTCCTACGATCCCGTGCCACCCACGGTAATCGCATCAATTTTCAAAGTTGGCTGGCCAACACCTACCGGCACCGACTGCCCATCCTTGCCGCACGTGCCCACGCCGCTGTCCAGCGACAGGTCGTTACCGACCATCGACACCTTGCTCATGGCTTCCGGCCCGTTACCAATCAGCGTCGCCCCTTTGACCGGCGCGGTAATCTTGCCGTCTTCGATCAGGTACGCCTCGCTGGTGGAGAACACGAACTTGCCGCTGGTGATGTCCACCTGGCCGCCGCCGAGGTTGGCGCAGTAGATACCGCGTTTTACCGAGGCAATGATTTCTGCCGGATCGCTTTGGCCACCGAGCATGTAGGTGTTGGTCATGCGCGGCATTGGTAGATGCGCATAGGATTCACGACGGCCGTTACCGGTGCGCGCCACGCCCATCAGGCGGGCGTTGAGCTTGTCTTGCATGTAGCCCTTGAGCACGCCGTTCTCGATCAGGGTGGTGCATTCGGTCGGCGTGCCTTCGTCATCGACGCTCAGCGAACCACGGCGGCCGGCCAGGGTGCCGTCATCGACAATGGTGCACAGCTTGGACGCAACCATTTCGCCCATGCGCCCGCTGTAGGCGGAACTGCCCTTGCGGTTGAAATCGCCTTCCAGGCCATGGCCCACGGCTTCGTGGAGCAACACGCCAGACCAACCCGAACCCAGTACCACCGGCAAGGTGCCGGCCGGCGCGGGAATCGCTTCCAGGTTGACCAATGCCTGGCGCAGCGCCTCACGGGCATAGCCCATGGCACGGTCGTCAGCAAGGAAATAACGGTAGTCGGTGCGCCCGCCGCCGCCATGCCCACCGCGCTCGCGGCGCCCGTTCTGTTCGACGATCACACTCACATTGAAACGCACCAGCGGCCGTACATCCGCCGCCAGCCCACCGTCGGTGGACGCCACGAGGATGCGCTCCCACACGCCAGCCATGCTCACGGTCACTTGCTGGATACGCGGGTCCAAGGCACGGGTAGCAGCGTCGATACGCTTGAGCAGCTCGACCTTTTCCGCACGACTGATCACTTCCAACGGGTTATCCGGCGCATACAACTGCGCCACGTCCTGGGTACTGAACGCCTGCACCGTGCCATTCTGCCCGGCACGGGAGATCGAACGGGCGGCACGCGCCGCCAGGCCCAGGGCCTCCAGGGTGATCGCATTGCTGTAGGCAAATCCGGTCTTCTCACCCGATTGCGCGCGAACGCCTACGCCCTGGTCAAGGTTGAAACTGCCTTCCTTGACGATCCCATCTTCCAACGCCCAGGACTCGGAAATCTGCCCCTGGAAATACAGGTCAGCCGCATCGATACCCGGCCCGGCCAGATCGCCGAGCACGGCTTGCAGGCTTTCGATGGTCACGCCACCGGGTGCCAGGAGGTGATCACTGACTGAGGACAACAACTCGCTCATAGGTTTGGCCTTAAATTCATCGTTCTGAAGCAGGCCGCTGCGCGCCCTGCGAGAAAAAGCGCCGGTGATTGGCCACCGGCATGCGCGTCCGTATCGACGCCTGTTCACTGCTATCGCGTTCGGCCAGTAACACCGCTTCGCCTTGATCCTGTTGCGCCAGCACTCGGCCCCAAGGGTCGACAATCGCCGCATGGCCAAACGTTTCCCGTGGGCCTGGGTGCACACCGCCCTGGGCGGCTGCCAGCAGGTAGCACTGGGTTTCGATGGCACGTGCGCGAATCAGCACATCCCAGTGTGCAGCCCCGGTCACCGCCGTGAAGGCCGAGGGCGCGGTAATCAGTTCAGCCCCCGCCGCACGTAACTCGCTGTACAGCTCGGGGAAACGCAGGTCGTAACACACCGTCAACCCCACACGGCCCACCGGCGTATCCGCCACCACCACATGGTTACCGAAAGCATAGTCGTCAGATTCGCGATAACGACCGCGAGCATCCGCCACGTCCACATCAAACAGATGGAGTTTGTCGTAGCGAGCGACGATTTCACCCTGATCATTGATCAGCAGCGAGCAAGCATTGGGTTTGGCGTGGGGCTGGTCCTTGGGCGGCAGCGGCAATGTGCCGGCCACTATCCATAAGGTGAGGTCGCGGGCGGCCTGTTTCAACCAGGGCAACACAGGCCCTTGGCCCAACGCCTCGGCGCGGCCAATGTCGGCCACGTCGCGGCGCCCCATTGCGGCGAAATTCTCTGGCAGCACCGCGAGTTTCGCACCATCGGCCGCCGCCTGCTCCAGCAGGCGACGCGCCTGGGCGAGGTTGGCCAGCACGTCACTCTGGCTGACCATTTGAATTACCGCAAAGGACATGGGCCGACACTCCAGACAGGGCATGGGGCCATGCTACTCCACAGGCTCTCAGTTTGGCTTTTCAAATGGCTTGTCGAAGGTGATTTTTGGATCCTTCCAGGGGCCTTGCACCTTGTATTGCACACTGGCGAAGCGCGAAACCCGGTCACCGATCAGCTTGTCGATCAAAAACAGCGCACCACCAATGGCCGGCGCACCGACAATCAGCGCCGCAATCGGCAGGTTATTGGTCACAGGCAAGGTGACCAGCAATTTGGCGTCGACGCGATCGGCCACCAGATCCAGGGTGCCGTTAAGCTCCAAGTTGGTGGAAGGCCCGGTCATGGTGATGGGCTCGCGGGTCACGAACACGCCATTACTGGCGGCCAACAAGCCTTTGACCCGGTCGTAGCTCAAGCCCTTGCCGAACAAGTCGGAAAAGTCCAAACGCAAACGCCGGCCAATGGAGTTGAAGTTAAGCAGGCCAAACACTCGCAACGCCTGGGCCCCGCCCTCCACTTCGACGAACTGACCTTTACGGAACGCGGCATCCAGGCTGCCGGAAAACCGCTTGGGCCCGACCCAGGCCGGCGACCCCGGCCAGCGGCCATCCACGTCCAGATGAAAGTCTTCGCTGGTCACCGTAGGCGCAAAACCCCAGCCTTTGAGCACGTCGGCAATGTTGCGGCCATCAAGGCGGCCCTTGTACCAACTGCTGCTGGCGCCTGGCGCACCTTCCCAACCCCCGGCGCCCTTGAGCAGCATGCCCTTGAGGCCAAGGTCGAGGTTATTGAAGGCCAGCCCTTTGGCGGTGGGGCGGATCCTCAGCGACCAGGCCCCGATCAGGTCCGAGCCCTGGAAAAGCTGGTCGACGGCAATATCCAGCGCCGGAATGCTTTTTGGGTCGATATCGGCCAGCGGGTCCGGCGCGTTTTCGTCCGCCTGCGCGGTCGGGTCTGGCGCAGGCAATTTCACATACTTGAGGTTGACCGCAATCGGCGCGCCTTTGGCGTCCGGCAGGTTCACCGCGCCCTTGGCTTGCTGGCTATCGAGTTGCAAGCCCCAGGCCGCTGGTTTGCGATCGAGCTGCAAGCTGACCTGATCAAACTGGGTACCAAACCCGGTCAGTTTGCCCACCTTGAAGTCCGCACCGCTGAGCAGCTGCTTGGCATTGCCACCTGGATCATTGCCCGCGTAGCGATCCACAAGTTTCTTCCAGGGATCGATATCCAGTTCCGACAGCACGCCACGAATGCGCAGGCCCTTGGCACCGGGCAACATGGCATCACCGTCGCCGAGGAACAGTTCGCCGCGGCCATCATTGAACTTGTCCGGCGGCGCGGCAAAAGTGAAATTCGCCAACTCGCCGTAATCAAACCAGTAACGGCGCTCAGCACCCTGCAAGGTCATGCGAAAGGTGCTGTCACGCCCCTGGCTGGCGGGCATGCCGAACGGTGCCGGCAGGTCCACCGCGACACCCTTGAGGTTGGAGTTGACCATCAACTGGCTGTCCGCGCCGTCCAGGATCACTTGCAACTGGTACGGAATATCGCCGGAGACCGGCAACGGCTGGCTGATTTTCAACCAGTCCGTAAGGCGCTTGACGGTGACCTGGCCATTGGCAGTCACCCGTGTGCTGATATTGCCCGGTTTGCCTTCGGCAAAGATCTGCGCCGTGATGGGGCGGTCGAACGCCTGGGCCGAGATCTTCTGCCCACTCAGGCCCTTGGCGCTGTCGAAGCGAAAATCACCCTTGAGCTGGGTCAGGTCCAGCGGCGGCTCGGCCAATTGCAGGCGCGCCTTGTCGGTCTTGAAGTCCACCACGATCTTGGGCTCAGTGCCTTTGGCCAGCGGTACGTCCAGGTCCAGGCTACCTTGCAGGTCGCCCTCGCCTTTCCAGCCGGCGAACGTAGACGCCGTGCCGATAGGGGCTTCTTGGAGGATCTTCAGGCCGTCGCCCAAACCGCCGGAGAACCCGCCCGTGAGCAGCAGATGACTGTCCCCGCCCGCTGGGGCGTGGGGGATATTGACGTAGACATCCTTGACCTGGGTGTCGAGCAACTGGCCCTTGCTCGCCAGAATGCGTACGCCGCTCTCCTCGACAAACACTTCGCCATTGACCTTGTTCACATGAGGCCAGCCCGGCTGGAAGGCGAGTTCGGCATCATGCACCTTGAAGAACAGGCTGATATTGCGCGACGCGGGCAGCGCATTGTGGCTGAGCGAGCCCTGGTACTGGAAGAAGCCTTCGTCCACCGCGCCCTTGAGGATCGCCGTGCGCAGCCATTCATCCAGCGCCGGGCTCAACACGGCCGGTAGGTACTTGGGGGTGAAACGGCCATCGCCATCGACCATGCCGACCCGCAGGTCCATGTAGTCTTCCTGGCTGTGGTCGAAATGCAGACGAATCAGGAAGTCCGCCGCCACCTTGCCTTCCTCCCCCAGGACCTTGATATACGGGGCGATCAGGGTGAAGCCTTGCTTGTCCAACTTCCAGGTCAGGCGCGCATTGGCCTGGATGTACTGCCACGGCTTGGCGAAGATCGGATACAGATGCAAGGAAAAGTCCTTGCTGTCCATGCGCAACTCACCTTGGCCCAGGTCGCCACTGATGCTGCCGGACACATTGCGTGCGGCCGGCGCGCCAAAGTAGGCATCGAAGCCGACACGCTCCAGGTTGGCGGCAAAACTGAGTTTGCGATCGGTGGTGTCTTGCGGTCGGAAGTCCACCAGCACATTGCGTAACAGGCCAGTGGCTTTGAGGTGTTCGACGGCCTTGGCGAAACCGTCCGGTAGCGGCGCCAA
Organism: Pseudomonas sp. 22072; assembly: GCF_052046095.1. Taxonomy (NCBI): domain Bacteria; kingdom Pseudomonadati; phylum Pseudomonadota; class Gammaproteobacteria; order Pseudomonadales; family Pseudomonadaceae; genus Pseudomonas; species Pseudomonas sp. 22072. Next base: position 119,621 of record NZ_JBQEQE010000002.1, read on the forward strand.
GGCGTTGAGCAACGGGGTAATGGGGGTCAGGTCGAGGCGGTCGGCCTGCAATTTCCACACTTCCTGTTCCTTGTCGGTCGCCAGGCTTTGCTGCAATTGCAGGCGCGACTCCCAGCGGGTTTCGCCAATGTTCATCGCCAGGGAATCAAACAGCACCTTGAGGCCAGCGTCACTGCGCTGCAGGTAGGCGGTCAGGGCCAGGTTTTCAAGGTGCACCGGCTTACGGTCGGCGTAACTGCCCTTCACTTGGGGCGAATTGAAGCGTACCGCCGCGCTTTGCACCGTGCCTTTGGCCCAACTGAGCCAAAACTCGCCGCCAGCCTTCAATTGCGTCAGCTTCCATTGCTGGGTCAGTTTGGCGGGAATCCACTTGGCCCAGTCGCTTTGCGGCAGGCTCAGGTAGGCATCGACCTCAGCGTCTTGCCACTGGCTGGCACGAATGCGGCTACGCAGGCTGACCGCCAACGGTTGGCCATCGGGCAATGTCAGGCGAGCGTCCAGACGCTGCTGGCTCATGCCGGTATGCAGGCTCAGGCCCACATAGGTCACGGTCACTGGTGCCTGGTCGAAGGGTTGCAGGGTCACCTGGCTGTCCAGCACCGACACGCGCTTGACCATTTGCATGCGCGTCAGCAGTTGTTGCGGGTCCAACGGCTGGTCGTCCTGCACCGGCAAGCCTTGCAGGGTCCAGCGGCCGTCCTGGTCTTCCTTGACACTCAGTTGCAAGCCACTGACTTGCAGATGGGCGATACGCACTTCGCGGGCCAACAGGCTGGCCCACATATCCGGCACCACTTGCACCTGGTCCAGGCGCAAGGCACTGCTGCCCTCGCCGACCATGACGTCGTGAGCCAGCAATACCGGGGCAAACCCGCTCCAGCGGCCTTCCAGGCTACCGATATGCAGCGGTGTATCCAGCGCAGCCTGGGCCTTGGCCTCGACTTCGGCGCGGTATTCGGCCACCAGCGGGGTGAGTTCGCGCCCCAGGCTCACGTACACCGCCGCCAATACCAGCAACAACGCACACAGGCCCAGACTCCAACGGGTCAAAGCGGCAAAAAAGCGTATCAGACGCTCCATGTCAGGCGACCCTCAAAAAACAGTTAGCGGACCGCAGATCAAGGTCTGCCGGTCTCGAAGAAAGTGCACAGTTGGGGATCAGAGCAACACCACGTCGTATTGTTCCTGGGAATACATGGTTTCGACCTGGAAGCGAATGGTGCGACCGATAAAACTTTCCAGTTCGGCGACGTTACCGGACTCTTCGTCCAGCAGGCGATCCACCACCTTCTGATTGGCAAGCACTCTATAACCTTCGGCCTGATAGGCGCGTGCCTCCCGCAGGATCTCACGGAAAATCTCGTAGCAAACCGTTTCCGGGGTCTTCAGTTTGCCGCGCCCCTGGCAACTGCTGCACGGCTCGCACAGTACCTGTTCCAGGCTCTCACGCGTGCGCTTGCGGGTCATCTGCACCAGGCCCAACTCGGTGATGCCGATGATGTTGGTCTTGGCGTGATCGCGCTCCAGTTGTTTTTCAAGCGTACGCAGCACCTGGCGCTGGTGCTCTTCATCTTCCATGTCGATGAAGTCGATGATGATGATGCCGCCCAGGTTACGCAGGCGCAGTTGACGAGCGATGGCCGTGGCCGCTTCGAGGTTGGTCTTGAAGATCGTCTCTTCAAGGTTGCGATGGCCCACGAAGGCACCGGTGTTGACGTCGATGGTGGTCATGGCTTCTGCCGGGTCCACCACCAGGTAGCCGCCGGACTTGAGTGGCACCTTGCGCTCCAGGGCTTTCTGGATTTCGTCTTCGACGCCATACAGGTCGAATATCGGCCGCTCGCCGGGGTAGTGCTCCAGGCGATCGGCGATTTCTGGCATCAACTCAGCAACAAATTGCGTGGTGCGCTGGAAGGTTTCCCGCGAATCGATGCGAATTTTCTCGATCTTCGGGCTGACCAGATCGCGCAACGTGCGCAACGCCAGGCCAAGGTCTTCATAAATGACGCTGGGCGCGCCAATGGTCTTGATCTGCGCGTCGATTTGGTCCCACAAGCGCCGCAGGTAGCGAATATCCATGAGGATCTCGTCAGCGCCTGCGCCTTCTGCGGCGGTGCGCAGGATAAACCCGCCCGCTTCCTTGATGCCCTCGGCGGCGACGCAGTCGCTGACCACCTTCTTCAGGCGCTCGCGCTCGGCTTCATCTTCGATCTTCAAGGAAATGCCCACATGGGCGGTGCGCGGCATGTACACCAGATAGCGCGAGGGAATCGACAGTTGGGTGGTCAAGCGGGCGCCCTTGGAACCGATGGGGTCCTTGGTGACTTGCACCACCAGGCTCTGGCCCTCGTGCACCAGAGCGCTGATGCTTTCCACCGCAGGGCCCTCGCGCAAGGAAATTTCCGAGGCATGGATAAACGCTGCACGGTCCAGGCCGATGTCGACGAAGGCCGCCTGCATGCCCGGCAATACGCGCACCACCTTGCCTTTGTAGATATTGCCGACGATCCCGCGCTTCTGGGTGCGCTCGACATGCACTTCTTGCAGAACACCGTTCTCTACCACCGCCACGCGCGATTCCATCGGCGTGATATTGATCAGAATCTCTTCACTCATGGCTGGGTCTCGTTCAGGCGTTTTCACAATAGTGACCGTTCGCTTAAGGCTTGGCGCTGGAATACGGCGTTCAGCACACGGTAAGGTTTTGCCAACAGGGTATGCCGAATTGGGCGAGCAGTTGCGCGGTTTCGCAGACTGGCAGGCCCACCACGGCGGAATAACTGCCATTCAGCCCGGCCACAAACACCGAGCCCAGCCCTTGGATAGCATAGCCGCCGGCCTTGTCCTGCGGTTCGCCACTGTGCCAGTAGGTGGTAGCCTCCCGCACAGAAACCTCGCGGAAACGTACACGGCTGCTGACACATTGGGTTTCACATTGCTGGCCGTCGGTCAGGGCGATGGCGGTGAGCACTTCATGCTCGCGGCCGGAAAGGGCCATCAGCATGGCCAGTGCATCAGCCTGGTCCACCGGCTTGCCCAGGATCCGCCCATCGACAATCACCGCCGTGTCGGCCCCCAGTACGCAGGTGCCCGAGGTGTGGCCAAGCGCGACAAAACCTGCCGTCGCCTTGCCCCGCGCAAGGCGCTCGACATAGGCAACGGCAGGTTCGTCGTTCAGGGGAGTTTCATCAATAGCGGCGCTGACCAGGATGAAGGGCACACCGATCTGGGCCAGCAGTTCACGTCGCCGCGGGGAGCCCGAGGCCAGATAAAGCGAATTCATTGCAGACTCTCCCTGTGGGGTTCGATAACCAGGCAGAGCCTCGCAATCCATTCAATTGATTTTATAGCGACGACGCAGCCCACGCAGGCCAAAACTGATCCAGGGCCATAACAAGGCGCTGACCAGCGCCGGCAGAACCAAGGCCAGGGTCGGCTGGCGGTTGCCGGTCAACGCGCTGAGCCATAGTTGCACCAACTGCGCCAGGCCGAATATCACCAGGATCACCAGGCACTGCTGCCACATCGGGAACATGCGCAAGCGCTGCTGCAGCGACAGCACCAGAAAGGTAATCAGGGTCAGGATCAACGCGTTCTGGCCTAGCAAGGTGCCATACAGCACATCTTCGGCCAACCCCAGGCACATGGCCGTGACCATGCCCACCTTGTGCGGCAGGTTCAATGACCAGAACGCCAGCAACAAGGCCAGCCAGAGCGGGCGAAGGATTTCCATGAACTGCGGCAGCGGCGAGACGCTGAGCAGCAAGCCGATGGCGAAGGTCAGCCAGACGATCCAGCCATTGCGTGAATGAGTACCCGCCATTAGTCCCCCCTCTGCGGTGTGGTGGCCGGAGCGGCGGTCGGTTTAGCCGGGCGCGCGTTATGCGCGGCAGGTTTGGCCGGCGTTGCCACAGGTGCTGCAGCTGCCGGTGCAGGTGACGTGGCTGGGGCGGGTGCAGGTGGGCCAACAAAAGCAGGTTTTGGCACCGTGGCCGGCACGATAGGCGCGGTGCCATTCTGCTGGTCCTCCGCTTCCTGGGCCTGGGCAGCGTCGTTAGCGCGCTCTTCCGGGGTGCGGTTGTCGCTGAACACCAGCAGCAGGTAACGGCTGCGGTTCAGCGCGGCAGTCGGTACCGCCCGAACGATAGCGAACGGCTGGCCGGAATCGTGGATCACCTCTTTGACCGTCGCCACCGGATAACCCGCCGGGAAGCGCTGGCCCAGGCCAGAGCTGACCAACAGGTCGCCTTCCTTAATGTCAGCGGTGTCCGCCACATGGCGCAGCTCCAGGCGTTCCGGGTTACCGGTGCCGCTGGCGATTGCGCGCAAGCCGTTACGGTTGACCTGCACCGGAATGCTGTGGGTCGTATCCGTCAGCAACAGTACCCGCGAGGTGTAGGGCATCAACTCCACCACCTGGCCCATCAGGCCACGGGCATCGAGCACCGGCTGGCCAAGCACCACACCGTCGCGCTCACCCTTGTTGATGATGATGCGGTGGGTAAAGGGGTTGGGGTCCATGCCGATCAGCTCGGCCACTTCGACCTTTTCGTTGACCAGCGCGGAAGAATTGAGCAACTCGCGCAGCCGAACGTTCTGCTCGGTGAGGGCCGCCAGCTTTTGCATGCGCCCCTGCAACAGCAGGTTTTCAGTCTTGAGTTTTTCGTTCTCGGCGACCAGTTCGGTGCGGCTGCCAAATTGGCTGGACACGCCCTGGAAGAGACGTTGCGGCAGGTCGGTGATCCAGTAGGTCTGCATCAACACCAGCGACATCTGGCTGCGCACCGGCTTGAGCAGTGCAAAGCGGGCATCGACCACCATCAGCGCGACCGAAAGCACGGTCAGCACCAATAAGCGCACACCCAATGAGGGGCCTTTGGCGAAAAGCGGTTTAATAAGCCGCTCCTCCCAGGCAAATGTTCTCTTTATTCATACGGCATCAAACCGGCCTGGATGCAGATTGAAGAAGATAAACGCCAACAGGCAGCACTGCAAAGTGCTGCCTGCCGACGAAGCATGAACCATCCAGGCAATCTTATTCGCTGGAGAGCAGATCCATGGTGTGTTTATCCATCATTTCCAGCGCACGACCACCACCACGAGCAACGCAGGTCAGCGGGTCTTCGGCGACGATCACCGGCAGACCGGTTTCCTGGGCCAGCAGCTTGTCGAGGTCACGCAGCAAGGCGCCACCACCGGTCAGCACCAGGCCACGCTCGGCGATATCGGAAGCCAGCTCCGGCGGCGATTGCTCCAGGGCGCTCTTCACGGCCTGAACGATGGTGGCCAGGGACTCTTGCAGAGCTTCCAGCACTTCATTGGAGTTCAGGGTAAAGGCACGTGGGACGCCTTCGGCCAGGTTACGACCGCGAACATCGACTTCGCGAACTTCGCCACCCGGGTAAGCGGTGCCGATTTCCTGCTTGATGCGCTCGGCGGTGGATTCGCCGATCAGGCTGCCGTAGTTACGACGCACATAAGTGATGATCGCTTCGTCGAAGCGGTCGCCGCCCACGCGCACGGATTCGGCATACACCACACCGTTCAGGGAAATCAGGGCGATTTCGGTAGTACCACCACCGATATCCACCACCATCGAACCGCGCGCTTCTTCCACCGGCAGGCCGGCACCGATCGCAGCCGCCATTGGCTCTTCGATCAGGAATACTTCACGGGCACCGGCGCCAAGGGCCGATTCACGGATGGCGCGACGCTCCACCTGGGTGGACTTGCACGGAACGCAGATCAGCACGCGAGGGCTGGGCTGCAGGAAACTGTTTTCGTGAACTTTGTTGATGAAGTACTGCAGCATCTTTTCGCAGACGCTGAAATCGGCGATCACGCCATCCTTCATCGGACGAATGGCAGCAATATTGCCTGGTGTACGGCCGAGCATGCGCTTGGCCTCGGTGCCAACGGCAACGACACTTTTCTGATTACCATGGGTCCGAATGGCCACAACTGATGGCTCATTCAGAACGATACCGCGCTCGCGCACGTAAATAAGGGTGTTGGCAGTGCCCAGGTCAATGGAGAGATCGCTGGAAAACATGCCACGCAGTTTCTTGAACATGGGGAAAGGACCCTAGGCAACGCGTGGGTAAAAAAGTGCGGCAAACTCTAACAACGACAGGGATTTTGGGCAAGGCGCCAATGTGCTAAATTGGCCGACTTTCTGTGCACCAACCCCCACAATCGCGGCCTTATGACCGTAGAAATGCGGTAGTGTTCCGACAATCTAACACACGGACGCCCTCCGTTCTGTTTTCCACTGGAGAATCCCATGGCGCTTGAACGCTCCGACGTGGAAAAAATCGCACATTTGGCCTCGCTTGGCCTTAATGATGCCGATCTTCCACAGACCACCGCAGCCCTGAACAGCATTCTCGGGCTGGTCGACCAAATGCAGGCCGTGAATACCGACGGCATCGAGCCCCTGGCTCACCCACTGGAAGCCAGCCAGCGCCTGCGCGCAGACGTCGTGACCGAACGCAATAATCGCGAGGCCTACCAGTCCATCGCGCCAGCGGTCGAAAACGGCCTGTACCTGGTTCCGAAAGTCATCGACTAAAGGGAAAGAGCCTTTCATGCATCACATGACTCTGGCCGAGATCGCCCGCGGTCTCGCCGACAAATCGTTTTCTTCCGAAGAGCTGACCCAGACCTTGCTGGCGCGTATCGCCGCGCTCGATCCGAAGGTCAACAGCTTCATCAGCCTCACCGAGGAGCTGGCCCTGAGCCAGGCCAAGGCCGCCGACGCCCGTCGCGCCAACGGTGAGAACGGCGCGCTGCTCGGCGCACCGATCGCCCACAAGGACCTGTTCTGCACCCAGGGCATTCGCACCAGCTGCGGCTCGAAGATGCTCGACAACTTCAAGGCGCCCTACGACGCCACTGTGGTCGCCAAGCTGGCCGCCGCCGGCGCCGTGACCCTTGGCAAGACCAACATGGACGAATTCGCCATGGGTTCGGCCAACGAGTCCAGCTACTACGGTGCGGTGAAAAACCCGTGGAACCTGGAACACGTCCCGGGTGGTTCGTCCGGTGGTTCGGCTGCGGCCGTGGCCGCACGCTTCCTGCCGGCCGCTACCGCCACCGATACCGGCGGTTCGATCCGCCAGCCAGCCGCCTTCACCAACCTCACCGGCCTGAAGCCGACCTACGGTCGCGTTTCCCGCTGGGGAATGATCGCCTACGCCTCAAGTCTCGATCAGGGCGGCCCTCTGGCACGCACGGCTGAAGACTGCGCAATATTGTTACAAGGCATGGCAGGCTTCGATAAACAGGACTCCACCAGCATCGACGAGCCAGTGCCGGACTACAGCGCCAGCCTGAACACCTCGATCAAGGGCCTGCGCATCGGCGTGCCGAAGGAATACTTCAGCGCTGGCCTCGACCCGCGTATCGCCGAACTGGTGCAAAACAGCATCAAAGAGCTGGAAAAGCTTGGCGCCGTGATCAAGGAAATCAGCCTGCCGAACAACCAGCACGCGATTCCCGCCTACTACGTGATCGCGCCAGCAGAGGCCTCTTCCAACCTGTCGCGTTTCGACGGCGTGCGCTTCGGCTACCGCTGCGAGAACCCGAAAGACCTCACCGACCTGTACAAACGCTCCCGCGGCGAAGGCTTCGGCAGTGAAGTGCAGCGCCGGATCATGGTCGGGGCCTACGCCCTGTCGGCCGGCTACTACGACGCGTACTACCTCAAGGCGCAAAAAATCCGTCGCCTGATCAAGAACGACTTCATGGCCGCCTTTGAAGAAGTCGATGTGATCCTCGGCCCGACCGCGCCGAACCTGGCGTGGAAGATCGGCGCCAAGACGGGCGACCCGATCGCCGAATACCTGGAAGACCTCTACACCATCACCGCCAACCTCGCGGGCTTGCCGGGCTTGTCCATGCCCGCAGGTTTCGTCGATGGCCTGCCGGTGGGCGTGCAACTGCTCGCCCCGTATTTCCAGGAAGGCCGCCTGCTCAATGTGGCGCACCAGTACCAGTTGAACACCGACTGGCACACCCGCACCCCTACCGGCTTCTGAGGAGAACACTATGCAATGGGAAGTTGTGATCGGGCTGGAGATTCATACCCAGCTCGCCACCCAATCGAAGATTTTCTCCGGTAGCGCCACTACGTTCGGCTCCGAGCCCAATACCCAGGCCAGCCTGGTAGACCTGGGCATGCCCGGCGTGCTGCCGGTGCTGAACCAGGAAGCGGTGCGCATGGCGGTGATGTTCGGCCTGGCGATTGACGCCGAGATCGGCCAGCACAACGTGTTTGCGCGCAAGAACTACTTCTACCCGGACCTGCCCAAGGGCTACCAGATCAGCCAGATGGAACTGCCGATTGTCGGCAAGGGCCACCTGGACATTCCCCTGGAAGACGGCACCATCAAGCGCGTCGGCGTCACCCGTGCACACCTGGAGGAAGACGCCGGCAAAAGCCTGCACGAAGAATTCCCGGGCGCCACCGGTATCGACCTGAACCGTGCCGGCACGCCGCTGCTGGAGATCGTGTCCGAGCCGGACATGCGCAGCGCCAAGGAAGCCGTGGCCTACGTCAAGACCATCCACGCGCTGGTGCGCTACCTGGGCATCTGCGACGGCAACATGGCCGAAGGCTCGCTGCGTTGCGATTGCAACGTGTCGATCCGCCCCAAGGGCCAGGTCGAGTTCGGCACCCGCTGCGAGATCAAGAACGTCAACTCGTTCCGCTTCATCGAGAAAGCGATCAACAGCGAAGTACGTCGCCAGATCGAGCTGATCGAAGACGGCGGCAAGGTGATCCAGCAAACGCGCCTGTACGACCCGAACAAAGACGAAACCCGCGCCATGCGCAGCAAAGAGGAAGCCAACGACTACCGTTACTTCCCCGACCCGGACCTGTTGCCGGTGGTGCTGGAGGATTCGTTCCTCAATGACATCCGCGCCACCCTGCCGGAACTGCCGCAGCAAAAACGCGAGCGCTTCCAGGAGCAGTTCGGCCTGTCGGTCTACGATGCCAGCGTATTGGCCTCCAGCCGTGAACAAGCCAACTACTTCGAAAAAGTCGTGAGCATTGCCGGCGACGCCAAGCTGGCGGCCAACTGGGTGATGGTCGAGCTGGGCAGCCTGTTGAACAAACAGGGCCTGGAAATCGACGACGCGCCGGTCACCGCCGAACAACTGGGTGGCATGCTGCTGCGCATCAAGGACAACACAATCTCCGGTAAAATTGCCAAGACCGTGTTCGAAGCGATGGCCGCCGGTGAAGGCAATGCCGACGAGATCATCGAGAAGCGTGGCCTCAAACAAGTCACCGACAGCGGCGCGATCTCGGCCGTGCTCGATGAAATGCTCGCGGCCAATGCCGAACAGGTCGAGCAATACCGCGCCGCGGACGAAGCCAAGCGCGGCAAGATGTTCGGCTTCTTTGTCGGCCAGGCGATGAAAGCCTCCAAGGGCAAAGCCAACCCGCAACAGGTGAACGAACTGCTCAAAAGCAAGCTCGAAGGCTGATCCATGATCGTTCCCACGCTCTGCGTGGGAACGCCTCACGGGACGCTCCGCGTCCGCTTTTGTGACGCGTAGCGTCACCAGCTGCATTCCCACGCAGAGCGTGGGAACGATCCAACGGGGACATCTTGAAATGAAGCGTCTACTCGGCCTCCTGGCCCTGTCCTCCCTGCTGGCCGGTTGCGCCAGCGGCCTCATCGACCCCAACGGCTACGACGAAACCGGCACCGCGTCCTATTACGGCGCCAAGCACCATGGCAAGAAAACCGCCAGCGGTGAACCTTTCAACCAGAACGCCTTGACCGCCGCCCATCGGCGCCTGCCCTTCGGTACGCAGGTCAAGGTGACCAACCTCGACAACAACCGTTCTGTCGTGGTGCGTATCACTGATCGCGGCCCGCATACCCGTGGCCGCCTGATCGACGTTTCACGCAGGGCTGCCGAGCAGTTGCGCATGCTGCGCAGCGGTACCGCACGGGTACGCGTGCAAGCCCTGAACAACTGATCGAGGCAGCCTTGAGCATTTTCGGATTGAACGCCCTCTCACCCTGGAGCCTGCTCGAACTGGTGGGCGGCCTGATCTTGCTGATCATCGGCGCTGAAATCCTGGTACGCGCCGCAGTACGCCTGGCGGCGAGTCTCAAGGTTCGGCCACTGATCATCGGCTTGAGCATCGTCGCCTTCGGCAGCAGTGCGCCGCAGATGACCGTCAGCCTTCAGGCCACGCTGGCCGGCAACACGGATATCGCTGTGGGCAGTGTCATCGGCAGCAGTATCTTCAACATCCTCGTGACCCTGGGCTTGTCCGCACTGATCATTCCGTTGCGGGTCTCGCGGCAACTAGTGCGCGTAGATATCCCGGTGATGATCGTCGCCGGCCTGCTGGTATTTATCCTGGCGGCTAACGAAATGCTGACGCCCTTCGATGGCGCCGTGCTGCTGGTGGCGCTGGTGGCCTACCTTGGCGTATTGCATTATCAGACGCGTCATTCCCGCCGCCCGCGCACTCTGGACACCGTGGCGAAGGCGCCATGGCTGAGCAGTGTGCTGCTGATGCTCGGCGGTTTGCTGGTGCTGGTGCTGGCCGGGCATTTGTTGCTCGGCGCAGCGGTGGATGTAGCGGGCGATCTCGGATTGTCGGAGCGCGTCATCGGCCTCACGTTGATCGGCGTCGGCACCTCGCTGCCGTGCCTTGCCACATCGCTGATCGCCGCGTTGCGTGGCGAACGGGAGATCGCCGTGGGCAACGTGATCGGCAGCAACCTGTTCAACCTGCTCGGAGTGCTGGGCTTTACCGCACTGGTGGCGCCGACGCCGCTGTCGGTCTCGCCCAACGCCCTGGACTTCGATTTACCGGTGATGCTCGGCGCCATCATCCTGTGCCTGCCGGTGTTCTATACCGGCTATCGGGTAACACGTATCGAAGGGCTGGTGCTGCTGGGGCTGTACCTGGCGTACGGGCTGCATGTCATGGCCTTCACCACTGGCATGCCGCTGGCCAACAAGCTTGAGCAATTGATGCTGTATTACGTCCTGCCAGCGTTAGGGGCTCTGCTGTTGTTCACCTCACTGCGCGCCTGGCACCGCCAACACAAGAGGGAATCGCAATGACCGAACAGAAAAAACCCGGGGTTGAAGTACGTCGCCAGGTCATGGGCGATGCGTTCGTCGACCGCGCCTTGGGTAATGCCACGGCGTTCACCCAACCGCTGCAGGACTTCGTCAATGAGCACGCGTGGGGCAGCGTCTGGAACCGCGAAGGGTTACCGCTCAAGACCCGCAGCCTGATCACCCTCGCCGCCCTCACCGCCCTCAAGTGCCCGCAGGAACTCAAGGGCCATGTGCGCGGTGCGCTGAATAATGGCTGTACGGTGGAGGAGATCCGCGAAGCGCTGCTGCATTGCGCGGTGTATGCAGGGGTGCCGGCGGCGATTGATGCGTTTCGGGCGGCGCAGGAAGTGATTGAGGCGTATCAGGCCGATCAGCAGTGACTGTCCTGTAGCTATCGCAGGCAAGCCAGCTCCCACACTTGAGGGTATTCACACGCCCACATGTGGGAGCTGGCTTGTCGGGTCGCCGCATCGCTGCGATGGGGCCTCAAGCTGCCCGCCGATTTCAGATCCAACCACCCGCCTGCAACACAAAAATCCCGATATTCGTGGTCACCGCCGCCATCAGCGTGGTGATCACGATAATCGCGGCCGCCAGCTCATGATTACCCTGCGCCGCTCGGGCCATCACAAAGCTTGCGGCGGCGGTCGGCGCGCCGAAATACAGGAACAGAATCCCCAACTCCGGCCCTCGGAACCCCAGCAACCACGCGCCCAGGGTGGCGATCACCGGTAGCCAGATCATCTTCATCAGGCTCGCGCTCAACGCCATGTTGCCGCTCTTGCGCAGCGCGGCCATGGACAAGGTGCCACCGATGCAAATCAGCGCCAGCGGCAGCGTGGTATCGGACAGGTACTGCAAGGATTTCTCAAGCCAACCGGGCACGCCGATCTGGAAGTACGCGAACGGCGTAGCGACGATCACGCTGATAATCAGCGGGTTGGCCAATACGCTTTTGAAGATGCTCCACGGGTCGGACTTGATCACCGGGCTATAGACCGCCAGCACAATGGTCGACAGCGTGTTGTAAAAGAGGATCACCAGCGCGGCGAGGATCGCGCCCAGGGATATGCCGTAATCGCCGTACATACTGGCCGCCAGTGCCAGGCCGATGACCCCGTTATTGCCACGAAACGCGCCTTGGGCGTAGATGCCTCGGTCTTCGCGCTTGCAGCGAAAGATCGCCCAACCCCAGGCCACGGCAAAGCTCACCAGGGTGGCGACGCAGAAGTAGATGAGCAGGCCCGGCTTGAGCGCCGAGTGCAGGTCGGCATGCAGAATGCCAAGGAACAGCAGCGCCGGCATGGCGACGTTGAACACCAGGGACGATGCGGTGTGGATAAAGTTGTCGTTGATCCAATTGATGCGCTTTAGAAACACGCCCAGGAACAGCATGGCAAACACCGGCGCGGTGATGGTGAGGGTGGTGAGGAAGATTGCCAGCATGCCGGGGAGAACCTTGGTGGGCGTCGTTAGTTGGCTAATGATAAGCCAGTACGAGCGGGTTCGTGTGGGCAACGCCATTCAAATGTGGGAGCTGGCTTGCCGTCGTAGGAGCGAGCTTGCTCGCGAGAAACTCCCAGGCGCCGCGTTCATTCAGTTAACACGCGTTATCGTTGGCGTCTTTCGCGAGCAAGCTCGCTCCTACAGGGTTAGCGCCTGGTCTCAGGTAATCGGCGCCGGGTTGAACAGCGTGATGTCGTTATGCAGCTTATGCCGCTCTGCCCAGGTCTGCTTCTTGCCGCTGGCCACATCCAGATAGAAGTGGAATAGCTCCCAACCCAGCTCCTCGATACTCGCACGCCCCGTCGCAATGCGCCCGGCGTCGATATCGATCAGGTCCGGCCAACGCTGGGCAAGCTCGGTGCGGGTGGAGACCTTCACCACCGGCGCCATCGCCAGCCCATACGGCGTGCCGCGCCCGGTGGTGAACACGTGCAGGTTCATCCCCGCTGCCAGTTGCAAGGTGCCGCAGACAAAATCACTGGCCGGTGTGGCGCAGAAGATCAGGCCCTTTTCCTTGAAGCGCTCGCCAGGGCCAAGTACACCGTTGATTGCACTGCTGCCGGATTTGACGATGGAGCCCAACGACTTCTCGACAATATTCGACAGCCCGCCCTTCTTGTTACCCGGCGTGGTATTGGCGCTGCGGTCTGCCTCGCCCTTGGCCAGGTAACGGTCATACCAGTCCATTTCCCGGACCAGCTCGCGGGCGACGTCCGGGTTCTTCGCGCGTGAGGTCAGCAGGTAAATCGCATCGCGCACTTCAGTCACTTCGGAAAACATCACCGTCGCGCCGGCGCGCAGTAACAGGTCCGAGGCATACCCCAGCGCCGGGTTGGCGGTGATGCCGGAGAACGCATCACTGCCGCCGCACTGCATGCCCAGGATCAACTCGGAGGCCGGCACGGTTTCGCGGCGACGCTGGTTGAGTTTTTTCAAGCGCACGTCGGCCAGGGCCATGATCTGCTCGATCATTTCGGTAAAGCCATGGCTGGAATCCTGCAAGCGATACAGCCACGGCTCGCTCAGGTCCACGGAGCTGTCGTTGTCGTGCATCACCTGGCCGGCCTGGAGCTTTTCACAGCCCAGGCTGATCACCAAGGCTTCGCCGCCCAGGTTGGGGTTGCGCGCCAGGTTGCGCACGGTGCGGATGGGGATGTAGGCATCCGTCGCCGTAATCGCCACGCCGCAGCCGTAGCTGTGGGTCAGCGCCACCACGTCATCGACATGCGGGTACTGGGGCAGCAACTCGTCCTTGATGCGCTTGACCGCATGGTCCAGCACGCCGGTAACGCATTGCACGGTGGTGGTAATGCCGAGGATGTTGCGCGTGCCCACGGTGCCGTCCGCATTGCGATAGCCCTCGAAGGTAAACCCCTCCAGGGGCACCTGGGTTTCAGGCACCTCGGTGGACAGCGGCAAGCTGTCCAGCGGCGGTGCGGTGGGCATGCGCAACTGGTCCTCCTGCACCCAACTGCCACGCGGAATCGGCGCCAGGGCATAACCGATGGTCTGGCCGTAGCGAATAATCTGGCCGCCCTCGGGGATGTCTTCCAGCGTCACCTTGTGGCTCTGCGGGATGAAATCCACGGTGACCAGGCCGTCGGGAAACTCGGTACCGGCGGGTACCCCTTGATCGTTCACCACGATCACCACATTGTCGCGCTCGTGCAAACGGATCGAGCGCGGCGAGTCGGCATGTTCAATCAACTGCATCACACGAACCTCAGGAATGCGCTTGAGAAAGGTTGGTCAACTCTGGGCCCTGGGTAGGCGGCTCCTTGAGCACCACGCGCTTGATCGGGCCGACAATCACCAAGTAACTGAACACCGCCACCAGCGCGTTGGCGCCCACGAACACCAGCGCCCATTTGAACGAGCCGGTGGTGCTGATGATGTAGCCAATCACAATCGGCGTGGTGATCGAGGCCAGGTTACCGAAGGTGTTGAACAAGCCGCCACTGAGGCCGGCGATTTGTTTAGGCGAAGTGTCGGATACCACCGCCCAACCCAATGCGCCCACGCCTTTGCCGAAGAAGGCCAAGGCCATGAAGCCCACCACCATCCATTCGATGTCTACGTAATTGCACGCCACGATGCTGCTGGAAATCAGCAGTCCACCGATGATCGGCGCCTTGCGTGCGAAGGTCAGCGAATGGCCTTTGCGCAGCAGGTAGTCGGAAATCACCCCGCCGAGCACTCCGCCGATAAAGCCGCAGATCGCCGGTAACGAGGCAATGAAGCCGGCCTTGAGGATGGTCATGCCACGCTCCTGCACCAGGTACACCGGAAACCAGGTCAGGAAGAAGTAGGTGATGCCGTTGATGCAGTACTGGCCCAGGTAGACGCCGAGCATCATGCGGTTGGTCAGGAGCTGGCGGATGTAATCCCACTTCGGCCCGTCGGTTTTTTTACCCTTGTCCTTGTCCTGATCCATATCGACCATCGCGCCATTGGCAGCGATGTGATTGAACTCGGCCTCGTTGATCATCGGGTGCTGGCGCGGGCTGTGGATAACTTTCAGCCAGATCAGCGAGAAAACAATGCCGATCACGCCCATCACGATAAACACGTGCTGCCAGCCGAAGCGATAGACGATCCAGCCCATCAACGGCGCGAACAGCACCGTGGCGAAGTACTGGGCCGAGTTGAAGATCGCCGACGCAGTGCCGCGTTCAGCCGTAGGAAACCACGCCGCAACAATACGGGCATTTCCAGGAAACGACGGCGCCTCGGCCAAGCCCACCATGAAGCGCAGCATAAACAGCGCGACCACCGCAGTGGAGACGCCAAACTCACCGACATAGCCTTGCAGCACGGTGAACAGCGACCAGGTGAAAATGCTCAGGGCATAGACTTTTTTCGAGCCGAAACGGTCGAGCAGCCAGCCACCGGGAATTTGCCCGGCCACGTAGGCCCAACCGAATGCAGAGAAGATATAACCGAGGGTGACCGCGTCGATACCGAGGTCTTTTTGCAGGCTGGAGCCGGCGATAGCGATGGTGGCCCGGTCGGCGTAGTTGATCGTGGTCACCAGGAACAGCATGAGCAGGATCAAATAGCGGACGTGGGTCGGCTTGGTCGCTTGCATGTAGAAGTACTCCCACTAATTATTTTTTTTGCGGGTAATGATTTTGTATTGCCTGGTTGCGCCTCCCTGTAGGAGCGAGCTTGCTCGCGAAGAACTTCAACGATTACGCGGGCATTCAGGATGCACGCGGTGAATTTGAGTTTTTCGCGAGCAAGCTCGCTCCTACAGAGAGGGTGCTGCGTGTTACGAACCGATGTAGCTGGTTTTCACCACGGTGTAGAACTCTTGCGCATAGCGACCCTGCTCACGCGAACCGTAGGATGAACCCTTACGGCCACCAAATGGAACGTGGTAATCCACCCCCGCCGTCGGCAGGTTGACCATCACCATCCCAGCCTGGGAGTAGCGCTTGAAGTGGTTGGCATATTTGAGCGAGGTGGTGGCAATACCGGCCGACAAGCCGAACTCGGTGTCATTGGCCATGGCCAGCGCCGCCTCGTAGTCCGCCACGCGCACCACGTTGGCCACCGGGCCGAAGATCTCTTCACGGCTGATGCGCATCGCCGCTTCACTGTCGGCAAACAGTGTGGGCGCCAGGTAATAGCCTTCGGTGTCGCAGGTCACCAGGCCGCCCCCACTCACCAGCCGGGCACCTTCGCTCTGGCCGATGTCGATGTATTTCAGGTCCTGATCCAACTGGGCCTGGGATACCACCGGGCCAATGTCGGTGCCGCTATTCAAAGCGTGGCCCACCTTGATCGACTTGATGCGCTCGGCCATGGCGGCGACAAACTGGTCGTGGATCCCCGCGGTGACAATCAAGCGGCTCGACGCGGTGCAACGCTGGCCGGTGGAGTAGAACGCACTCTGTACCGACAGCTCGACGGCCTGCTTGAGGTCGGCATCGTCGAGAATGATTTGCGGGTTCTTGCCACCCATCTCCAACTGCACCTTGGCCTGGCGCGATACACAACTGACCGCGATCTGACGCCCAACGCCCACCGACCCGGTGAAACTGATGCCATCGACTTTCGGGCTGTTGACCAACACGTCGCCGACCACACGGCCACTGCCCATCACCAGGTTGAACACACCGGCGGGGAAACCGGCGCGGGAGATGATTTCGGCCAAGGCCCAGGCGCAGCCCGGCACCAGCTCGGCAGGCTTGATCACCACGCAGTTGCCGTAGGCCAGGGCCGGGGCGATTTTCCACGCGGGGATGGCGATCGGGAAATTCCACGGGGTGATCAGGCCCACCACACCGAGGGCTTCGCGGGTCACTTCAACGTTGACGCCCGGGCGCACCGACGGCAAGTAATCGCCCGAGAGGCGCAAGCACTCACCGGCGAAGAATTTGAAGATATTGCCGGCGCGGGTCACCTCGCCAATGGCTTCGGGCAGGGTCTTGCCCTCTTCGCGGGCCAGCAGGGTGCCGAGTTCTTCACGACGAGCGAGGATCTCGCTGCCGACTTTATCCAGCGCATCGTGACGCGCCTGGATACCGGAGGTGGACCACGCCGGGAACGCGGCGCGGGCAGCGTCGATGGCCGCGTTGACTTGGGCCACGTCGGCTTTGGCGTATTCGCCAATGGCGTCGGACACATCCGACGGGTTGATGTTGGTGCAGTAGTCGGCGCCGGTTACCCATTCGCCATTGATGTAGTTCTCAAAACGCTTTGCCTGGGACACGAATCTTCTCCTGACGCAAAAGGCCGCTGATTGCTCAGCGGCCTTGTGGATAATTTATTGCGCGCCTTGCTTGTCGATCAGCGCGGCGAGGGCTTCGTACTCTTCCGGCAGCAGGTCGGTCAGTGGCGTGCGCACCGGGCCTGCGTCATAACCGACGATTTTCGCACCGGCCTTGACGATGCTCACCGCGTAACCGGCCTTGCGGTTACGGATATCCAGGTATGGCAGGAAGAAGTCGTCAATGATCTTGCCAACGGTGGCGTGATCTTCGCGGGCAATGGCGTGGTAGAAATCCATCGCAGTCTTGGGGATGAAGTTGAACACCGCCGAGGAGTACACCGGCACGCCTAGGGCCTTGTAGGCCGCGGCGTAAACCTCTGCGGTCGGCAAGCCACCGAGGTAGCTGAAACGGTCGCCCAGGCGACGGCGGATCGACACCATCAGCTCGATATCACCCAGGCCATCCTTGTAGCCGATCAGGTTCGGGCAGCGCTCGGCCAGGCGCTCCAGCAGCGGTGCGGTCAGGCGGCAGACATTGCGGTTGTACACCACCACGCCGATCTTGACCGACTTGCACACGGCTTCAACGTGGGCGGCAACCCCGTCCTGGCTGGCTTCGGTGAGGTAGTGCGGCAGCAGCAACAGACCTTTGGCGCCGAGGCGTTCGGCCTCTTGGGCATACTCGATGGCCTGGCGGGTGGCACCGCCTACACCGGCCAGGATCGGCACGCTGGACGCACAGGTATCCACGGCGGTTTTCACTACTTGGGAATATTCGCTGGCCGCCAGGGAGAAAAACTCACCTGTGCCACCTGCGGCGAACAAGGCGCTGGCGCCATAAGGGGCCAGCCATTCCAGGCGCTTGATGTAACCCGCCTGGTGGAAATCACCCTGGGCGTTGAAATCGGTCACCGGGAAAGACAGCAGACCGTGGGAGAGGATGGACTTCAGTTCTTGTGGATTCATTATTCGAACACCCTGGGCGAAGACTTTCTAACGAAAGGTTGTTGTTGGTTTTGATGATGTCGTACGTCATCGTACAACTATAAATAGATTCGTCAACTGCAATTCATCCGGCGTAATCCCGCGAAGGCTTAAGACGCGGCTCTTGACGTAGGAAATTTCTCACCTATGATTCAGAAAGCTGTATGCATATACAGTTATCACGGAAGATTCCTACGACATAGCAAGGAGCTAACATGTCAGGTCTTGAACTCGCAGCACCCGAAAAAACACCACCTACCCTGCGCTTCGAAGGCGGTGAACACACCGCCATCGGCGATGACACCCTGCTTCGCTTCGTCAAGGACGCCCCGGCCATTCCTGCGCGCCAAGTCGAACTGCACCTGCCCAACGGGCTTGCACTGACCTATGGCCAAGTGATCGCCCTGGGCGGCGACTTCTATGGCATCCCCGGCCAACCGATCAGCGATGGCAATTCTCCGGCCGAGCGCGTGCAACGCTTCACCGCGGCCTTCAATTCTCTTGCCGTGTTGCCTGCTTCACGGGAAGAAGCGCAGAAGATCCTGGCGGTGATGCAAAAGGAGATCAACGCCGTCAACCAGGCGATCAAAGACGGCAAACAGCCTCATGAAGCCTATGACGCCTTGGGAGATACGTTGTCGGAGGAGTGGAACCGTATTACCGGTGGGGGCAGTGCTGTTTCGGCCCTCGTGCCGCTGGGCCGCTACCTGAAGCTGGCAGCGGACAACGCCGACCACTTCGGTGAATGGGCCCTGTCCGCCTACTTGGCCGGCCATACGGCAGCCTTGCAACAGGCAGTAGTGGCCCATCAGACCGGCACCGATCAGGCCCTGGAATTGGCCTACGCCATGAACAGCTTTGCCGATCATTTTTTGACCGACCTGTTTTCCGCCGGCCACCTGCGGGTACCGCGCAAACAACTGGCAGCGGTCGTGACGCCTGGAGAACTCGGCTCGCTGATCAGCCGCTTCATGCACGATGAAGACAGCAAATTCGGGCTCAAGGTGCGCAATGCCATGGGCGCTCAGTGGCATGCCTACGGCGACAAGCGCTACTTCGACAGCATCGACGCCGACAATCGCGTGCAGGTCAAACGGGCGGTACAGGCCTCGGCAGATGAAATCTTCGAAACCTTCATCAGCGGTATCGCGCCCTCCCCGGCTGAGTTCAAGGCACCGCTGTATGTGCCCGACCTGAACGCCGCGCAAAACCCGGCGAATAACTTCTCGCCGCTGTTCAAGATGGAGGGGGACAAGGTGCTGCGGCGCAAGGACGTCAACGATTTGAACGACAAGCACTGGACCAATGATTGGTGGGGGTGGAGTACGTACTTGCTGCTTAAAGACTACAAGCCAAACCAACCCGTCAACTAACGGCTGGCATGATCGTTCCCACGCTCTGCGTGGGAATACAGCCTATGACGCTCCGCGTCACCCTGCGAGGGCTTGAGAAATTCACGCGCATCGGGACGCGGAGCGTCCATAGAGGCGTTACCACGCAGAGCGTGGGAACGATCAGACCCGCTGCGCCTCTGCCTCTTCATGGGCATGGCGCAGTCGTTCGCGACTGTTGGTCAAATGCAAGCGCATCGCAGCCCGCGCCGCATCCGAATCCTGGCGGGCTATCGCCTCGTAGATCTCTTCGTGTTCGCGGCTCAAGCGGCTCATGTAGTGCTGTTGATCATCATGGGCCAGGCGCGCCGAATTCAGGCGGGTACGCGGAATGATGCTGGTGCCCAGGTGGGTCATGATGTCGGTGAAGTAGCGGTTGCCGGTAGACAGTGCAATTTCCAGGTGGAAAGCAAAGTCCGACGCCACCGCATCGCCGGCGTGGGCCGCACTTTCATTCAAGGCATCGAGGGCCGCACGCATGGCCGCCAGTTGCTCCTCGCTGCGACGCAGCGCCGCGAGGCCCGCAGACTCCACTTCCAGGCTGATACGCAGCTCCAGAATCGCCAGCACATCGCGCAAGGTCACCACAGTGGCCGGGTCTATGCGAAAACCGCTGGGGCTTGGCGTGTCCAGCACGAAGGTGCCGATACCGTGGCGAGTCTCGACCTGCCCCGCCGCTTGCAGGCGCGAGATGGCTTCACGGACCACCGTCCGGCTGACGCCATGGGCGTCCATGATCGCCGACTCGGTGGGCAACTTGTCGCCGCGTTTGAGCTGGCCATCGCGGATCTGCTCGGACAACACCGTGACCAATTCCTGGGCAAGGCTGCGGCGCTTGCGGGGAAGACGTGGGGCGGCGCTGGCGTTTTCCATGATGAACCATCTTTCTCGACGAACTAAAGACCGCATCATAGCCCATGGTGGTTGTACGATCACCGTTCTGGCGCGACTTTCATCCATATCCTTCACGCAAAAAAAATGCCCCGACAGACGTCGGGGCATTTTTCAGATGGATCTGTAAGCGAAATCCGCCTACTTCACCACTTTCAAGCTTGGCCGACCGCTAGGGCGCGGCGGCTCGGTATCCGGTGGCGGTACATCATCACCGTCTTCGCCTTCGATCGTTTCGTCATCCTCCAAAGGCGACTCCAGATCGAACACCATACCCTGGCCATTTTCCCGGGCGTAGATCCCGAGGATGGCACCGATGGGCACGAACAGCGTATGGGGCACACCGCCGAAACGCCCTTCGAAGCTCACCGCTTCGTTGTCCATGTGCAGGTGGCGCACGGCACTGGGCGATACGTTCAGCACAATCTGTCCGTCACTGGCAAAACCCTGGGGTACCTGAACCGCAGGAAATTCGGAATTGACCAGCATGTGCGGGGTGCAATCGTTGTCCACAATCCACTCATAGAGCGCGCGGACCAGGTAAGGTCGACTGGAGTTCATCAACGGCTCCTTAAGCCTTAGCGCATATCACGTTCGGCACCAGACAGACTTGCCTGGAAAGCCTCACGCGCAAACTGGCGCTCCATGTAATCAAGCAACGGCTTGGCCGGCCGTGGCAGTTCAATGCCCAGAATCGGCAAGCGCCAGAGTATGGGTAATAGGCAGCAATCCACCAAGCTTTGTTCCTCACTGAGGAAAAAAGGTTTATCGGCGAACAACGGCGAAACGCCGGTGAGGCTCTCGCGCAATTCCTTGCGCGCCTGCACACGAGCGGCTTCTTTGGAACGCGAATCCAGGATCACATCCACCAACCCGCACCAGTCACGCTGGATCCGATGGATCAGCAGGCGGCTGTTGGCACGCGCCACCGGGTACACCGGCAGCAAAGGCGGATGAGGGTAACGCTCATCCAAGTATTCCATCACCACGGTCGACTCCCACAACGCCAGGTCACGATCGACTAGGGTGGGCAAGCTGCCGTAAGGGTTCACTTCGATCAGCTTCGGCGGCTGACGGCCCGCCTCCACACTGATGATCTCGGCGCTGACACCCTTCTCTGCGAGCACGATGCGTACTCGGTGGGAATAGTGGTCGGCGGGGTCGGAGTAACAGGCCAACCGGTTGGTCACGCCCATGGCGGTCCTCCTCGCTTGTTGAAATTATCGAAAGCTCAAAAACGAGCGCGCCCAGAAAGCATCCCTGTAACGTCCGGTTCAAACCGACGCTACGTGTTCAGAGATGCCGCTGGGCGCGCAAGATTAACAGCAATTGCTTACGGTTGGATCAATGCACATCCTTCCAGTATTCACGCTTGAGCAAATAAGCGAATACAAAGAAGAAAGCCAGGTACAGCAAGACGTAGGTACCGATGCGCTGATGCTGCAGTTTGACCGGGTTGGCCGAATAGGCCAGGAAGGTCACCAGGTTCTTGACCTTCTCGTCGAACTGCTCTTCGTTCAGCGTACCGGTCTTGGGCACGATGGTCAGTTGATCGCACGCTTCATGGGTCAGCGGCGTGCCGGTCAACGGATCATATTGCTTCTTGCCGTCTTCAACGACCTGAACCTGTTTGCATCCTACCACCTGGCGCCCCTGCAGGCCGACCAGAACGTTCGGCATGCCGACGTTCGGGAAGACTTTGTTGTTCACGCCATAGGGGCGTGCAGGGTCTTCGTAGAAGGATTTGAGGTAACCGTAGAGCCAGTCGGTACCGCGCACACGAGCCACCAGGGTGAGGTCGGGGGGCGCGGCGCCGAACCAGGTCTTGGCGTCGGCCGGCTGCATGCCGATGTTCATGTGGTCGCCGATCTTGGCGCCTGTGAACACCGCATGGCTGAGCATCACCTCATGGGGAATTCCCAGGTCATCGGCAACGCGCTCGTACCGTTGGAACTTGGCGCTGTGGCACCCCATGCAGTAGTTGGTGAATGTACGCAGCCCATCCTGCATGGCGGCTTTGTCAGACACATCGATATCGACTTTTTCCAGCTGCGCACCATGTTCGGCAGCGAAGGATAGTAGCGGCAGCGCCGCAAGCACGAATGCAACGAGTAATTTTTTCATCAGCCAGTCACCCTTTCCGGAACCGGTTTGGTCTTCTCGAGCCGGGTATAGAACGGCATCAGAATAAAGTAGGCGAAGTACAGGAAGGTGCAGACCTGCGACAGCAAGGTCCGTTCAGGGGTGGGCGCCAATACACCCAACACACCCAGGATCACGAACGAAATGCAGAACACCCACAGCCAGATCTTGCTCAGCCAGCCTTTGTAGCGCATTGACTTGACCGGGCTACGGTCGAGCCACGGCAGCACGAACAGCACCGCGATGGCCGCGCCCATGGCGATCACGCCCATGAGTTTGTCGGGGATCGCACGCAAGATCGCGTAGAACGGCGTGAAGTACCAGACCGGGGCAATGTGCTCAGGTGTCTTGAAGGCGTTGGCCTGTTCGAAGTTAGGCTTCTCCAGGAAATAACCACCCATCTCCGGGAAAAAGAACACGATCGAGCAGAACACAAACAGGAACACGACCACGCCGACAATGTCTTTCACGGTGTAGTACGGGTGGAACGGAATGCCATCCAGCGGGATGCCGTTTTCGTCCTTGTGCTTCTTGATGTCCACGCCATCCGGGTTGTTGGAACCCACTTCGTGCAGCGCCAGGATATGCAATACCACCAGGCCCAGGATCACGATCGGCAAGGCCACCACGTGCAGGGCGAAGAAGCGGTTCAGGGTGATGCCGGAGATCAGGTAGTCACCACGAATCCACTGGGTCAGGTCGTTGCCGATCACCGGGATTGCGCCGAACAGCGAGATGATCACCTGGGCGCCCCAGTAAGACATCTGGCCCCAAGGTAGCAGGTAGCCCATGAAGGCTTCGGCCATCAGCGCCAGATAGATCAACATGCCGAAGACCCACACCAGCTCACGGGGCTTCTGGTACGAGCCGTAGAGCAGGCCGCGGAACATGTGCAGGTAGACGACGATAAAGAACGCCGACGCGCCGGTGGAGTGCAGCAGGCGCAGGATCGAGCCGTACTCGACATCACGCATGATGTATTCGACAGAGGCAAACGCCTCTTCCGCCGACGGCGTGTAGCTCATCGTCAACCACACGCCGGTTACGATCTGGTTGACCAGCACCAACAGGGCCAGGGAGCCGAAGAAGTAGAAGAAGTTGAAGTTTTTCGGCGCGTAATATTTGCTGAGATGGTCTTCCCACATTTTAGTGGCGGGGAAGCGCGCATCCACCCAATCCATGAACTTGCTCATCACGCGTTCTCCTTGTCGAGGCCAATGACAATGATGTCGTCAGATTCGTAATTGTGAGGAGGAACCGGCAGGTTCAGGGGGGCGGGCTGGGATTTATAGACGCGGCCCGCGAGGTCATAGTGGGAACCGTGGCACGGGCAGAAATAACCGCCGACCCAGTCTTTGCCCAAATCGACAGGCGCCACTTCCGGGCGGAAGGTAGGTGAGCAACCCAGATGGGTACAAAGACCAACCAGCAGCAGAATCTCTGGTTTGATCGAACGTGCTTCGTTCTTGGCGTAGGCGGGCTGGTCGGACTTTTCGGATGTCGGGTCAGACAGCTGGCCTTCGATCTTCTTCAAATTCCCCAGGATTTCCTCGGTACGACGAACAATGAAAACCGGCTGGCCGCGCCACTCAGCAATCATCTGCTGGCCTGGCTCGATCTTGCTGACATTCACCTTCACCGGTGCACCTGCGGCTTTCGCCTTGGCACTGGGAAACCATGACCCCACGAACGGGACCGCAGCCCCCACCGCTCCTGCAGCACCCACCACGGATGTGGCTGCTACCAAGAAGCGACGCCGGCCTGCATTCACGCCGTCATTGCTCATTCAGTCCTCTCCCATCAGCTTTTTGGCCTGTTAAATCAGGCGTCTACTAAGTGTTGAATCTTTACTTATAAAAATTTTGACGGATGGTAATGAAAAGCCCCACGTATGACAAGGGAATTGCCCGGGGCTCCGTCTCCAGGCCTTGTAGTATAGGGGGTCTACGGATGTGGCAAGTTGTCACGGCGAAAAATGTGCATAAATCACAGGCAATAAAAAACGCCCAGCTCCGTGAGGAGGCTGGGCGTTTTTGTGGAACGTAAAGCGAATTAACGCTTCGAGTACTGCGGACGCTTACGCGCTTTACGCAGACCGACTTTCTTACGTTCAACTTCACGAGCATCGCGAGTCACGAAGCCAGCTTTGCGCAGAGCGCCACGCAAGGTTTCGTCGTACTGCATCAGAGCGCGAGTGATACCGTGGCGGATTGCGCCAGCTTGACCACTTACACCGCCACCGATAACGGTGACGTAGATGTCGAACTTTTCAACGGTCTCGGTCAATTCCAGCGGCTGACGAACTACCATGCGGGCAGTTTCGCGACCGAAGAAGTTGTCCAGGGAGCGGTTGTTGATCGAGATGTTACCAGTGCCCGGACGCAGGAAAACGCGTGCGGTTGCGGTTTTGCGACGGCCAGTGCCGTAATTTTGAGTCGCCGACATAATGAACTATTCCGTTAAAACTTCAGTTCTTGGGGCTGCTGAGCAGCATGAGGGTGTACAGCGCCCGCATAGACTTTCAGCTTGCGAAACATATCGCGACCCAGTGGGCCCTTAGGCAGCATGCCTTTGACCGCGATTTCGATCGGGGCTTCAGGCTTCTTGGCAATCAGGCCTTCGAAGTTGGAAGACTTGATACCGCCTGGGAAACCGGAGTGACGGTAGTACATTTTGTCGCTTGCTTTGTTGCCGGTTACACGAACCTGCTCAGCATTGATGATGACGATGTAGTCGCCGGTATCAACGTGCGGGGTGTATTCAGGCTTGTGCTTGCCACGCAGACGGCTGGCGACTTCAGTGGCCAGACGACCCAGGGTCTGACCAGCGGCGTCGACGACAAACCAGTCGCGCTGAACTGTTTCCGGTTTTGCAGTAAAAGTTGTCATTCTTTAATAGCCTCAGGGGCCGCCTGTAAATTTAGACGGCGGATCTTACTGAATAGTGCGTACTTTGACAAGGTCAAAGGCAGCCGGATACAGACGCTATCGGGGGCTCGGGTCGGCGCGTCCGTTCAACGGCAAGATTCTTCGGCAGGCGGCGCATCACTTCCACTGCAGAAAGAGGTGGGCAATTATGCAGATTGCGAAAAAAAATTCAACCTGCTTTTATGATTGTTTTCCCCCGAAGGAGTACCCGATGGATTACCGACAGCTGGGCCGCACCGATCTGAATGTCAGCGCGATCGCGTTGGGCACCATGACCTGGGGCGAGCAGAACAGCGAGGCAGAGGCCTTCGCGCAGATCGAAAGGGCCAAGGCCGCGGGGATCAACTTCCTCGACACCGCAGAAATGTACCCGGTGCCGCCCAAGGCCGACACCTACGCCACCACCGAGCGCTACATCGGCAACTACTTCAAAAGCCGTGGCGACCGCGCCGACTGGATTCTCGCCAGCAAGATCGCCGGCCCCGGCAACACCATCGACTATATCCGCGATGGCCACCTGCGCCACAACCGCAAGCACATCGCCGCAGCCCTGGACGCCAGCCTCAAGCGCCTGCAGACCGAGTGGATCGACCTCTACCAACTGCATTGGCCGGAGCGCAGCACCAACTTCTTCGGCCAGTTGAGCTACAAGCACAAGGACGAAGACGACCTCACCCCACTGGAGGAAACGCTCGAAGCCCTGGATGAACAGGTAAAGGCCGGCAAGATCCGCCACATTGGCCTGTCCAACGAAACGCCGTGGGGCGCCATGAAATTCCTCGCCCTGGCCGAAGCCCGCGGTTGGCCGCGCGCCGTGTCGATCCAGAACCCCTACAACCTGCTCAACCGCAGCTTTGAAGTGGGCCTGGCGGAGGTTGCCATTCGTGAACAGTGCGGCTTGTTGGCTTATTCGCCTTTGGCGTTCGGCATGCTCAGTGGCAAGTACGAAAATGGCGCTCGCCCGGCCAAGGCGCGCCTGACCGAGTACAGCCGCTTCAGCCGCTACTTCAACCCGCAATCGGAAGCGGCGTGCAGCCGGTATGTGGCTCTTGCGCGGGAACATGGCCTGGACCCGGCGCAGATGGCGCTGGCGTTTGTGACACAGCAGCCGTTTGTGACCAGCAATATCATTGGGGCCACATCACTGGAACAACTGGACAGCAACATCGCCAGTGCCGAACTGAAATTGTCGAAAGAGGTGCTGGAAGGGATTGAGGCGATTCAGAAGGATCATCCGAATCCAGCACCTTGATTGATCCGCACTGATCGTTCCCACGCTCCGCGTGGGAATGCCGCCTCGGACGCTCTGCGTCCGCTTTCAGAGTCGTGACGCGGAGCGTCACATGAGGCGTTCCCACGCGGAGCGTGGGAACGATCAATCAAGAGCACCTAACAATCAAAGCGCCCGCGCAATGATCTCTTTCATGATCTCATTGGTCCCCGCATAAATGCGCTGCACCCGCGCATCCGCCCAGGCCCGGGCAATCGGGTATTCCCACATGAAGCCGTAGCCGCCATGCAACTGCACGCACTCATCGAGCACCTTGCATTGCAGGTCCGTGGCCCAGTACTTGGCCATCGCCGCTGTGGGCACGTCCAGCTTGCCTTCCAGATGCAAGGCCATGCACTGATCGACAAACACGCGGCCAATCTGAATCTCGGTGGCCATCTCCGCCAGCTTGAACCGGGTGTTCTGGAAATCGGCAATCGCCTTGCCGAACGCCTTGCGCTCTCGCGTGTACTCGAGGGTCCATTGCAACGCCGCTTCGGCTGAAGACAGCGCGCCAATCGCCACGGTCAGGCGTTCTTGTGGCAGTTCCTGCATCAGGTAGGCAAAGCCCATGCCCGCCTGGCCCAGCAGATTTTCCTTGGGCACGCGCACATCCTGGAAGAACAGCTCCGAGGTGTCCTGCGCCTTCATGCCGACTTTCTCCAGGCGCTTGCCCTTGTCGAAGCCCGGCGTGTCGGCTTCCACCAGGAACAGACTGGTGCCCTTGGCGCCAGCCTTGGGGTCGGTCTTGGCGACGACAATTACCAGATCGGCCAGGTAGCCGTTGGTGATAAAGGTCTTGGAGCCGTTGATCACGTACTCATCACCCTCCAAAACCGCTGTGGTCTTGACGCCCTGCAGGTCGGAACCAGCGCCCGGCTCGGTCATGGCAATGGCCGTGACCATCTCCCCGGAGATCAACTTGGGCAGGTACTTGTGCTTCAGTGCATCACTGCCGTAATGCAGGATGTAAGGCGCGACGATATCCGAGTGCAGGGAAAAGCCGATGCCGGTCAAACCCAGGCGGCTGACTTCTTCGATCACCACCGCGCTGTAGAGAAAATCCGCGCCCAGCCCGCCATATTCCTCTGGCAGGTGGGAACACAACATGCCCGCCTCCCCCGCCTGGTTCCACAGGTTACGTTCGATATAGCCCTGCTTTTCCCATTGCCCATGGAAGGGCACGGCGTGCTTTTCGAGAAAGGTGCGCACGCTCTCACGGAAGAGTTCGTGCTCCGAGCTGAACAAGGTTCTGGGGATCATGGGTCACCTGCGTGGATTGTCGGACAAGGACGAGCCCACAGAGCCTATGCCCCGAAGGCGTCACGGGACACTGGACACATGCGACAAAAAATAAGACGATCCAGCCGTCTGGTGACCACTTTCCCCTATAAGAATAAATGAAATTATGTCTAACCAAATCTCCACGCCGTTGCGGCGCGTCAGCATTTTGGCCATTGATCGGGTATTCGCTTCAACCCTCATGCAAGCCAAGGATTTCTTCCATCTCGCCAGCCTGCGCCATGGCAAACAGCAAGGCCTGGGCCTGACCCCAGGGTTCGAAACACGCCTGGTCAGCCCCGACGGCCAGTCCGTGCGCAGCTTCAGCGATGTGATCATGCCGGTGGACGGCGGCCTCGAAGACGCCGACATCATTGTGCTGCCAGCTTTCTGGGACGACTTCGATGCCCTGTGCTCGCGCTACCCGCAAGTGCTGCCGTGGCTGCGCGAACAGCACGCCCGCGGCGCCGTACTCTGCGGCGAGGCCACCGGGGTGTTCTGGCTGGCCGAAGCCGGGCTGCTCGATGGCAAGGAGGCGACCACCTACTGGCGCTTCTTCAATGCCTTCAGCGAGCGTTTCCCCAAGGTGCAGCTCAATCAGGACAAGCACCTCACGGATGCCGATAACCTGTATTGCGCCGGTGGCACCACGTCGGCCTGCGACCTTTATATCTACCTGATCGAACGCTTCTGCGGCGCCAACATCGCCCAGGCGGTGGCCCGCGACATTCTCTATGAGGTGCAGCGCAACTATTCACCGGGGCGGATCGGGTTTGGCGGGCAGAAGCTGCATCAGGACGTGATCATCCTGCAGATCCAGCATTGGCTTGAAGAGCACTTTGCCGACAAATTCCGCTTTGAAGACGTCGCCCGGGAACACGGCATGAGCATCCGCAACTTCATGCGCCGCTTCCAGACCGCGACCGGTGACAAGCCGCTGCATTACCTGCAACGCCTGCGCATCGAGACCGCCAAGGGCCTGCTCTCGGGCAGCCGCAAGAGCATCAAGACCATCAGCTACGAGGTGGGTTACGACGATGCGAGTTTCTTTGCGCGGTTGTTCAGGCAGCACACGGAGTTGTCGCCCAACCAGTATCGCCAGCAATTTCAGCAGGCCGCCTGACTCCAGGCCAACACAAACCATTGTGGGAGCTGGCTTGCCTGCGATGACGGTGTATCAGCCAGCCTATAGTTGACTGATACACCCCCATCGCGGGCAAGCCCGGCTCCCACATTAGATCTCCATTGAGCCGGAGATTGATTAAGGCTTGTGGCCGCGCGACAGGAACTCGTGGGACTGCATTTCCAGCAGGCGACTCAAGGTGCGCTGGAATTCGAAGTTCAAGCGACCACCGGTATAGAGATCCTTGAGTTCGACTTCCGCCGAGATGATCAGCTTGACGTTACGGTCGTAGAACTCATCGACCATGTTGATGAACCGTCGGGCGATATCGTCGGTGGTCACGCCCATCTGTTCCACACCACTCAAGATCACGGCGTGGAAGATCTTGCCCAGCTCGATGTAATCGTTCTGGCTGCGTGGCCCATCGCACAGTTGGCGGAACTCGAACCAAGCCACGTCATCGCAGGTGCGCAGCGCGATGATTTCGCGGTTCTCGATCATCAGCTTGTCGTTTTCCACCGCTTGCGTGCATTCCGGCGTCAGCGCACGGAAGCTTTTCTTCAGGCTTTCGTGCGCCGCTTCGTTGAGCGGGAAGTGGAACAGCTCGGCTTGCTCCAGGTGACGCAAGCGGTAGTCGACGCCGCTGTCGACGTTGACGATATCGGTGTTCTGCTTGATCAGCGCAATGGCCGGCAGGAAGCGCGCACGTTGCAGGCCATCCTTGTACAGGCCATCGGGCACGATGTTCGACGTGGCCACCAGGGTCACACCGTTCTTGAACAGTTCTTCCATCAGCGTGCCAAGGATCATGGCGTCGGTGATGTCGGAGACGAAGAATTCATCGAAGCAGATCACCCGGGCCTCTTGGGAGAAACGCTTGGCGATGATGGTCAGCGGGTTTTTCTCGCCCGGCAGGGTCTTCATCTCTTCGTGCACGCGCTTCATGAAGCGGTGGAAGTGCGTACGCACCTTTTCCTTGAACGGCAGCGCTTCAAAGAAGGTGTCTACCAGGTAAGTCTTGCCACGGCCCACGCCGCCCCAGAAATACAGGCCCTTGACCGGCGTGTGGTCTTTCTTGCCAAACAGCTTGCTGAACATCCCGGGCTTGCTTTGCGACGCGGCCACGAGGTCCTCGTACAGGCGCTGCAAATGACGCACGGCATTTTCCTGGGCCGCGTCGTGGAAGAACTCGGGGCGTTTCAGATCAGCTTGATATCGTTCTAGGGGCGTCATAATTTCGTTAGCAAGGCAACAAAAACGGGCCGACACTGTAACGACGGCCCTGGATAATGGCAATCAACCCTTGGTCGGGTTAATCCTCGATTGGGGTTAACGCAGCGCGCAAAGCGGCGATGGCGGCATCGCGAGATGAAATCTCTTCGAAGAAAGGCCCATCTGCGATGCAGTAGCCTTCCAGCCAGACACTGAAGGTGGTTCCTTCTTCGCGAATATCCAGTGCCTTACCCGACTGAAGATCTTTAGTTGCAGCGCCTGCCAACTTACCATCAGAAAATTTGCGCGAAACTAGAAGCTGTTCACCGTTAGGCGCCAACAGGCGGAAGCGGAAGCTGCCATCGTCTTCACGGAAGCTCACAAACCGTGCAGCCTTCGCTGCTTTTTTCTTGGTGGCGACCGGCGCCGCCGCCTGGTTGACGAACGAACGCAGGCCCACCGCTTCACGCAGCTCGGCCAGGAACGGTGCCGCCACAGCGCGGGCCTTCTTGGCGCCGACCTGCAGCAGGTCTTCCATGTCCGATGGGCGCGCCATCAGTTGATGGTAACGCTCGCGCGCTTCGCCGAGCTGGCCGTCGAGCAGTTGGAACAGACGGTTCTTCGCCTCGCCCCAGCTTAGGCCTTCTAGCAGCTCGCCACGGAATTGGGCTTCCTGGGCCTTGGTCGCAAACGCCTGGTACAAGGTGAACAGGTGCGAATTGTCCGGGTCCTTGGCTTCGCCTGGCGCACGGGAGTCGGTGACGATCCGCGAGATCGCGTCCTTCATGTCCTTGGCGCTGGTGAACAACGGGATGGTGTTGTCGTAGCTCTTGGACATCTTGCGACCATCCAGGCCTGGCAAGGTGGCCACGCTTTCTTCGATCAACGCCTCGGGCATGGTGAAGAATTCCTTACCGTTGCCGAACAGGTGGTTGAAGCGCTGGCCGATGTCGCGGGCCATTTCCACGTGCTGGATCTGGTCGCGGCCCACCGGCACCTTGTGCGCGTTGAACATCAGGATGTCCGCTGCCATCAGCACCGGGTAGCTGTACAGGCCCATGCTGATGCCCGCATCCGGGTCTTCACCGTTTTCCACGTTCTTGTCCACCGAGGCCTTGTAGGCATGGGCGCGGTTGAGCAGGCCCTTGGCGGCAACGCAGGTCAGCAGCCAGGTCAGCTCGGGGATTTCCGGGATGTCCGACTGGCGGTAGAACGTCACCCGGTTCACATCCAGACCACCGGCCAGCCAGGTCGCGGCGATTTCCATACGCGAGCGCTGGATGCGCTGCGGGTCATCGCATTTGATCAGGGCATGGTAGTCGGCCAGGAAGTAGAAGGAATCGGCATTCGCGTCTTCGCTGGCGAGGATCGCCGGGCGAATCGCACCGGCGTAGTTGCCCAGGTGCGGCGTGCCGGTGGTGGTGATGCCGGTGAGGATACGGGTACGGGTCGTCATGGGTGATCGCTTGTCATCAATTCGAAAGGCGTGGCAGCACCAGATCCTTGAGATCGGTCAGCTTGCCGTGAAAAAAGTGTCCGCATTCTGCCACTTTCAGCAACTCATGGGGGCGTTTGAGGGCGGCGGACCAGTCGTAGACCAGCTGCGGGTCAACCACTTCGTCGCTTTCCGGTTGGATCAGGGTCAACGGGCAGCCCAGCGGTAACGCGTCGGTATCGCGCAGGCGCATCACCGCAGCGGCAATCATGAACAGGTGTGCGAGCTTTTCACCTTTGGCTTCCAGGCGGCCGCCGAGGCTGGCGGCCACATACCCACCGAAAGAAAAACCGAGCAAGGTGATTGGCAGGTCCGGGTGCTTTTCCCGCAGCCAGGTGGCGGCCGCTTCAGCATCGTCGACCTCACCGGTGGACATATCGTGAGTACCGGCACTGGCACCTACGCCACGGTAATTGAAGCGCAAAGTAATCAAACCCGCATCGCGGGCAGTGCGTTGCAGGGTCGAGACGACTTTATTGAGCATGGTCCCCCCCTGCACCGGGTTAGGGTGGCAAACCAGCGCCAGGCCACGTGGTTCGGGGTGATCCAGGTACAAGGCTTCCAATTGGCCCACCGGGCCATCGATCAAAACGGGGGTTTCACGCATGAGCAAGGATGAACTCCGTGACCTCTCAAGGGGTCGACTCGTCTAGCTAAAAGTCTGTGCATGGCATCATTGCGAGCTTAATCGCGGTATACAGCGCAGGTTTGAGCCGTTAACGTAAAGCAAAGCCGTTTATAGAGGAAGGACTCGTGGAACACTCGCTCTTAGTTTGGTTGTTGCCGACTCTTGCCCTGGTTGCCGGTGTCGCCATTGGTTTCCTGGTTGCCCGCCTGCTGCCGAATGCCGCGCCTAACCGCACGCAGCGTCAGCTGGATGACATTCAGGAACGTTTTGACAGTTATCAGAACGAGGTTGTTACCCACTTCAACAGCACCGCGACCCTGGTCAAGAAGCTCACCCAGAGCTACCAGGAAGTACAGGATCACCTCGCCGATGGCGCTAACCGCCTGGCCCTCGACGACATCACCCGCCAGCGCCTGCTGGCCGCGCTGCATTCCGATGCACCGCAAACCCCACGGGAACGCCTGACCCCGCCTCGGGAAAACCAGGAGCCACCACGGGACTACGCGCCAAAGACGCCGAACGCTCCAGGCATGTTGGATGAGCATTACGGCTTGAAGAAGTAAGTCATCTTCGAGCAACAAAAAGCCCGGCTGATCGATGATCTGCCGGGCTTTTTGTTGGGTGCCTGAACCATCAGACAACACCATGCCCCTGTGGGAGCTGGCTTGCCTGCGATAGCGGTGTGCCCGTTGACACACCTGCCTCAGGCACTCCGCCATCGCGGGCAAGCCCGGCTCCCACATTGAGCGAGCAGGCACTCAAGTGAGTTGTTGTTCCTGCAACCGCCCACCGTCGATGCGCACATGCCGCCCATGGAAACGCTTGAGGCTGCTGCGGTGGCCGACGCTGACGATGCTCAACCCCGGCAATTGATCGATCAACGCCTGGTACAAGGTTGCCTCGTCTTCTTCATCCATGGCCGAGGTCGCTTCGTCCATGTACAGCCATCGCGGTGCAAACAACAACGCGCGGGCAAAGGCCAGGCGCTGTTGCTCGCCGGGCGAGAGCATGCGTTGCCAGTGGTTGGCTTCATCCAGGCGGCTGACCAGATGGGGCAGGCGACAGGTTTCCAGCACCTGTGCATAACGCTCTGGTGAATAGACGCTGTCGTCCTGTGGATAACTCAACACGGCCTTGAGCGTACCAATCGGCAAGTAAGGCTTCTGTGGCAGGAACAGGTAGCGTGTCGCCGGCAGGCGAATGCTGCCATGACCGGCGGGCCACAGATGCCCCATCGCCCGCAGCAAAGTGCTCTTGCCGCTGCCGGAACGCCCGCTGAGCATAACGCGCTGGCCAGGCTCCACGGTCATGTCGGCGTCGGTGAGCAAATGGCGGCCGTCGGCCAGGTCCATGCCCAGGTCCTTGATCACCAGGCGCTCGCCTTCAGGGCGCACGTCGATCGCCGGCGTGCGTTGCTCGTTGTCGCTCATGGCCTGCTGGAAACTCAGCAGACGGTCGCTGGTGGCGCGCCATGTCGCCAGTTCCGAATAGGCGTTGATAAACCAACTGAAGTTCTCTTGCACGTTGCCGAACGCCGAGTTGATTTGCATCAGCTCCCCCAGCTCGATCTTGCCAGTGAAGTAGCGCGGCGCGGCGACGATAAAGGGGAAGATGATCGCGATCTGGCTGTAGCCAGCGGTGAAAAAGGTCAGGCGCTTGGACACTTTCATGATGTCCCAGAAGTTCTGCCAGACCTTGCCGAAGCGCGAACTCAGGCGTTGCCTTTCATTCGGCTCGCCGTCGTACAGGGCAATACTTTCGGCATTCTCACGCACCCGCACCATGGAAAAACGCAGGTCCGCTTCGAAGCGTTGCTGTTGGTTGCTCAGGCCGATCAAGCGCCGGCCGATCAAGTGCGTCAGCCAACTGCCCACAGCGGCGTACAGCAGTGCACACCAGAACATGTAACCGGGGATGGTGACGCCGAACACTTCGATGCTACCCGAGACGCCCCACAGGATGATCGAGAATGACACCAGGCTGACCACGTTACGCAGCAACCCAAGGCCCAGGCTCAAGGTACCGGAGGTGAAGTTGTTAAGGTCTTCGGAAATCCGCTGGTCCGGGTTATCGGTGTAGCCGCCCTGCTCCAGCTGGTAATAATTCTTGTGGGCCAGCCAACGGCTGAAGTGTTTTTCGGTGAGCCAGGCGCGCCAGCGGATTGTCAGCATCTGGGTCAGGTAAAGGCGGTACACCGCGCCGAGTATCGCCACCGCCGCGATCCCGCCGAAATAGCCGATCAGTTGCCAGAAGGCCGCGGTGTCTTTCTTCTCCAGGGCGTTGTAGAAGTCTTTGTACCAGTGGTTGATCCACACGGAGATCGCCACGCTGAACAGCGACAGGCCAATCACTGCGGCCAGCAGCAGCCAGGCCCTGCCCTTCTCTTCACTGCGCCAATAGGGTGTGATCATCGCCCAGGTTCGGCGGAAGAATTGCCCACGCACCGCGTCGTTGACCGCGCGATATTCAGCATTCTGATTCATCGTTCAGGCTCGGTAGGAAAAAGTCACAGGCGTTTGAACCGATCATAGGTGATCGGTTCGTGCGTCCGTGCAGCCTGAAGCGAGTTGTTCAGTCGCCGTTCAGCGTCGTACCGGGCGCTTCTGCAACTTGCGTTGCAGCGTGCGGCGGTGCATGCCCAGGGCGCGGGCGGTGGCGGAGATGTTGCCTTCGTGTTCGGTCAACACGCGCTGGATGTGTTCCCACTGCAGGCGGTCCACCGACATCGGATTTTCCGGCACCAGGGTGTCGAGGTCGGCATGCTCGGACAGCAAGGCGGCCAGCACGTCGTCGGCATCCGCGGGTTTGCACAGGTAATTGCAGGCGCCGCGCTTGATCGCCTCGACGGCGGTGGCGATGCTGGAGTAACCGGTGAGGATCACCACGCGCATTTCCGGGTCGAGTTCCAGCAGCTTTGGCAGCAGCACCAGGCCCGAGTCGCCGTCCATTTTAAGGTCGAGGGCGGCGTAGTCCGGCAGGTCGGCCTGGGCGATGGTCAGGCCCTCTTCAGCAGAACCTGCGGTGCTGACGCGAAAACCGCGCCGGCTCATGGCGCGCGCCATCACGCGGGTAAAGGTCGCGTCGTCATCTACCAGCAACAGGTGCGGCAGTTCTTCGCCTTCGACTTGGATCTCGTCACTCATCGATATCTCCTCGTGCGACACGGGGCAGGCGCAGCTCGGTGAGCGTGCCACCTTCCTCATGACTATAGAGCTTCACTGAGCCGCCCGCGCGGGTCACGCTGGCCTTGCTCAAAAACAGGCCCAGGCCGAAGCCTTTGCCCTTGGTGGTAAAGAAGGGTTTGCCGATTTGCTCGGCAATGGCCAGTGGCACGCCCGCGCCGTGGTCACGAATGCTGATGGTGACGTTTTCCGCGTCCCAGTCCAACTGCACCCCGAGGCCTTCAGGGCAGGCGTCGGCTGCATTGTTCAGCAAGTTGAGCAGCGCCTGGGTCAAGTCCGGCGGTGGCGCCATGCGCGGTACGCTGCCTTGGCCCAACAAGTTGAAACGGTAACTGGCTTCGGGGCGCATCAGGTGCCAGCGGTTGAGCGCCTCATCGAGCCACTGGGTGACATCTTGCATTTCGACCGCCAGACGGCGGTTGGCTTCGGCGGCACGCACCAGTTGCTGGAGTGTCAACTTGCACTGTTTGACCTGCTCCTGCAGTACGCTCAAATCATCCTGCAGGGCCGGATCGTGATGGTCCTGGGTCATTTCCTTGAGCAGCACGCTCATGGTCGCCAGCGGCGTGCCCAACTCATGGGCGGCGCCAGCGGCCTGGGTGGCAACGGCCAGCAGTTGCTGGTCACGCAGGCCCTCTTCACGGCGAATGGCGCGCAGTTCTTCCTGGCGGCGCAATTCTTCGGCCATGCGCGCGGCAAAGAAGGTAATGACTGCCGCAGACAAGGCAAAGCTCAACCACATCCCGTAGATCTGCAGGTTTTCCCGGGCGATTGGGAATGTCTGCAAGGGGTAGAACTGCGCCAACAGCAGGGTGTACAGCGTCAGCGCAATGCCCGACAGCACCACCGAATAGCGCCACGGCAGGGTGACGGCAGCGATGGTCAAAGGCACCAGGTAGTAGGAGACGAAGGGGTTGGTAGAACCACCGGAGAAGTACAGCAACACGCTGTGGATAAACAGGTCGCAGGCCAGTTGCAAGGCGTATTCCAGCTCGGTCACAGGCCAAGTGGTGCGCAGTCGAATGGCGGTGAACACACACAATACGGTGGAGAACCCCAGGGTCACGGCCAATTGCA
Source organism: Pseudomonas sp. 22072 (assembly GCF_052046095.1). Lineage (NCBI taxonomy): Bacteria > Pseudomonadati > Pseudomonadota > Gammaproteobacteria > Pseudomonadales > Pseudomonadaceae > Pseudomonas > Pseudomonas sp. 22072. The sequence continues at coordinate 156,550 of NZ_JBQEQE010000002.1, forward strand.
GCCAGGGCAGCGGCAGCAGGTCGAACCAATAGGCAAGCCCGACGGAACCGGCCTGTGCGGCCAATACCAGGGTGCGAATGAACGTCAGGCGCCAAAGGTTCTGGCGGGTGGCGGAAGTCAGTTTTACGGCGGCGAGCATGAGCTCTCCTGATGAGCGCTGCAGGTATATCGCACCGAGTATAACCAAGACACGAGGACGGCAGGGCTTATGCGGCAAACCGCCACAGCGCGGCCTTCTCCTGCCCACATAATTTGGCGCATTACTTACAGGAACCAAGGTGAGCATCGGACCACCCAGAGGCCTACCGCCCACCGATGGGCATCATCATGCCTCGCCACGCAGGAACGCTTTCATGCAGATGAATAACGCACTCCCCACTCAAAGGCCCTACACCGCTGAACCGCCATCAGGTGCCACTCTTAGCCGCCAGCGACGTGCGATAGACCAGAGCCCAAACAACGAGCAATACCTCGTGGAAAGCGTGCGCAGGGATTTATCCAATAACGGTGGTGACGGTTACGAACTCGTCAGCGTGAACCACGATCCCGGCAAGACGGTGGGAGCCCATGACAAAACAATTGTACCCGTGGATGTGGGGATCAATATCGACAGCGCCAGCAATGCCGAGAACCTGGCCTTGGCCTTCAAGTCGGTAACGCAAGATGCCGCGCAGACGGTCAAGCAACTGTTCAAGGACAAGTGGAACCTGGACATCGACCCGGACAGAACGTATCTGACGACGTTCAACTACAACACTACTGGCAAGCCGCCCTACCCGGCCAAGCTGGTCGAACAGATTACACTGACGGACGCCCTGGTAAAAAACAGCCAGACTACGCCCGAAGGAAGGGGGGCGCTGGTTCCTCATTATGCCGGCGGCCCAGCAGTGAGGCTGGTCGATCACCTGCCCCATATTGCACCAGGCGTATTCGACGTCGCCGACCGATTCAACCCCAATCGCGAGTCGGCCCACATTACCCACACCTACCAAGGCATTTATACCGCCTCCACGCCCGGCACCCCGCGGGTCTATGCGCCTTCAACCCAGCTGTCAGTGTCGCCAAAGGACTTCAAGGAGCAAGTCTGGGCCACCGACTTCCAGCGCCCCTACATCGAGTTCCTTAACGACTTCTGGGACAAGCACGACCGTCAATACCCTATTGTGGCCAAGGCGGCACTCGTCAAAGCTGCACACTCGCAACATCAGGAGGGCAGCCTGACGCAGGAAGACAAACAACTGGTCCTGCGCGCAGCGGGGCTGCCTGGCAACACCCTGGCCTGGGCCGATACGCTGTTCAACGACCTCACACGCCCGACGCGGCCCGATCCTGGACTAGACGTAGGCCTGTTGAGCGTAGGGCAATACAAATCCACCGACCTGATGGTGATCACCGACAAAAACACCCGCCAGGGTGCCGATGGCAAACCGATCAACCGCACACTGCTGGTCATCCCGGGCAACTCTTCGCCAATCCACGCTTTTGACAGCGTAGAGCAAATGAAGCAGTGGTTGGCGAGCCAGGCCGCAGACCCGGAAAAACTCAAGGCACTGGAAGGACACTTCACCTTCAAGGACTTGAACAGCGGCCCGTTCAAAAGCGGCGTGCGTGAAATGCTCAAAGGGATGGCCGTGTGGCCCAAATATGCGCACCACCGTACCTGGCCTCCTGCAACGACCTTGAGCCTCCAGCGCTTCAACGCCACCGGGCGTTCAAACACCGGCCCTGATATCGACGCCACCGCCGATGTCTTTCAACAGATCGGCCAACGCCAATACGATCGGTCGTTCGACGACGCCAAGTCGCAGATCACCTCCGATGCCGACGTCACCAAAGCCAATATCCTGTCGGGCCTCAGCAAGGCAGCCATGATCGCGATGCTCTTTGCCCCGGTGGCCATCGCCGTGCCCGAAGTGGCTTTGGCGTTGGATGGGCTGTACATCGCCTCGGGTATCACCGAAGCAGGCATTGGCGCCGACGATTTGGCCAAAGGCAAACCCGGCGGCGTCGGTCATTTGATTTTTGGAGTGCTCAATGCCGCGCTGCCTGTAGCCACACGCCTGGTGTCCCAGGCCGGTACAGTGGTGGAAGAAGGGGCCTCGGCCAGTTCGCAACGCCCTGTTGGGCAGCCAGTGACTGATGCCCATCCGGGCAAGCCCTCGGTCGACCTTAACGTCGACAATAACTTTGCCTCCTTACTCCCCGAATCGGAACCTGTGGCGCCGGTCTCCGAAACACTGTCGACGGACGGTAAGTTGGTCACCCTCACGGGCACCAAGGATAACCTGGTCAAAGTCGAAGACAACCTGCACATTTTCACCGACATGAATAAAAATGGCCTGGAGCATCGCCTCAACATCATTGGCCACGGCGATGGCACCCATATTTATTACAAAGGCGGCAAACACACCCCCCAGGGGTTGTACAACACGCTCAAGCGCAATGGCATCTTCCCGGAGAGCTATGACAATATTCGCATTCTGAGCTGTTACTCCGGGGCGCAGGGCGAGAACTCCTTCGCCGCTCAATTTCAGCGACTCACCGGACGCCCAGTGAAAGGCTATGTAGGTGAACTGACTGCCAGGTACTCGCCCGAAGAGATCCTGGGAGATAACCAGACAATCTACGAAAGTGGCAAACCCCCTGTAACCTTCGATCATCCCAGTCCCGACGATGGCGTTTCGGGTAAAGAATTCAAGCCGGTGAAGACCAACCCGTATTCGATTTTCGATCACCCGTTCAAATGGTGGAATTTCAGCTACAAGCCTGTGACGTTTACTCCAAAAGGGGCCACCCTGTAACAGGGTCCTCGCGTGGCGTGAGGGTAGCGCACGCCACGCTGAAATTTATTTGTATTGGGTAAACCCGACGAACCCCAAGGCTACGTCTACAGTCTTACCGAACACGAATATCCCCAGGAGCTTCCATGTCTCGTTTCACTCGCAGTGCAGTTGTTCTCACCCTCAGCGCCAGCGCCCTGGCCAGCCTGCCGGCTATGGCCGCCGGTGCACTGAATTACAACCAGATCTCCCTGCGCGCCGAAGTCAGCCAGGAAGTGGCCCGCGACAAGATGATCGTCACCCTTTACACCGAATCGCAAAACGCCGACCCGGCCAAGCTCGCGGCCGAAATCACCACCACCCTGAACCAGGCGCTGGGCCAGGCTCGCGAAGTCAAAGGCGTGACCTTGCGCCAGGGCAGCCGCAACAGCTACCCGATCTACGACAGCAAGAACCAGAAGATCACTGGCTGGCGTGAACGTGCAGAACTGCGTATGGAAAGCGCGGACTTCCCGGCACTGTCCAAACTTACCGGCGAGCTGCTCAACACTCTGAAGATGGACAGCATGGACTTCGCCATCGCCGATGCCACGCGCAAGGCCAGCGAAGATGCGCTGCTCAAAGATGCCGTGGCTGCATTCAAGGCGCGTGCGCAACTGGCTACCGATGCACTCGGTGGCAAGGGCTACAAGATCGTCAACCTGAACTTCAACACTAATGGCTACCCGATGCCCTACGCCCGCAATGGCGGCATGATGATGAAAGCCGCCATGGCCGATTCAGCACCGACGCCTGAAGTGGAAGCCGGCACCAGCCAGGTCAACATGAGCGCCGACGGCGTGATCGAAGTTTTACAGTAACTTTTTTAGACAGGACAACGGCGCAACCCCACGGGGCTTGCGCCTTTTTTTTGCGCGTTAGCGCCACGTCATATCCAGCAGTACATCTCGCAGGAATCAAGTGCCCGGCTTCCACGACTCATTACTGCCATAGCTACCAGGGATGTGCTGGCATTTATTCATACAATGAGAGCCGAATTTATGTCCCTGTCACTCAATCCAATCCACAGGTTATCGCTGCCACTCGTAGTCGCCAAACCGACGTCGGCCATTCAAGCGCAGGCGACACCGCCCGCTGCAAAAACCGCCCACCCCGACGAAACAGCACTGCTCAAGGCCTATCTCGAGGCCGCACAACGTAAGGTGTTATACGGCAATGCCGGGCTTATAACCGTGCCGCCCCAGAGCACTCTGGGCCAGTGGCTTGGGCTGTATCGCATGCATTTGGAAAACGCCGTGGTACAAGGCTGGCTGCAGGAACAACACTTCGCCCCGGACACCTTGCTTTCAATCAACCCGTCTACAGGTACCTTGTCCGCCAAGGTCGAGGGCAAAACTAAAACCTTCCATCTCTCGGATTCATCAGGCTGGGGACAAATTTCAGGACCATTGCTGGACGCCGCAAAAGTTATCGCCCCTGGAAATAACGGTGATTTACGTGTGAGGCTGCGCAAGGACTCCATCAAGGTCAGCGCAAAAGTGGTGGCCAACTTTGAAGGTGTGCCCCTTCCCCAAAAGCTGTCACAGGCTCGAACACAAATAAGGCACCTGGAACACAAAGACACCTTCGATCCTATCCCCGCCGATGACCGCCTGCGCCCTGCCAGCAGCCGCTCGCCACAGGCGCTGCAGGTGCAAAAACACAACGCCGCCAACTACTACAGCACCGCACCACAAGCCTTGGCTTACAAGCGCATGGCAGTTGACGTCGCCGACAACCTGCCCAATACGCGGGCAGAGGCCAAAAAGTGGGCGGATGACCTGCTGCTCAAACTCACGGGCAAACCTATCGACTCCGACACCGTGTACTTGAACCGTTTCAAAGGTGGCGAAAGCGCAGACACGGCGACCGGCTGGGAACACACCTTTCAAGAACCCTGGTCTTCGCTGCGCTTGCCCGACGCCTTGCTGAAGAACTTCTCCGAGCACGACTGGGTGCCCGGCAACCTGGACCTGGAAGCGGGGCTGTATACCCAGCCTGCTGGGCAAAGCGAAAAAGACGGCTACGGCAAACACAATCAAATCGACCTCAAGCCGTCCCAAGTGATGCATGAAAGCTGGAAAACCGACTTTCAGACCCAAATGACCCAGAAGATTGACCACTTCTGGAGCACGCATAACGACGAGTATGAGACGACGATCAAAGGTGAATTCATCTTCCAGGCCCGCAAGCAATTGAAAAGCGCCGAGAGCAGACCTCCTCTTGAACGTTCCTTGCAAGCGCCCGAGCACCAGTTCACCCGTGACGACTACCGTTTGGTGATGGGTGCTGTGTCCAACCTTACGCTCGATGAAAACGCCCCGATCACCGTGGAACAACTCAAGGCCAAAGCACCGGCAAACGGCAACGTTCAAGCGCATGCCCTGAGCCTCCACGGGGTTACGTCCAGCGATATAGTGAGATTCAGCGCTGCGGACGGTGGCCGGCAAGTGCTCTATATACCGGGCGCCGAACCCGCATTCTTGCGCTTTGATTCTATTGAGAAGCTGGATCAGTGGCTGCTCGAGCAAGCCAAGGACCCTGCAAAACGCGAAGCACTGGCGGCTCACTTCCCGATGATCTATCGCCAGGACCAGACCAAGAGCTTTGCTGAACGCGCGGCAAAAGTACTGATGCCCATTCTGTGGTTCACCCATGTGGGCGAAAAGAAGGATGGCCTGGACACCCTCTTGGCGAAAATGGCCAGTGGTGAGTTGAAGGGTTCAGCGATTGACCGCAGCCACGCTTCCATTAAAGACGACGTTTTTTCTACATTGGCGACGGCCGCCAAAGAGCGGATGAACAGTGACGCCGATGTAGTCATCAAGTCCGACAGCGAGGTGATTCGCGATACGTGGCTGAACGACATCACCGTAGCCGCCGGCCTGCTGGTCAAACTCGCGCCCATCGCCGCGCCCGTAGCCGCCGCAGCGGTGGCGGCCGGGTTGACCGAGGTGGCGCTAGGGGCAGAAAAAACCTCGTCTGGCGACACCGTGACAGAGCGGGATGAGGGCGCCTCCAAAGCGTTCGATGGCTTACTCAATACAGTGTTTTCCTACGGTGCCAGTGCTGTGCCGGAAGACCCTTTTGCACTGCCCGCAGAAAAAGAACTGCCGCGCCTTAAGCCCCAGCCTCTCCCCAGGGCAAACGCTCGCGAACCACAACCTGGGACGTCCACAGGCACCCCTGTGGTTAGCGACTCCGTTAACGCCCCACTCCCCAGATCCCGTTCACTCATTCCAATGGCGCAATATGCCGTCCCGGAGGGTGAACAGCTGATAAAGAACGCGCCTCGCGACACGTTGGGTGTTTATCGAGTAACCGACAGCCAGGGAGTGCTGCGCCAGTTAGTGCGCCTTACCGACGAGTCGGGGGCGAGCAAGGTATTTGAGATATCGGGGCGTTACCGGACCGGTGATGCATTTGCCAGAGTCATCAACCCCGATAACGGCGCGGGGCTGATGGTCATCACACCCGGGCGTAACGGAGAGTGGGCGCGGGCACCGGGTGATGGCGGGATAAAATGGCCGTGGCCGTGGCAACGTCCTGAGTCCCCGACACCCAGTAACGATTTAAAAACGCCCGCACATGTATCGGATAATTTTATTGAGTTAGACGGCACCAAAATGAAAGGCGCTGACCTATTCGACAAGTATTTCAACGTTGAAGAGCAAGCGAACTATAAATATGGCGTCACTTTCAGGGAAAATAACGGTATTTTAGAAAATCGTCCTGTCTTTTCCTGGACAGCAGACAGCGCGGATTTCACCGTACTTGCATCGGAAACAGCCTCCCCCTCCTCGTTTGGTAGCAGCAATTACTCCGAATACTTTATCAAAGACATCGACCGAGACCCTTACACAATAAGACGCCCTGGCCTGGAGAACGTTGAGATCAACATACCCCGGCGGCTAGCAGGAATGACCATCCCAGATAACTTAGAAGGGTCAATTCGTGAGGGTCTGGTAAGGGACGGGATCGATACATTTGAGCGCACCGTGCCCAATCCTGACATGCGAGCGGCAATTTCAGAGGTTGCTCATCAAGGTTCTTCCGCTCCTGCGTGGTTTGAATTGCAACCTCCGCGAGTGAAAGACGGCTATAGCAGCAGCGTTGGCGACCGGCAGTACTTCATCGACTACAACCCTCTAAAAAATGAGACCGAGGTCACAATAGTCACCCAATGGCACCTGAAATATGATGTTAGAGGTGAGTCCACCCTCGTCGATGACGTGAACATAACAGCCACTCGGACTTTCACCCTTCGTGAAAGTAATGAAATAGACGGCCCGCCCGTTACAATCGATAAGTCGGCTCCCACCCGTATAGTGGTATCCCCCGCATAAAGGTATCCCCTACCTAAGCCAGCTGAACGGCGGTAACCTCGGTGACCGCCGTTTTTGTTTGGGCTGCTTTAAGATGCCCGCCGCCTCAGGGGTCTCCATGGAAAAAATCGCCGTCAAGCCACTGCTCCTCGCCGCAAGCCTTCTGGCCTTTATACCAATGACCCAGGCAGCCACCACCCTGGTCTACTGCTCCGAAGCCAGCCCCGCCGGCTTCGACCCCAGCCAGTACACCAGCGGCACCGATTTCGATGCGTCCGCCGAAACCGTGTTCAACCGCCTGACCCAGTTCAAGCGCGGCGGTACCGAAGTCGAACCTGGCCTGGCCACCAGTTGGGATGTTTCCAAGGATGGCCTGACCTACACCTTTCACCTGCGTGAAGGCGTCAAGTTCCATACCACCGACTTCTTCACCCCGACTCGTGACTTCAACGCCGATGACGTGCTGTTCACTTTTAATCGCCTGCTCGATGCCGACAGCCCGTTTCGCAAGGCCTACCCCTCAGAGTCGCCCTACTTCACCGACATGGGCTTGAACACCACGATCAAGAACGTCGAAAAACTCGACGAGCGCAGCGTGCGGTTCAACCTGAACACGGTCGATGCTTCGTTCGTGCAAAACCTGGCCATGAGCTTCGCCTCTGTGCAATCGGCCGAATACGCCACCCAATTGTTGAAACAAGGCAAGGCGGAGCAGATCAACCAGCAACCGGTCGGCACCGGGCCGTTTGTGTTCAAGCGCTACCAGAAAGACTCACAGATCCGTTATGTGGCCAATAAACAGTATTGGAAGCCCGAGGATGTGAAGCTCGATAACCTGGTGTTCGCCATCACCCCGGACGCCGCCGCGCGCCTGCAGAAACTCAAGGCGGGCGAATGCCAGGTCAGCGGTTACCCGCGCCCCGCCGATATCGAGGTGATGAAGCAAGACCCCAACCTGCGCGTACTGCAACAAGCGGGCTTCAACCTGGGCTTCCTGGCCTATAACGTGACTCACCCGCCGCTGGATCAACTCAAGGTTCGCCAGGCACTGGACATGGCCATCGACAAGCCCGCAATCATAAAGGCCGTGTACCAGGGCGCCGGGCAATTGGCGCAGAACGCACTACCTCCCGCGCAGTGGTCTTATGACCCGAAAATCCAGGACGCCCCCTACGACCCGACCAAGGCAAGGTTGCTACTAAAAGAAGCAGGGGTTGCACCAGGTACCACCATCAACCTGTGGGCAATGACCGTACAACGCGCCTCAAATCCGAATGCGCGGATGTCGGCACAAATGATTCAACAAGATTGGGCCAAGGTCGGCATCAAGGCCAACATCGTCAGCTATGAGTGGGGCGAATACATCAAGCGCGCCAAAAATGGCGAACACGATGCAATGATTTATGGCTGGACCGGCGACAACGGCGACCCCGATAACTGGCTGGGCGTGCTCTACAGTTGTGCTGCGGTCAAGGGCAGCAACTACGCCAAATGGTGTAACCCGGCGTATGACAAGCTGGTGCAGCAAGCCAAGGTCAGCAGCGACCGCGAGCAGCGCATCAAGTGGTATCAACAGGCACAGAAAATCCTTAAGGAACAAGTACCTATAACGCCTATTGCGAACTCGACGGTTTTCCAGCCTATGCGCAAGCAAGTGCGTGACTTCAAGATCAGCCCGTTTGGGCTAACGCCGTTCTACGGTGTGGGTCTAGATAAGTAACAGCCGCGCCCCAACCGAGTGCGCTAGACGCCTCGGCTGGGCTTTTTTGGTGCGCCATTTGCACCGAAAAAACCCTCCAAACAGGCACTTTTGTGTCGAAACTTTCATAATTGCGACATTCCTGTACGTTCGTACCACAGTTTTCCCTTTGCAACCGCTCTGCATCTTGCATTGGGTATGGCGCCTGCATAAGTATCCGCAGGCCGACTCACGAGGTCGCCCTCACCACCAAAAATGACAACAAATCATGAGGCCAACATGCTTAAACACGCAGTCCTTCCGTTATTAGTGAGCGCTGGCCTTATGGCCGCAGCCCCCGTAGCCCTTGCGGCAACTAACCTGGTGTTCTGCTCCGAAGGGAGCCCGGCCGGTTTTGATCCAGGCCAGTACACCACCGGAACAGACTTCGATGCCTCGGCCGAAACCATGTTCAACCGCCTGAGCCAGTTCGAACGTGGCGGCACCGCCGTCGTTCCTGGCCTGGCCACTAGCTGGGACGTGTCCCCGGATGGCCTGACGTACACCTTCCACCTTCGCGAAGGCGTCAAGTTCCATACCACCCCGTATTTCAAGCCAACTCGTGAATTTTCGGCTGACGACGTACTGTTTACCTTCAACCGGATGATCAATAAAGACGATCCATTCCGTAAGGCCTACCCCACCGAGTTCCCGTACTTCACGGACATGGGGATGGACACCAACATCAAGAACATCGAAAAAATCGATGACCACACCGTCAAGTTCACCCTTGGCACCGTGGACGCCGCGTTCATCCAGAACCTGGCCATGAGCTTCGCCTCGATCCAGTCCGCCGAATACGCTGCGCAGTTGTTGAAGGAAGGCAAGCCTGCCGACATCAACCAGAAGCCGGTCGGCACTGGCCCGTTCGTGTTCAAGAGCTACCAGAAAGACTCGAACATTCGCTACACCGGCAACAAGGACTACTGGAAACCTGAAGACGTGAAGATCGATAACCTGATCTTCGCTATCACCACCGACCCGTCGGTGCGTATCCAGAAACTCAAGAAAAACGAATGCCAGATCACCCTGTTCCCACGTCCGGCCGACCTCAAGGCGCTGGGTGAGGACAAGGACCTGAAACTGCCGCACCAGGCCGGTTTCAACCTGGGCTACATCGCCTATAACGTCATGCCTGTACTCAAGGGCCAGACCGCCGCGAACCCGCTGGCTGACCTGCGCGTCCGTGAAGCCCTGGACATGTCGGTGAACAAGCAGCAGATCATCGACTCCGTGTACCAGGGTGCCGGCCAACTGGCGGTCAACGCCATGCCGCCGACCCAGTGGTCCTATGACACCACCATCAAGGATGCCAAGTACGATCCTGCCAAGGCCAAGGAATTGCTCAAGGCCGCTGGCGTCAAGGAAGGCACCGAGATCACCCTGTGGGCCATGCCGGTCCAGCGCCCCTACAACCCCAACGCCAAATTGATGGCCGAGATGCTGCAGAACGACTGGAAACAGATCGGCCTGAAGGTCAACATCGTCAGCTACGAGTGGGGCGAGTACATCAAGCGCTCCAAAGGCGGCGAGAACCAGGCCATGATCATTGGCTGGAGCGGCGACAATGGTGACCCGGACAACTGGCTGAACGTGCTGTTCGGCTGCGACTCGCTGTCGGGCAACAACTTCTCCAAATGGTGCGACAAGAAATTCGACGGCATCGTTAAAGAAGCCAAGGCCACATCGGATGTCGCCAAACGCACCGAGCTGTATAAGCAGGCGCAACATATCCTCAAAGATGCAGTCCCGATGACACCTATCGCGCACTCGACGGTGTATCAACCCATGCGTAATACCGTGCAGGATTTCAAGATCAGCCCGTTTGGCTTGAACTCCTTCTACGGCGTTAGCGTCAGCGGCAAGTAAGGATCAATAACGGCGACGTTTCATAACGTCGCCGTTATTCCATCCGCCTGGACCTTCGGAAACAGACTACGTTTGCAAGCGTTGCCGTCTTACAGCAATGAACTGCGACCCGTGCCTCCGTTGCCTACAAGGTCAGTCAGAATTGACGCATTTACTGCAAGGTCAGCGCCCCATAAGGTCGTAGGACAGCAGAGGCATCACTCTGGGAAGGGCACTTGCTGTGTGTGGGATCAGTGAGGTCTGCCTGGCTGCACGCCAGCAGGTAGGCTCGCTGTTGATAACTACAAACAAGGACCGGGATCGTCATGCGCCATACCACCGTTGTATCCGCTCTGTTTGCCACCAGCCTGCTGGCCATGGCCACCATGGGCCAAGCCGCCGAGAAAAAGAGCCTGGTGTTCTGCTCCGAAGGCAGCCCGGCAGGGTTTGACACTGCGCAATACACCACCGCTACCGATAACGATGCGGCGGAGCCTTTGTATAACCGTTTGGTGGAGTTCGAAAAAGGCGCGACCGACGTCGTCCCTGGGCTGGCAACCAAGTGGGATATTTCCCCGGATGGCCTGACCTACACCTTCCACCTACGTGAAGGGGTGAAGTTCCACAGCAACAAGGAATTCAAGCCGACACGGGACTTCAACGCCGACGACGTGCTGTTCACCTTCAACCGCATGCTTGACCCCGAGCACCCGTTCCGCAAGGCCTACCCCACCGAGTTTCCGTACTTCAACGGGATGAGCCTGAACAAGAACATCGCCAAGGTCGAGAAAACCGACCCGTACACCGTGGTGATGACGCTGAACACGGTCGACGCCGCGTTCGTGCAGAACATCGCCATGAGCTTTGCCGCGATCCTTTCGGCGGAATACGCCGAGCAGTTGCTCAAGCAAGGCCGGCCCAGCGACATCAACCAGAAGCCGATCGGCACTGGCCCGTTCGTGTTCCAGCGCTATCAGAAAGACTCGCAGATCCGCTACGTGGGCAACAAGCAGTACTGGGACCCGAGCCGCGTCAAGCTGGACCAACTGATCTTCGCCATCAACACCGACGCCTCGGTACGCGTACAGAAGCTCAAGGCCGGCGAATGCCAGGTGACCTTGCATCCACGCCCTGCCGATGTCGAGGCCCTCAAGGCCGACCCGAACCTGCAACTGCTGACCAAGCCGGGCTTTAACCTGGGCTATATCTCCTACAACGTGCGCCACAAGCCATTCGATCAGCTTGAAGTACGCCAGGCGCTGGACATGGCGGTGAACAAGCAGAGCATCCTCAATGCTGTGTACCAGGGCGCCGGGCAACTGGCGGTCAACGCCATGCCGCCGACGCAGTGGTCCTACGACGACAGCATCAAGGACGCCGCCTACGACCCGGAAAAAGCCAAGCAGTTGCTCAAGGCCGCCGGGGTCAAGGAAGGCACCGAGATCACCTTGTGGGCCATGCCAGTGCAACGCCCGTACAACCCCAACGCCAAGCTGATGGCGGAAATGCTGCAGAACGACTGGGCCAAGATCGGCCTCAAGGTCAAGATCGTCAGCTATGAATGGGGTGAGTACATCAAGCGCACCAAGAACGGTGAGCACGATGTCAGCCTGATCGGTTGGACCGGCGACAACGGTGACCCGGACAACTGGCTCGGCACCCTCTACAGCTGCGACGCCATCGGCGGGAACAACTACTCCATGTGGTGCGACCCGGCGTACGACAAGCTGATCAAGCAAGCCAAGGTCGTGACCGACCGCGAACAAAGGACTGTTCTGTACAAACAGGCGCAGCAATTGCTCAAGCAGCAGGTGCCGATCACGCCCATCGCCCACTCGACGGTCAATCAGCCGTTAAGCGCCAAAGTCGAAGGCTTCAAGGTAAGCCCCTTCGGCCGCAACGTGTTCTCGGGCGTCAGCATCAACCCATAAGAAAATAACCGGATGGCGGGGAGCGAAATACGCTCCCCGGCAAACGTGCAGGCTTTTGTTGGGAAATTTCCTACGCCAAACGTTTGCAATAGCTTGAACGAGTTCCACACCCAATAGCCGGATCACCCAAAAAGACCGGCATTAAAAAAGAGAACCAAAGGAGCTTCACCCATGAAACTGAGCAGCAAAGCGCTTCTGGCCTTGGCCATCAGCAGCATCACGGCCACCGCCTACGCTGAAACGCAAAGCCAGGACTTCGTTCCTACCACCCTGGCCGGCACCAGCGCCCAAAGCGAGGCCAAAGGCTTTATCGAAGATTTCAGCCTGGGCGGCACCACTCGTAACTGGTACTCCCATGAAAGCAAATACCGTGGGGGCACCTTCTCGTACCAGAAGCACGGCCAGACCCTGACCGATCGCAACCGTACCAACTGGGTGCAGGGCACCATCCTCAACGCCAGCTCGGGTTTCACCCAGGGCACCGTAGGGGTCAAGACTGAAGTGGCGGTGTACAACGCCCTGGTGCTGGATCGCAGCAAGCGTGATATCAAAGGCGGCTCCAACCGTACCCTGGCCGACTCCAACGGTGACGCCGTAGACCAGTGGAGCAAACTGGGCCTGGCCAACGTGCAATTCCGCGTGTCCAACACCACACTGACCGCCGGTCGCCAGAACTTCAGCAGCGGCATCGTCGACACCATCGGCAACCGTGCTCTGCCTTCGAGCTTCCAGGGTGTGAGCTTCAACAGCGAAGAATTCAGCAACCTGTCGTTCCAGGGCGGCGTGTTCGACCGCGTTTCGCCACGTAGCGAGCAGAGCCTGTCGAAATTCCGTAGCGAATACGGCAATGGCGCAGAAACCGACAAAGTGTCGACCCTGGGTGTGAACTACCAGCCGCTGAAAAGCCTGAAAACCAGCTTCTTCGCCGCCAACGTGAAGGACTTCTGGAACCAGTACTACTTCGGCGCCACCCACGAGCTGGGCGACGCGCAGCAGTTGGGCCTGACCACCGGCTTCAACTACTACAAGACTGTCGATGAAGGCAAAAAAGAGATGGGGGAAATCGACAACGATACCTTCTCCCTCTCCCTGGGCCTGACTCACCAGGCACACAGCCTGACCTTCGGCTACCAGCAAGTGAACGGTAACGAGTACTTCGACTACCTGCACGAAACCAACGGTATCTACCTGGCCAACTCCCTGACGTCTGACTTCAACGGCCCGAACGAGAAATCCTTCCAGATCGCCTATGCCATCAACATGGCTGAATACGGCGTACCCGGCCTGAAGTTCAACGCTTACTCGGCACGCGGCTGGGACATCGACGGTACCCACTACACCGGCAACAATGGCCGGGCCAAGTTTGCTTATGACGGCATCCAGTCCCAGGACGGCGAGAAGCACCAGGAATACGGTGTAGGCGCCTCTTACGCGCTGCAGAGCGGCCCGCTCAAAGCCACCACCGTGCGCGCGACCTATGTTGAGCACCGTGGCAGCGAGTTCCAGTCCGACGGCAGCATCAAAGAGTTCCGTCTGGTCACCACCATCCCGTTCAACATCCTTTAATTAGCGCCAGGCAGGCGGCGAGCTCAGGACGAGCCCGCCGCCTACGCTTTTCTGGCTCCATCGATTGCAGAGGGCTCTGAATGAAAATGCTCCCACTACAAGCCGCCATGGCCGCTGCGCTGTTGAGCGTGGCGATCGGCGTTTCGGCCAAACCGCTGGTGGTCTGCACCGAAGCCAGCCCGGAAGGTTTCGACCCGGTCCTGTACACCACTGCTGTGACTGCTGACGCCGCCGCTGAAACCATGTTCAACCGCCTGGTGGACTTCAAGCCCGGCACCACTGAAGTGGTCCCTGCCCTGGCCAAAGACCTGCCGGAAATCAGCGCCGATGGCCTGACCTACACCTTCCATCTGCGTGACGACATCAAGTTCCACACCACCGACTATTTCAAACCCACGCGCAACCTGAATGCCGATGATGTGCTTTGGAGCTTCCAGCGCCAGCTGGACCCGAATCACCCGTGGCATAACAAGTCCCTCGTGGGCTACCCGTACTTCGAAAGCATGGGGTTCAAGGAACTGCTCAAGAGCGTAGAAAAGACCGACGATCACACCGTCGTCTTTACCTTGACCCGTCCGGAAGCTCCGTTTCTGGCCGACCTGGGTATGGCATTCTCTTCAATCCACTCGAAGGAATACGCCGACCAGTTGCTCAAGTCCGGTAAAACTGAAGACCTCAACGCCAAGCCTATCGGCACTGGCCCATTCGTCTTCAATCGTTATCAGAAAGATGCCCAGGCGCGCTTCAAGGCCAACCCGGACTACTTCCGCGGCAAGCCGGCGGTCGACCCGCTGATTCTGGCGATCACCACCGATAACAACGTGCGCCTGCAAAAGCTCAAGGCCAACGAATGTCAGATCGCGTTGTTCCCCAAGCCGGATGACATTCCAAGCATCAAGAAAGACCCGAACCTGAAGGTCGATGAACTGGCGGCGATGACCACCAGCTACACCGCATTGAACACCACTCGCAAATACATGAGCGATGCCCGAGTACGTCACGCGATCAACATCGCGTTCGACAAGGCCGGTTATACCGAAGCGCTGTTCGGCAAGGGCAATGCAGTCGTGGGCACCGGCCCGTATCCGCCGACCTTGCTGGGTTTCAGTGAAAAGCTGAAAAACCCACCGCGCGACCTGGATAAGGCGCGCGCCCTGCTCAAGGAAGCCGGCGTGCCGGAAGGCACCGAGTTCACGCTGTTCACCCGTAACGGCGGCGGCCCGACAAACCCTAACCCGATGCTCGGCGCCCAGCGTATGCAGGCGGATCTGGCGCAGGTTGGCCTGAAGGTCAATATCAAAGTCATGGAATGGGGCGAAATGCTCAAACGCGCTAAAAACGGCGAGCACGACATGGTGTCGGCAGGCTGGGTCGGTGATAACGGCGACCCGGATAACTTCCTCACCCCGAACCTGAGTTGCGATGCGGCGAAAAACGGCGAAAACTACGCGCGCTGGTGTAACAAAGAGTTTCAGGACTTGATCGACAAGGCTCGTGCGGAAAAGGAACCGGCCTTACGGGCTGCGCTCTATGAACAAGCACAAGATGTCTTCGAGAAGGACCAGCCATGGCTTCCAATGGCTTACCCGAAACTGTTCACCGCCATGCGCAAGAACGTAGAAGGCTTCATCCAAAGCCCTCTGGGTACAAATAACTTCGCCACCACCCAGGTGAAGTAAATAAGAAAAACGCTCGGCACCGTCGACACTGACGGTGCCGGACCTGCCTAACCGGCTGATTGAGGTACACACCAAGATGTTTAGTTTTATTGCCCGCCGACTGGGGTTATTGATCCCCACGTTCTTCGGCATCACGTTGCTGACCTTTGCGTTGATTCGCATGATTCCAGGCGACCCCGTAGAAGTCATGATGGGCGAGCGACGGGTTGACCCCGAAATGCACGCACAGGCAATGGAGCGCCTTGGCCTTAACAAGCCGCTGTATGCGCAATACCTGGACTATGTCGGCAAGCTCGCCCAGGGCGACCTTGGCGAATCGCTGCGCACACGCACCAGCGTGTGGACCGAATTCACCGCTCTCTTCCCCGCGACCCTGGAGCTGTCCATGGCCGCGCTGTTGTTCGCCGGTATCCTGGGCCTGTTGGCCGGGGTGATCGCGGCACTCAAGCGAGGATCCCTGTTCGACCATGGGGTGATGGGCATCTCCCTGGCGGGGTATTCGATGCCGATCTTCTGGTGGGGCCTGATCCTGATCATGTTCTTCTCGGTAAGCCTGGGCTGGACCCCGGTATCCGGGCGTATCGACCTGCTCTATGACATCGAGCCGCGCACCGGCTTCATGCTGATAGACACCCTGCTGGCCGACGAGCCGGACGCGTTCTGGGATGCATTGCACCACCTGATCCTGCCGGCCATCGTGCTCGGCACCATCCCGCTGGCGGTGATCGCGCGCATGACCCGTTCGTCGATGCTCGAAGTGCTGCGTGAGGACTACATCCGTACCGCCAAGGCCAAGGGCCTGTCGCCAGCCCGCGTGGTGTTCGTGCACGGCCTGCGTAACGCACTGATCCCGGTGCTCACCGTGGTCGGCCTGCAAGTCGGCACGCTGCTGGCCGGTGCGGTACTGACCGAAACCATCTTCTCGTGGCCCGGCATCGGCAAATGGCTGATCGAAGCCATTGGCGCGCGGGACTACCCGGTGGTGCAGAACGGCATTCTGCTGATCGCCTGCCTGGTGATCCTGGTGAACTTCGTGGTGGATATCCTCTACGGCTTCGCCAACCCACGCATCCGTCACCAGCGCTGAGATCATGACCATGACCACACCTACTCAAGTGTCAGCAGTCGATCAGAGCCTGCTGTACCCGTCCCCGTACAAAGAATTCTGGCAAGCCTTCTCCAAGAACAAAGGCGCGGTCGCCGGCCTGCTGTTCATGTTGCTGATCGTGTTCTGCGCGATCTTCGCCCCGTGGGTTGCACCGCATAACCCCAGCGAGCAATACCGTGACTTCCTGCTCACACCACCGGCGTGGTTGGAGGGCGGGCAAATGCAATTTCTGCTGGGCACCGACGAACTGGGCCGTGACTTGCTCTCGCGCCTGATCCAGGGCTCGCGTCTATCGTTGCTGATCGGTTTGTCGTCGGTGGTGATGTCGCTGATCCCGGGTATCCTGCTGGGCCTGTTCGCCGGGTTCTTCCCGCGCTTGCTCGGCCCAACCATCATGCGTCTGATGGACATCATGCTGGCCCTGCCATCGCTGCTGCTGGCCGTGGCGATTGTCGCCATCCTCGGCCCTGGCCTGATCAACACTGTGATCGCCATCGCCATCGTGTCGTTGCCATCCTATGTGCGCCTGACCCGCGCCGCCGTGATGGGCGAACTGAACCGCGACTACGTGACTGCCGCCCGCCTCGCTGGCGCCGGCCTGCCACGCCTGATGTTCATCACCGTGCTGCCTAACTGCATGGCGCCGCTGATCGTACAAGCGACCTTGAGCTTTTCCTCGGCGATTCTCGATGCCGCGGCCCTGGGCTTCCTCGGCCTTGGCGTACAACCGCCAACCCCTGAGTGGGGCACCATGCTGGCTTCGGCCCGAGACTACATCGAACGCGCCTGGTGGGTCGTGAGCCTGCCTGGCTTGACCATTTTGCTCAGCGTGCTGGCAATCAACTTGATGGGTGACGGCCTGCGCGATGCGCTGGACCCGAAACTCAAGAACGCCGCCTGAGGAGATTCCCATGTCACTGTTAGAAATCAAGAATCTCAACGTGCGCTTCGGCGACAAGACCGCCGTGCCGGTGGTCGATGGCCTCGACATTTCCGTCGACAAAGGCGAAGTCCTGGCGATCGTTGGCGAGTCGGGTTCGGGTAAATCCGTGACCATGATGGCGCTGATGGGCCTGATCGAGCATCCCGGCATCGTTACCGCCGATGCGCTGAACTTCGACGGCAAGGACATGCTCAAGTTGAGCAACCGCCAGCGCCGCCAGATTGTCGGCAAAGACCTGGCGATGGTGTTCCAGGACCCGATGACCGCGTTGAACCCCAGCTACACCGTGGGTTTTCAGATCGAAGAAGTGCTGCGCCTGCATTTGAAAATGTCCGGCAAACAAGCACGCAAACGCGCCATCGAGCTGCTGGAAAAGGTCGAGATCCCAGGCGCTGCCAGCCGTATGGATGCCTACCCGCACCAATTGTCCGGCGGTATGAGCCAACGCGTGGCAATCGCCATGGCGATTGCCGGCGAGCCCAAGTTGCTGATCGCCGATGAGCCGACCACTGCGTTGGACGTGACCATCCAGGCGCAGATCATGGAACTGCTGCTGGCCCTGCAAAAAGAGCAGAACATGGGTCTGGTGCTGATCACTCACGACCTCGCGGTGGTTGCCGAAACCGCCCAGCGCGTGTGCGTGATGTACGCAGGCCAGGCGGTGGAAGTCGGCCAGGTGCCGCAGCTGTTCGACATTCCGGCACACCCGTACAGCGAAGCGTTGCTCAAGGCCATTCCCGAGCACAGCCTCGGCGCAACGCGCCTGGCCACGTTGCCGGGCATCGTGCCCGGCCGCTACGACCGTCCGCAGGGTTGCCTGCTGTCGCCGCGCTGCCCGTACGTGCAGGACTCCTGCCGCGCCCAGCGGCCGGGCCTTGATCCGAAAAGCCACAGCCTTGCCCGCTGCTTCTACCCGCTGAACCAGGAGGTGGCGTAATGGCCGTCGTACTTACCGCCCGCGACCTCACCCGTCACTACGAAGTGTCCCGCGGCCTGTTCAAGGGTCATGCCACCGTGCGTGCCCTCAATGGTGTGTCTTTTGAGCTGGAAGCCGGCAAAACCCTCGCCGTGGTAGGCGAGTCGGGCTGTGGCAAATCCACCCTGGCCCGCGCCCTCACGCTGATTGAAGAGCCCTCGTCGGGCTCGTTGAAAATCGCCGGGCAAGAAGTGGCCGGCGCCGACAAGGCCCAGCGCAAGCAATTGCGCAAAGACGTGCAGATGGTGTTCCAGAGCCCCTATGCCTCGCTGAACCCACGCCAGAAAGTCGGTGATCAACTGGCCGAACCGCTGCTGATCAACACCAACCTGTCCGCCGCCGAACGCCGCGAGAAAGTGCAGGCGATGATGAAGCAAGTGGGCCTGCGCCCTGAGCATTATCAGCGCTACCCGCACATGTTCTCCGGCGGCCAGCGCCAGCGCATCGCGTTGGCCCGCGCCATGATGCTGCAACCCAAAGTGCTGGTGGCGGACGAACCGACCTCGGCGCTGGACGTGTCGATCCAGGCGCAGGTGCTCAACCTGTTCATGGATTTGCAGCAGGAATTCAACACCGCCTACGTGTTCATCTCCCACAACCTGGCGGTGGTGCAGCACGTGGCTGACGATGTGATGGTGATGTACCTCGGCCGCCCAGTGGAAGTGGGCCCCAAGGAAGACATCTACGCACGCCCGCTGCACCCTTACACCCAGGCGCTGCTGTCGGCCACGCCGACCATTCACCCAGACCCGAGCAAGCCGAAGATCAAGATCGTCGGCGAACTGCCCAACCCACTGAACCCGCCGCCTGGCTGCGCGTTCCACAAGCGTTGCCCGTATGCGACGGCGCGTTGCAGCAGTGAAGAGCCGCTGTTGCGTCCTTTGGATAACCGGCAGGTGGCTTGCCACTACGCGGAGCAATTCGTGGTCTGAAGCAACACAACCTCGCTCCTAAAGGGGCCGCGGTTTCAATGAGTTCCATCGCCCTTCCCGCCAGATTGCGCATCAGTCTGGCCGGAGGGGCTTTTTTTGCGCGTTTGTAACAAAGAACATACCGATTAAACCTCGCCCTTCACAGCCGCCAGCCTTGAAAACATTGAGCCAGAGCCTTAAGGAAAGTGTATAGATTGTAAATGCAATTTACTTCTGTTTGAGAATCAATACCATTACGGCGCATGGAGAGCGCTGGATGCACGAAAAAATTCAGACGACTCTCGTTCAATCGCCCCTCCTAAAGGACTTTGTGGACATGTCGTCTCAATTCAGGCTCAGCCATCTATCGTTGGCGTTTATCGCCACCCTTTCGTCCCCCGCGCTGCTGGCGCAGAGTGTGGAAAAAGAACGCGACAAGGTGCCGATCGAAGCGACAGACCTGCCTGTGGACGGCACGCCCCAAGCCCTGGTGCTGGGCGAGACGCACGTGCTGGGCACCGCCGCCGAAGAACTCAAGCAAGCGCCCGGCGTGTCGATCATCACTGCCGAAGACATCAAGAAGCGCCCGCCCGCCAACGACCTGTCGGAGATCATCCGTCGCGAGCCGGGCGTGAACCTGACCGGCAACAGTTCCAGCGGCAGCCGTGGCAATAACCGTCAGATCGACCTGCGGGGCATGGGCCCGGAAAACACCCTGATTCTGATCGATGGCAAACCGTCGACCTCGCGCAATGCCGTGCGTTATGGCTGGAGTGGCGACCGTGATACCCGTGGCGAAACCAACTGGGTACCGGCCGAAGAAGTCGAACGCATTGAAATCCTGCGCGGCCCGGCTGCTGCCCGTTATGGCTCCGGCGCCATGGGCGGGGTGATCAACATCATCACCAAACGCCCCACCGACCAACTGCACGGCTCGCTGACCGCCTACACCGCCTTCCCCGAAAACGATGCCGAAGGGGCGAGCAAGCGCACCAACTTCAACCTCAGCGGCCCGTTGACCGACACCCTGGCGTTCCGCGTCTATGGCGGCCTGAACAAGACCGATGCCGATGACGCCGACATCAACCGCGCAGCGCAAGCGACGCCGGACTCGTTGGTAGCCGGCCGCGAAGGTGTGCGCAACAAAGACGTGAATGGCTTGCTGAGCTGGCAGTTCACCCCCGAGCAAACCCTCGACCTGGAGGCCAGCTACAGCCGCCAGGGCAATATTTTCGCCGGTGACACCATGCTCAATGGCGGTGGCGCATTCGTGGAAAGCCTGGTGGGCAAGGAAACCAGTGTGATTCAGCGCAGCAGCTTTTCAGCCACGCACCGCGGCGAATTCGATTGGGGTTCGACCCTGGCCTCGTTGACCCACGACCTGACTCGCAACGAACGTCTAAACGAAGGCCTGGCCGGTTCCGGCGAAGGCGCGCCCTCCGCCAGCGCTGGTCGTTTCGAATCGCGCTTGCGTAATACCCGGGCCACTGCGCAGGTCAACCTGCCCCTGAGCGTCGGTGCCGAACAGGTGCTGACCCTGGGCAGCGAATACCTCTACGAGTCGATGAACGACTTAGGCTCGTTGCGCCCGCAAAGTTATGACCCGGGCACCGGCGGCGTACCCGCCATCCCGGGCGTCAGCCGCAACAGCACCAAGACCACCGCCTCGAGCTACGCCTTGTTTGCCGAGAACAACATCGAGTTGGGCAGCAAAACCGTCATCACGCCTGGCTTGCGCTTCGACGATCATGAGGAATACGGCGGCAACTGGAGCCCCAGCTTCAATGCCTCGCACCAGTTGACCGACGAACTGAGCATCAAGGGCGGCATTGCCCGCGCCTACAAAACCCCCAACCTGTACCAGTCCAAC
The DNA here is from genome assembly GCF_052046095.1 of Pseudomonas sp. 22072. Lineage (NCBI taxonomy): Bacteria > Pseudomonadati > Pseudomonadota > Gammaproteobacteria > Pseudomonadales > Pseudomonadaceae > Pseudomonas > Pseudomonas sp. 22072. Next base: position 178,264 of record NZ_JBQEQE010000002.1, read on the forward strand.
CCGAACTATTTGCTCTACAGCCGTGGTAATGGCTGCAACGCCAGCGAAGCCAACATGGGCGGTTGCTACCTGGTGGGCAACCGGGACCTGAAGCCGGAAATCAGTGTCAACAAGGAAATCGGCCTGGCTTTCGACAAGGGCACCTGGCGCACCAGTGCGACGTATTTCCGTAATGACTACAAGAACAAGATCAACGCCAGTAACGAGGCGGCGTTCCGTCTGGGCAACGGCCGACGTGTATTGGAGTGGGAAAACAGCGGCCCAGCCTTGGTACAGGGCGTTGAAGGCAACCTGTTCGTCAGCCTGCGCGATGATTTGGACTTGAACACCAACCTGACCTATATGATCGACTCCAAGGACAAAGACACCGGCGAGCCCTTGAGCATCATCCCCAAGTACACCATCAACACCACGCTGGACTGGCAAGCCACTGACAAGCTGTCATTCCAGGTCAGCGGCACCTATTACGGCAAACAAGAAGCACCGACGCTCAACTCACGCAGCGCCAGCCGTTACGATCGCAGCGCCCAGCAGGACGTCGACCCGTACGGGTTGATGGGCCTGAGCAGCGGCTATGAGTTCAGCAAAAACCTGAGCGTGCGGGTGGGCATCAACAACCTGCTGGACAAGCGCCTGTCGCGCAAAGGCAACGCCGAGGATGCGGGCGCGCAGACTTATAACGAGCCGGGCCGTGCTTACTTTGCGTCGGTGACCACTTCGTTCTGAAGAAAAGGGCGGCCAATAAAAATGCCTTGGGGGTCCCTTCCAAGGCATTGATTGTTTGAAACGCTCCCCCTTGGTGAGCCTACGTCTGGCTATCGCCTTCGTCTGCGTCGTCGCTGTCAGGCTCGTCGGTGGTCGAGTCGTCATCGTCTTCGCTGCCACCCTGGCCTTTATCGCCTGGCTCCGCTTCGGACTTGGCCAACTGCAAGTCCGAAATCTGGCTACTCGCCACCATCTCTGGGCCATGCACCGGGGCGTGCGCCCAGGCCGTCGACATCCCCAACCACAACAGCACCAGCACCTTCATCAATAGCACTACGCGTTGAACAATACCCATGGTCGATTCCGTCCAGTCAATAGATGAATTCTGCCGGCAATAACTTGCCGCCACCCGCGTTGACGCTAGTCGCGATTCTGGATTTACGCCAGGCTTCAGGTCTCGCCGTCGTCATAGGTATCGCTGGCTTCCCCTTCGTTATAGGGGTTCTCCTGATCCTCCTTGGGCGCCGGTTGGACCTGGGGCTGCCAACTGCCGGAGTTGACCTCGTTGGCCTTTTTTTTGCTGACCGGACCGGTGTCTTTCCATTGGGGCGTGCCGGTATCGGCAAAAGTCGGAAAGGTCGTCGCTCCCAGGCTTGCCAGCAACACCAAATGGATGGCGAATCGAACATTTCGCACGGTGCTCTCCTTCACAGTCACTGTGTGAAAGCTAGACCCAATGCAGGGTTATCGCCAATTTCCAACCTTATAGAGACCAGACCCAGGGTAGTTGAAGCCAATAAAAAGGGGCGAAGCCATCACAGCTTCGCCCCTCTTTCACCCGCCCAGGCCTTAGTGGTGTTCGCGGGTCGCGCGGAATTTCACATCCGGCCAACGCTCTTCCATCAGCGCCAGGTTGACCCGGGTCGGGGCCAGGTAGGTCAGGTGACCACCGCCGTCGATCGCCAGGTTTTCCACGGCCTTGTTGGAGAACTCTTCCAACTTCTTCTTATCGCTGCAATCAATCCAGCGCGCCGAATACACGGTGATCGGCTCGTAGGAGCACTCCACCTTGTATTCCTCTTTCAAGCGGCTGGCGACCACGTCGAACTGCAGCACACCCACCGCGCCGAGGATGATGTCGTTGCTGCGCTCGGGGAAGAACACCTGGGTGGCGCCCTCTTCGGCCAATTGCTGCAAGCCCTGGCGCAGTTGCTTGGATTTGAGCGGATCACGCAGGCGCACGCGGCGGAACAGTTCCGGGGCGAAGTGCGGGATACCGGTGAAGCCCAGCGCTTCGCCTTCGGTGAAGGTGTCGCCGATCTGGATGGTGCCGTGGTTATGCAAACCGATGATGTCGCCGGCGTAGGCTTCTTCGAGCTGTTCACGCTCGGAGGAGAAGAACGTCAGGGCATCGCCAATGCGTACGTCCTTGCCGGTGCGCACATGGCGCATCTTCATGCCTTTTTCGTAGCGGCCGGAGCAGATACGCATGAAGGCGATACGGTCGCGGTGCTTGGGGTCCATGTTCGCCTGGATCTTGAACACGAAGCCGGTGAACTTCTCTTCCACCGGCTCCACGGTGCGCTCGTTGGCGACGCGGGCCAGCGGGCGCGGCGCCCAGTCCACGACGGCGTCCAGTACGTGGTCGACGCCGAAGTTGCCCAGGGCGGTACCGAAGAACACCGGGGTCAACTGACCGTCGAGGAACTCTTGCTGGTTGAACTCGTGGCAGGCGCCCTGCACCAGTTCCAGCTGGTCGACGAAACGGTCGTACTCGTCACCCAAGTGGGCGCGGGCTTCGTCGGAGTCGAGCTTTTCAATGATCTTGGTTTCGGTGCGTTCATGACCGTGGCCAGCGGTGTAGACAATGATGTAGTCGTCGGCCAGGTGGTACACGCCCTTGAAGTCGCGGTAGCAACCAATCGGCCAAGTGATCGGCGCGGCCTTGATCTTCAGGACGGCTTCGATTTCATCCAGCAGCTCGATGGGGTCGCGGATATCGCGGTCGAGTTTGTTGATGAAACTGACAATCGGCGTGTCACGCAGACGGCACACGTCCATCAGCGCGATGGTACGTGGCTCGACGCCTTTACCGCCGTCGAGGACCATCAGCGCCGAGTCCACCGCGGTGAGGGTGCGGTAGGTGTCTTCGGAGAAGTCTTCGTGCCCTGGGGTGTCGAGCAGGTTGATCATGTGCTCGCGATAGGGGAACTGCATGACCGACGTGGTAATGGAAATACCGCGTTGCTTTTCCATTTCCATCCAGTCGGAGGTGGCATGGCGGTCGGATTTGCGCGATTTCACCGTGCCGGCTACCGCGATCGCCTTGCCCATCAGCAACAGCTTTTCGGTGATGGTGGTTTTACCGGCATCGGGGTGGGAAATAATGGCGAAAGTGCGGCGTTTCGCGACTTCGGCGGCCTGGTGGGTCATGGGAAATCGCCTGGCAGGTGAGTCAAAAAAGGGCGGCGAGTATAGCGCAAACGCGAGGGTACGGACCACCGTTGAGCCCATTGGGGGTGGCTAAATGCGCCCAAGTGTGGAACCTTTTAAAAGGTCGAGACGTCCACTCCCCTGCTACCGCACTCGGAACAGGGGCTGAAAAATCAGCAAGTTAGCCTGACGAGGCTGCGCTTATGGCTCGATCGCATACTGCATTGCCAGTATCGGCGAGCTGCTTTTCGCGAACTCATCAGAGGCAGCCAGGAATGGCATTGCCGCTCGGAAATGTGTTCGCCGACAAAAGAAAAAAAGGAGTCCGCCTGTGGCTATTCGCTATGGCAAAGGGCTGATAGGAGCAGTGGTTGTCGTCGCTCTCCTGGCCCTGCTGGTCCACTGGATCGGCATCAACACGATCGAACTGTACCGCGACGATTTGTTGTTTTACCTGCAAGCTCATCTGATTCTGGTTTTAGTCTCCATGCTGGCGGCCCTGATTGTGGGCATCCCCGCCGGTATCCTGCTCAGCCGACCCAACATGGTCGGACGCGCAGAACGTTTCATGCAGATCTTCAACATCGGCAACACCGTCCCTCCCCTGGCCGTACTGGCCATCGCCCTCGGCGTCCTCGGCATCGGCAGCGGCCCGGCCATCTTCGCGCTGTTCCTCGCCTCGCTCCTGCCCATCGTGCGTAACACCTACGAAGGCCTGAAAAACGTTCAGGGCTCCCTCAAGGAAGCCGCCACCGGCATCGGCATGACCCCGCGCCAGGTGCTGTTTCGCGTGGAGCTGCCCAACGCCGTGCCGATCATCATCGGCGGTGTGCGCGTGGCCCTGGCGATCAACGTCGGTACCGCACCGCTGGCGTTCCTGATTGGCGCCAACAGCCTGGGCAGCCTGATTTTCCCTGGCATCGCCCTGAACAACCAGCCGCAACTGTTGCTCGGCGCCGCGTGTACCGCGCTGCTGGCATTGCTGCTTGATGGCCTGGTGACCATGGCCAGCCGCCTCTGGCTGGAACGCGGGTTGCGCCCGTCTTAAGGCCAGGTAAAGGAATTCACATGAAAAAACTGAGCTTGATATTAGGCTGCGTCCTGCTGTTTGCAGGTATTGCGCAAGCCGCTGAAAAACCTGTGATCCGCATTGGCGCCAGGGTGTTCACCGAGCAGACCCTGCTCGCCGAAATCACCTCCCAGTACCTGCGCACCAAGGGCTACGACGCCCGTGTGACCGGCGGACTGGGCAGCAACCTGGCGCGTAGCGCCCAGGAAAGCGGGCAACTGGACCTGATCTGGGAATACACCGGCGTGTCGCTGGTGGCCTACAACCATATCGACGAGAAACTCGACAGCGAACAGTCCTACGCTCGGGTCAAAGAACTCGATGCGAAAAAAGGCTTGGTCTGGCTGTCGCCGTCGCGTTTCAGCAACACCTACGCACTGGCGCTGCCGGAGAAAGTTGCCGAGGAACATCCCGAGATCAACAGCATCAGCGATCTCACCAAAGCCATGGCCGAAGACACCAAAGAGCACCGCCTGGTCGCACTGGACACCGAGTTCGCCAACCGCTCCGACGGCCTGGCGGGCATGGTCAAGCTGTACGACATGAACCTGACGCGCAACAACACCCGGCAGATGGACGCAGGCCTGGTCTACACCGCGCTGCGTAACGGCCAGGTGTTCGCTGGTCTGGTCTACACCACCGACGGGCGCCTCAACGCCTTTAAGTTGAAGCTGCTCGAAGACGACAAGCACTACTTCCCTGACTACACCGCAGCCCCGGTGATCCGCCAGGAATACCTCGACAAACACCCGCAGCTGGCCGCCGAACTCAAGCCTTTGGCCAACCTGTTCGACGATGAAACCATGCGTCAGCTCAATGCACGGGTCGACGTCGACCATGAAAGCCCGTCCGCCGTTGCCGCCGATTTCCTGCGCCAACATCCAATCAACTAAAAAGGAGAAGACATGGAATTTTTGAACGCCTTTTCCCATCTTGATTGGGCCCAGGTCCTGCACCTGACCTGGCAGCACATTACCCTGGTCGGCATCGCCGTGATCCTCGCGATCTTCATCGGCGTGCCCTTGGGCATTCTGATGACGCGCTTCCCGACCCTGGCCGGCCCGTTGCAAGCCAGCGCCACAGTGTTGCTGACCGTGCCATCCATCGCGCTGTTCGGCCTGCTGCTGCCGTTCTACTCCAAGTTCGGCCAGGGCCTGGGGCCAATGCCGGCGATCACCGCCGTGTTCCTTTACTCCCTGCTGCCAATCATGCGTAACACCTACCTGGCCCTCACCGGCGTTGAGCCAGGCATTCGCGAAGCCGCACGCGGCATCGGCATGACCTTCGGCCAGCGCCTGCGCATGGTCGAACTGCCGATTGCGGTGCCGGTGATTCTCGCTGGCGTGCGTACCGCCGTGGTGATGAATATCGGTGTGATGACCATCGCCGCCACCATCGGTGCCGGTGGCCTGGGTGTACTTATTCTGGCTTCCATCAGCCGCAGCGATATGTCGATGCTGATCGTCGGCGCCGTGCTGGTCAGTCTCCTGGCCATCTTCGCCGACCTGCTTCTGCAATGGCTGCAACGCTCGCTGACTCCAAAAGGATTGCTCAAATGATCGAACTTCAAAACCTGTCCAAGACTTTTCAAAGCAACGGCAAGACGGTCACCGCCGTCAACGATGTGAGCCTGACCGTCAACGAAGGCGAGATTTGCGTGTTCCTGGGGCCCTCGGGCTGCGGTAAGAGCACTACGCTGAAAATGATCAACCGACTGATCAAGCCCTCCTCGGGCAAGATTTTGATCAACGGCGAAGACACCACCGACCTCGACGAGGTGACCCTGCGTCGCAACATCGGCTACGTGATCCAGCAGATCGGCCTGTTCCCCAACATGACCATCGAAGAGAACATCGTGGTGGTGCCCAAGCTGCTCGGGTGGGACAAGCAGAAATGCCACGACCGCGCCCGCGAGTTGATGAGCATGATCAAGCTGGAGCCCAAGCAGTACCTGCATCGCTATCCGCGTGAACTGTCCGGTGGCCAGCAACAGCGCATCGGTGTGATCCGCGCCCTGGCGGCGGATGCGCCGCTGCTACTGATGGACGAGCCGTTCGGCGCGGTCGACCCGATCAACCGCGAGATGATCCAGAACGAATTCTTCGAGATGCAGCGCGCGCTGAACAAGACCGTGATCATGGTCAGCCACGACATCGACGAAGCCATCAAGCTGGGTGACAAGATCGCCATCTTCCGCGCCGGCAAGCTGCTGCAGATCGACCACCCGGACACGCTGCTGGCGCACCCGGCCGACGAGTTCGTCAGCAATTTCGTGGGCCAGGACAGCACCCTCAAGCGCCTGCTGCTGGTAAAAGCCGAAGACGCGGCGGACAACGCCCCGTCGGTGAGCCCGGAAACACCCGTGGCCGATGCGCTGGAATTGATGGACGAGCACGACCGCCGCTATGTGGTGGTCACCTGTTCGGAGAACAAGGCGCTGGGCTACGTACGCCGTCGCGACCTGCACCGCCAGGCCGGCACCTGCGGCCAGTACCTGCGCGAGTTCAACGCCACGGCAGCGTATGACGAGCATTTGCGCATCCTGCTGTCGCGCATGTACGAGTTCAACCGTTCGTGGTTGCCGGTGATGGATGCGGAGAGGGTGTTCCTCGGGGAAGTGACCCAGGAGTCGATTGCCGAGTACCTGAGCTCTGGCAAATCGCGTGGGGGCAAGACCAGTATCGTGTCTCCAGCCGAGACCGCGCTGGTCTGATCCGCCGCTATCGCAGGCAAGCCAGCTCCCACATTTGAACTGCATTCTTATGTTGGAATGCATTCCCCTGTGGGAGCTGGCTTGCCTGCGATGAATACACCGCAAATCCATCTGATTGGCCCCATCCGGGGAACATCAATCCGTCACACCGGTCGGTTACATAAGTAGCTGCACGCGGCCGCGCGACGAACGCGTGCAAAAACGCGACATTTTTAGTTGATCCCACGCCCGCCAAGCCCTAAAGTTCGCGCCGAACGTCCATGCTGGAAACGATCCATCCGGCTCAAGTACTGACGACGAGACAGCAAGGCCAAGGGAAGCGGTTGATCCCATGGCCTTTTTGCTTTCGGCGACATGCCTTGGGAAGTAGGCGAACCAAAGTGGGGATACGGAGGACGTTCATTTGCACCCATTGATTACTACTGTTTGCCCCTAGGAGTCCCCAGCATGTCGATCAACGTCGAAGATTATTTCGCGCGCGCCACTTTTGACAAAATGAAGGCGTTCGCCGACAAGCAAGAAACCCCGTTCGTGGTGATCGACACCGCGATGATCAGCCAGGCCTACGATGACCTGCGCGCCGGTTTCGAATTCGCCAAGGTGTATTACGCGGTCAAGGCCAACCCGGCCGTCGAGATCATCGACCTGTTGAAAGACAAGGGTTCGAGCTTCGACATCGCTTCGATCTACGAGCTGGACAAGGTCATGGACCGTGGCGTCAGCGCCGACCGTATCAGCTACGGCAACACCATCAAGAAATCCAAGGACATCCGCTACTTCTATGAGAAGGGCGTGCGCCTGTTCTCTACCGACTCCGAAGCCGACCTGCGCAACATCGCCAAGGCCGCGCCGGGTTCGAAAGTGTATGTGCGTATCCTCACCGAAGGCTCGACCACTGCTGACTGGCCGTTGTCGCGCAAATTCGGCTGCCAGACCGACATGGCCATGGACCTGCTCATCCTCGCCCGCGACCTGGGCCTGGTGCCTTACGGCATCTCGTTCCACGTCGGCTCGCAACAGCGCGACATCAGCGTGTGGGACGCGGCCATCGCCAAGGTCAAGGTGATCTTCGAACGCCTCAAAGAAGAAGACGGCATCCACCTGAAGCTGATCAACATGGGCGGCGGCTTCCCGGCCAACTACATCACCCGCACCAACAGCCTGGAAACCTACGCTGAAGAAATCATCCGCTTCCTCAAGGAAGACTTCGGGGACGACCTGCCGGAAATCATCCTGGAACCAGGCCGTTCGTTGATCGCCAACGCCGGTATCCTGGTCAGCGAAGTGGTGCTGGTGGCGCGCAAGTCCCGTACCGCCGTCGAGCGCTGGGTGTACACGGATGTGGGCAAGTTCTCCGGCCTGATCGAAACCATGGACGAAGCCATCAAGTTCCCGATCTGGACCGAGAAGAAAGGCGAGATGGAAGAAGTGGTCATCGCCGGCCCGACCTGCGACAGCGCCGACATCATGTACGAAAACTACAAGTACGGCCTGCCATTGAACCTGGCCATTGGTGATCGTCTGTACTGGTTGTCGACCGGTGCCTACACCACCAGCTACAGCGCGGTTGAGTTCAATGGGTTTCCGCCGCTGAAATCCTTCTACGTTTAACCCCTCCCCCGCTCGTTCCCACGCTCCGCGGGGGAACGCCTCCTGTGACGCTCTGCGTTACGCGCTCAAGTGCGGACGCGGAGCGTCCAGGGCGGCATTCCCACGCGGAGCGTGGGGGTACGATCAGCTCGTAGCTCGTTGCCGGTACAACTTGGCCATGGCGCGAATTCGCGGGTCATCCGCCCGTGCCAGCGCCTTGTGTGCCGTTTGCAGAAACTTGAGATTCCCGCCTGCCAGCGCCTTGCGCAACCATTCCAGCGCCGCGTCGATCTGGCCGCTGTCGGCCAGCACCGCCGCATGGCTGAACTGCCCACGAAAATCACCTGCCTCGGCTGAGCGGCGGTACCACTCAACGGCCGCCTCAACATCCTTGGGGCAATGCTGCCCGTCTTCCAGGTAACGCCCGAGCAGGTTCATCGACTTGGCATGGCCCTGTTCGGCAGCCTGGCGATACAGCGCCAGTGCTTGCGCCTGGTCTTCAACAACGCCACGGCCGGTAGCCAAGAGGTTGGCGTAGTTGTACTGCCCCCAATCCAACCCGGCGTGTGCCGCCAGGCGATATTCCCGTGCTGCGGCGGCTTCATCGACAGCGCAGCCCCAGCCATGCTCCCGGCAACGCCCGATCATATTGCGCGCCATCAGGTGCCCGCCCTGCGCGGCAATCTGGAACCAGCGCAGCGCCAGGGCCTCATCGCGGGCAATGCCGCGCCCTTCCAGCAGGATTTGACCGAGCAGGGCCTGGGCCTCGACCACACCTGCCTTGGCGGCGATCAGGATGGCCTGGGCGGCGCGCACCGGGGAGTCATCGAGCATGCTCTGCAATTGTTCGACATTGAGCACTTCTTCGCGGCGCAATAAAAAACCCATGCTCAGACCTCGACCCAGCGGCGCAACAGGTTGTGGTAGGTGCCGGTGAGCTGGATCAGCGCAGGGTGGTCGGGGACGTCGCGGGTCAGTTGCTGGATCGCGCCGTCCATCTCGAACAGCAGGGTGCGCTGGCTGTCTTCGCGCACCAGGCTTTGGGTCCAGAAGAACGAGGCATAACGCGCGCCACGGGTCACCGCGTTGACTTTGTGCAGGCTGGAGCCGGGGTACAGCACCATGTCGCCGGCGGGTAGCTTGACCCGCTGCAGGCCGAACGTATCCTGAATCTCCAGTTCCCCACCGTCATAGTCGTCGGGGTCGCTGAAGAACAGCGTGGACGACAGGTCGGTGCGCACGCGCTCGTGGCTGCCTTTGGGCTGGCGCACCGCATTGTCGATATGAAAGTCAAAACTGCCGCCAGCGGTGTAGCAGTTGAGCAGTGGCGGGAAGACTTTATGCGGCAGCGCGGCCGACATGAACAGCGGGTTGCTCCACAACCGCTCCAGCATGGCTGCGCCAATTTCCTTGGCCAACGGGTGACCTTCAGGCAATTGCAGGTTGTGCTTGGCCTTGGCCGACTGGTGACCGGCGGTGATTTTGCCGTCAGCCCATTCGGTCTCTTCCAGGGCCTGGCGAATGCGCAGCACCTCCTCGCGAGAGAACAGGCCGGGAACGTGCAGCAACATGGGGCAATACCTGCGATCAGAGAGGTGTCAATGGTATTGATTCTTATCCTCTCTGTAAAATACAGGGACGAACGAGAGCGCAAAATCCGTAACAAAAAAGTGTAAAGAATGTAAATTTGATGCGAATAGCAATATCTCGCAATTGATACAAAGTCTTGTTGGCCCTATATTCCGCGGCCTCACATCCTTGGGGAAGGGACACGTCATGTCGCGCACTATTCTAAAAATACCGGCCAGTTCGCCACGCATGCTGGCCTCCGCCATTGGCGTTGCCCTGAGTGCCGGCTCCGCCGCCCACCTGGCACAGGCCGCTGAAAATACCGAGCCAACAGGCGAGCGCAACCCTATCTCCCTCGGCGCCACCAACATCACCGGCCAGGAGCAGGACAACACCTCCTACCAGGTGGAGAAAGCCTCGTCGCAGAAGTACACCGCGCCGCTGGTGGACACGCCGCGCTCGGTCACTGTGGTGCCGCAACAAGTACTCAAGGACACCGCCGCCACCTCGCTGCAGGACGCCTTGCGCACCGTACCGGGTATCACCTTCGGCGCCGGTGAAGGTGGCAACCCTCAGGGCGACCGCCCGTTCATCCGTGGTTTCGACGCCCAGGGCGATACCTACCTCGATGGCGTACGCGATACCGGTGGCCAGAGCCGCGAGATCTTCGACATCGAGTCCATCGAAGTCAGCAAAGGCCCGAACTCTTCGTTCGGCGGCCGTGGCTCAGCCGGTGGCAGCCTCAACCTGGTGAGCAAGACCCCGCAAGCGCGGGACTTCACCAACGGCGGCTTTACCTACGGCTCCGACCAGACCCGCCGCTACGTGCTCGACGTGAACCGCCAGTTCCTGGACGACAGCGCGGCATTCCGCCTGAACCTGATGAGCCATGAACAAAACGTGGCCGGCCGCGACGCGGTGAATTACGACCGTTGGGGCGTTGCGCCGTCGCTGACTTTTGGCTTGGGCACACCGACCCGTGTCAACCTCAGCTACTACCATATGGAAAGTGATGACCTGCCGGATTCGGGGATTCCCTACGGCTACGGTTCGTCGACCGCCACAGCCCACGTGCATGACAAACCCAACGACGGCGGCGACAGCAACAACTTCTACGGTTTGAAAAGCCGTGACTTCCGCAAGACCCGTGCGGACATCAGCACGTTCTCCATCGAACACGACTTGAACGACAACATGACGCTCAAGAACACCCTGCGCCACGGCAGCACCGGCCAGGACTATGTGCTCACTCAGCCGGATGACAGCAAGTTCAACGTCAACCGCTACGGCACTGTCTGGCGTCGCGCCAACAGCCGTGTCTCCACCACGACCACAACCACCAACCAGACCGATCTGTTTGGCAGCTTTCAGGCCTTGGGCTTCAAGCACACTTACTCCACCGGCCTGGAATTTACCGGCGAAGAAACCCGTGTCAGCGGCTACACCGTCAGCCCTAACGCAAACCCGGTGTGCACAACGGCCAAGGGCAGCCTGGGCGGCCAGTGCACCTCACTGAGCAACCCGAACCCCGACGACGCCTGGAACGGCAGCATCGCGCGCAACTACAACGGTACCAACACCAAGGCCACCAGCCGCGCCGCGTACGTGTTCGACACCATCGAGCTCGATCCTAAATGGCTGCTGAACGTGGGGTTGCGCTACGACACCTTTGACACCGAAGCCAACACCAACGCCGTCGCCGGGCGCACCAAGATCAAGGACGACAGCCAGTTCTTCAACTGGCAGGCCGGCCTGGTGTGGAAGCCGGTGGAAAACGGCAGCATCTATGCCTCGTACGCCACATCGGCCACGCCAGCCGGTGGCCTGGTAGGCGAAGGATCCGACGGCAACCCGCTGTCTGCCGGTGCCGCCACCAGCGACTTGCAGCCAGAAGAAACCGTCAACTACGAACTGGGCACCAAGTGGGACCTGTTCCACGACCGCCTGTCCCTGACCGCTGCAATCTTCCGCACCGAGAAGAAAAACACCCGCATCCTGGTGGATGCGCTCACCTACCAGAACGCCGGTGAATCTCAGGTCGACGGCATCGAGTTGTCCGCCAGCGGCAAAATCACCGATCAATGGCAGGTGTTTGCAGGATACAGCTATCTGGACAGCGAACTGGTCAAATCCGGCCTCAACGGGCGTAACGGCGTAGTCAGTGCCGGCTCCAACAAAGGCAACCAAATGCCCAACACGCCGAAGAACTCCTTCAGCCTGTGGACCACCTACGACATCACGCCCAAGCTGACCGTCGGCGGCGGCGCCTTCTACGTCGATGAGGTTTACGGTGATGTCGGCAACACGGTGTATGTACCCTCCTACACCCGCTATGACGCCATGGCCAGCTACAAGCTGACCAAGAACGTCGACCTGCAACTGAACGTGCAGAACCTGACCGACAAGACCTACTACGACAAGGCCTTCTCCACGCATTTCGCCAACCAGGCGGCCGGTCGTACGGCATTGTTGACCACCAGCTTCCACTTCTAAAAGCGGTCAAGGTTCAGCCAGGAGCCCCACACATCGGATGCGTGGGGCTTTTGCGTGTTTCCCGGCAACTCACGGCATAATGCGCGCCGTGATCAGATATCCAGCTAAGCGAGGCGCTCCGACGTGTTGAAGAAAACCCTGTTCCAGTTGCATTGGTTCTTCGGCATCACGGCCGGGCTGGTGCTGGCCTTGATGGGGGTCACCGGGGCCGCGTACTCGTTCCAGGACGAGATCCTGCGGGCGCTCAACCCCACCGTGTTGAGCGTGCAGAAACGCGAGGCCGGTGTACTGCCGCCCGCCGAGCTGGTACGCAAATTGGAAGCGGCCGAAGGCAAGACCGTGGCCATGCTGTGGGTAGAAAGCGAGAGCGGCAACGCCGGCCGCGTGTCCTTCACCCCGCCGCCTGGCGAGCGCCGTGGCCAGATGCGCTACTTTGACCCGTACACCGGCGACTACATGGGCGACGCGGTCGGCCAGGACCTGTTCGGTTTTATCCTGCAACTGCACCGCTTCCTCGCCATCGGCGACACCGGGCGCAACATCACCGGCGCCTGCACCCTGATCCTGCTGTTCTTTTGCCTCTCCGGCCTGTACCTGCGCTGGCCGCGCCAGGTGAAAAGCTGGCGTGTCTGGCTGACCCTGGACTGGCGCAAAAAGGGCCGCAGCTTCAATTGGGACCTGCACTCGGTATTCGGCACCTGGTGCCTGCTGTTTTATCTGTTGGCAGCGCTGACCGGGCTGTATTGGTCGTACGACTGGTACAACCGTGGCGTGACCAAACTGCTGTCCGACGCGCCGCAGAACGAGCGCATGCGCAAGCGCGGCCCAGCCCCCGCAGGCCCGGCTCCGGTGGCCAACTACGACGCGATCTGGAGCAGCATCTACAGCAACGCCGGCCCCGACTTGAGCGCCTACAACATTCGGATGCCCGCGGTCGCCGGGCAACCGGCCATCGTGTATTACCTGCTCACTTCATCGCCCCATGACCGTGCGCTGAACCAGATCAACCTGGACCCGGCCACAGGCGAGGTCAAATCTCACGAGCGCTACGCCAGCAAAAGCCTCAAGGCGCAGTTGCTGACGAGCGTGTATGCGCTGCACACCGGCAGCTATTTCGGCCTGGTCGGGCGCATCGTCCTCACCGTCAGCTCACTGCTTATGCCGCTGTTTTTCATCACGGGCTGGCTGCTGTACCTGGACCGACGCCGCAAAAAGCGCCAGGTCCGCGATGCCCGCAAAGGCCTGACAGATAACCACAGCGATGCCCCGGCCTGGCTGATCGGCTTCGCCAGCCAGAGCGGCTTTGCCGAACAACTGGCCTGGCAAACGGCCGGGCAACTGCAGGCTGCGGGCCTGGCGGTGAAGGTGCAGCCCCTGGGCAGTGTCAGCCGCGACGACCTCAGCCAATCGCAGAACGCGCTGTTCGTGGTCAGTACTTTTGGCGACGGCGAAGCGCCCGACAGCGCCCGAGGTTTCGAGCGTAGCGTGCTCGGCCAGGCGCTATCCCTCAAAGGCTTGAACTACTCGGTGCTGGCCCTGGGTGACCGGCAGTACGAACATTTTTGCGGCTTTGCCCGGCGCCTGCATTTCTGGCTGACCAACCAGGGCGGCACCCCGCTGTTTGCCCCGGTGGAAGTCGACAGCGGCGATACACTGGCGCTGCAGACCTGGCAACAGCAACTGGGCCAGCTCACCGGGCATGCGCCGGCAGCGGCCTGGCCGACGGCCCAGTACGAAAACTGGACCCTGAGCCAACGCACCCTGCTCAACCCCGACAGTGTCGGCTCGCCCGTCTACCTGCTGGGCCTCACATCCACGTCTGCGCACAGCTGGCTGGCCGGCGACCTGGTGGAAGTCCTGCCGCGCAATTGCCCCTGGGCCATCGAACACTTCCTGGCCGGCCTGGGCTTGGTCGGCAGCGACGGTGTGGTGATCGACGGCGTCGCCCACACCCTTGATCAGGCCCTGGCCACGCGCCAACTGCCGGAAAACCGCACGCACCTGGTCGGCCTGCACGCCCAGGCATTGGTGGATGCGCTGGTCCCCCTGGGCATGCGCGAATACTCCATCGCCTCGATTGCCAGCGACGGCGTGCTGGAGCTGATTGTGCGCCAGGAACGCCACCCCGACGGCAGCCTGGGGCTTGGCTCCGGCTGGCTGACTGAACACGCCGCCCTCGGCTCGGCCATCAGCCTGCGTCTGCGGCGCAACAGCGGCTTCCATTTGCCCGACGCGCCTGTGCCGCTGATTCTGCTGGGCAACGGCACCGGGCTTGCGGGCCTGCGCAGCTTGCTCAAAGCACGCATTGCCGACGGCCAGCAGCGAAACTGGCTGCTGTTCGGCGAGCGCAATATCGCCCACGACTACCTGTGCCAGGACGAACTGCAAGGCTGGCTCGCCAGTGGAGACCTGGCCCTGCTGGACCTGGCATTTTCCCGCGATCAAGAGGAGAAGATCTACGTACAGGATCGCCTGCGCGAGTCAGCGGATGTGCTGCGCAAATGGCTCGCGGACGGCGCAGCGATTTATGTGTGTGGCAGCTTGCAGGGGATGGCGACGGGGGTGGATCAGGCACTGAAAGACATCTTGGGCAATGAGGCGCTGGAGCGCCTGATCGAACAGGGTCGCTATCGCAGGGATGTCTATTGATATTTGATCGTTCCCACTCTCCGCGTAGGAATGCCGCCCTGGACGCTCCGCGTCCGCTCTTGACGGCGTGACGCGGAGCGTCACAGGATGCGTTCCCACGCAGAGCGTGGGAACGATCAGGCCGGTTGCAGCTTTTGCTCGAACACCGAGACTCCATCGAGATCGCGCAGCATCACCGTCAACTCCGCCGTCTGCCCATCAATCTGTACTTCACCAAAAAACTGAAAGCCCGCAAACGGCGAGGTGTTCTGTGCCGGTGGCGCCTTCTGGAATACCACGTGCGGGCCAAAGGTTTTATCCAGTGGGTTGGGCCCGAAACTCCCGGCATTCAACGGCCCCGCCACAAACTCCCAGAACGGCTCGAAATCCTGGAACGCCGCGCGGTCAGGGTGATAGTGATGCGCCGCACAGTAATGCACATCGGCCGTCAGCCACAGGTGGTTGCGCACCTTGTGCTCATGCAGGAACCCTAGCAGTTATTTGATCGTTCCCACGCTCCGCGTGGGAATGCCGCCCTGGACGCTCCGCGTCCGCTCTTGACGGCGTGACGCGGAGCGTCACAGGATGCGTTCCCACACAGCGTGGGAACGATCAGGCCGGTTGCAGCTTTTGCTCGAACACCGAGATTCCATCGAGATCGCGCAGCGTCACCGTCAACTCCGCCGTCTGCCCATCAATCTGCACTTCACCAAAAAACTGAAAACCCGCAAACGGCGAGGTGTTCTGTGCCGGTGGCGCCTTTTGGAATACCACCTGCGGGCCAAAGGTTTTATCCAGTGGGTTGGGCCCGAAACTCCCGGCATTCAACGGCCCCGCCACAAACTCCCAGAACGG
>NZ_JBQEQE010000002.1:194368-249126 GCF_052046095.1 Pseudomonas sp. 22072
ATGCGCCGCACAGTAATGCACATCGGCCGTCAGCCACAGGTGGTTGCGCACCTTGTGCTCATGCAGGAACCCTAGCAGTTCGGCGATCTCCAGCTCACGCCCTTGCGCCGGGCCAGGGTCGCCATTGGCGATCGCTTCCCAACGCGCCACGCCGGGGCTGACCTCACCGTCGGGCACGCCCAGGCCGATAGGCATGTCGGCGGCTACCACCTTCCACTGCGCTTGCGATGCCTTGAGCCCGCGCTTGAGCCAGTCCAACTGTTCACGCCCAAGAAAGGGTTTTTCAGCGCCCAGGTTGTCATCATTGGGCCCGCGATAGCTGCGCATATCCAACACAAACACATCCAGCAGCGGCCCATAACTGAGCTTGCGATAAATGCGCCCGCCACTGTCGGCGCTCTGTCGGCGCATGGGTGAATATTCCAGCCAGGCCTGGCGGGCACGGCCCACCAGGGTGTTGATGTCGCGGGTCTGGTAACGCTCATCCAACTGCTTGCTCGATGACCAGTTGTTGATCACCTCGTGATCGTCCCACTGCCAGATCTGCGGCACCTCGGCGTTGAAGCGGCGTACGTTTTCATCCAGCAGGTTGTAACGGTAATTGCCGCGATATTCATCGAGGGTTTCCGCGACTTTGCTTTTGGCTTCAGTGGTGATGTTGCGCCAGATGCGCCCTCCTTCAGTGGTGAGCTGCGCGGGTATCGGGCCGTCGGCGTAGATGGTGTCGCCGCTGTGGATAAAAAAGTCTGGCAGGCGCAGGCGCATGGCTTCATAGATGCGCATGCCACCGATGTCCGGGTTGATGCCGAAGCCTTGGCCGACGGTGTCGCCGCTCCACACAAAACGGATATCACGCCGCTGTTGCGGCACGCTACGCAGGTGCCCGAACCAGGGTTCACTGGCAATGCCGGTCTGGGCGTCTTCGAAATGCACGCGGTAGAAAATCGCCTGGTCGACCGGCAGCCCGGTGAGCTCGACACGGGCGGTAAAGTCGGTGCGGCTGTCGGCCAGGGGCGAGACGAATCGGCGCGGGTTGCTGAACACGCTGCGGGTATCCCACTCCACCACCATCTTCGCCGGGCGGTCACTGCGGCTCCAGATCATTGCGCGATCGCCCTGCAGGTCGCCCGATTGCACGCCGTCAGTGAGTTGCGGTCGGTCCTTCACCGAAGCGATCACCGCCGGCGCCAGGCCCGGCAACAGCAGGCCAGCGCCCACAGCTTGCATCACACGGCGGCGACCGAGATCGAAGTGGCTCATGCAGGTGCCCTCTTGAGTATCAAAAGGGCCACTAAAGCATGACGGGATGAAGCGCAGATGACAGGCTACAACTGTAGGAGCGAGCTTGCTCGCGAAAAACGTCAACGATCACGCGGGCTTGCTGAATGAACGCGGCGCCTGCGAGTTCTTCGCGAGCAAGCTCGCTCCTACAGGGTATTTGGGCTTGCCCCCACACTTTTACTGGTCAGGCAGTCACGGCCAGCTCGGCCGCTTCCGGTCGCTTGAGCACGGCATACACCAAGCCGGTCAACACACTGCCCGCCACAATCGCCAACAAATACAACAACGCATGGTTCATCGCATTCGGAATCACCAACACAAACAACCCGCCATGGGGCGCGGCGAGTTTGCAGCCGAAGTACATCGACAGCGCACCGGTCAACGCGCCACCGGCGATGCTGGCCGGGATGACGCGCAGCGGGTCTTTGGCGGCGAAGGGAATCGCGCCTTCAGAGATAAAGCACAGCCCCAGGATCATCGCCGCCTTGCCGGCCTCGCGCTCGGTCTGGGCGAACTTGCGCCGGGCCAGCAACGTGGCGATGCCCATGCCAATCGGCGGCACCATGCCGGCGGCCATGGTCGCGGCCATCGGCGCGCCGCTCGACGCGGCCAGCAGGCCAACCGAGAACGCATAGGCCGCCTTGTTGATCGGCCCACCCAAGTCCACGCACATCATGCCGCCGAGCAGAATGCCCAGCAGCACCGCGTTGGTGGTGCCCATGGTGCTGAGGAAATCCGTCAGGCCCGTGAGCAAGCGGGCGACCGGTGGGCCCACCAGGTAGATCATCACAAGCCCGGTAAACAGGCTCGCCAGTAACGGGATGATCAGGATCGGCTTGAGCGCTTCCAGGCTCTGGGGCAGTTGCACTGCGCGGCTGATCAGTTTGACGCAATACCCGGCGACGAAGCCGGCCAGGATGCCGCCGATAAACCCAGCCCCCAGCGTCCCAGCCAGCAGCCCGCCGATCATGCCGGGCGCAAGGCCAGGACGGTCGGCAATCGAGTAGGCGATGTAGCCCGCCAGCAACGGCACCATCAACAGGAACGCCTGGTCACCCACGGATTTGAGCGCCGCCGCCAAGGTGCCGGGCTGCTCGAAAGCATGGATGCCGAACACAAACGACAAGGCGATCAGCAAGCCCCCCGCCACCACCATCGGCAACATATACGACACGCCGGTGAGCAGGTGTTTGTAGACGCCGGTTTTCTCCGCCTTGGCCGGTGCACCGCCGGCCGCGCTTTCCACCGCGCCTTCGGCCAGGGCTTTGTTGAGGATGGCTTCGGATTGCTTGAGGGCAATGCCGGTGCCACAGCGGTAAATCTTCTTGCCGGCGAAACGCTCGGTGGCCACTTCGATATCCGCCGCGAGCAACACCACATCGGCATCGGCAATCGCTTGCGAGCTCAACGGGGTGCGAGCGCCCACCGAACCTTGGGTCTCGACCTGCAGGTCATAACCCAGGCGCTGAGCAGTCTGCTGCAAGGCTTCGGCGGCCATGAACGTGTGGGCCACACCGGTGGGGCACGCGGTAATCGCGACGATACGCGGCGCAGCCTTGGCCGCCACCGGGGCGGCGTCGGCGACATACACCCGGGCTTCTTCGGCGCCCCGGCGCAGCACGCCTTCGACATCCGCCAATGCCTGGGCCGGTGTGCTCTGGAACACACGCTTGCCGACAAACCGCTGCATATCCACCGGGGTACTGCTGACCAGCAGCACCCACTCGGCATCATCAATCGTCGCCTGGGACAACTGGCGCTCCGGGCGCTGTACATCGACGACTTCAACACTGGTGTGCAAGCCCATGCGCTGGGCGGCGGCGTCCAACAAGCGGGCGCACAGCACACTGGTGACCATGCCGTTCGGGCAGGCGGTAACAATGGCTAACTTCATCACAAACCCTCTTATTGTTCTGTCAGCGTGCGTACATCGACGCCGCTTTCGAGATGCGCCAACTGCGCGTCATCGCTGATGCCAAAACCGATCTGTGTCACCGCCATCGCGGCAATCGCCGTGGCCCGGCGCAAGGTGTGCTCCGACGTATCGCCACTGAGCAAACCGTGGAGCATCCCGGCCAGCAGCGAGTCGCCGGCGCCCACGGTACTGGCCACTGCCACCTTGGGCGGCGTGGCGTGCAGCGCCGCACCCGGGCGGTACCAGGTCACGCCTGCGGCCCCGTCGGAGACCACCACATGTTCGACGCCTTGCTGATGCAGGCGGCTGATGGCATCGGTGGCGTTACCCAAGGCCTCGGCCAACTCTTCGGTATTGGGTTTGACCAGCCACGGGCCAACCTCCAACCCCAGGCGCAGCGCTTCGCCGCTGGTGTCCAGGGCGACTTTCAAACCGAGGTCCTTCAACGCCTCCAGCAGACCTTTAAACCACTGCGGGCTGACGCCGCGCGGCAAGCTACCGGCCACCACGACCGCATCGAACTCCGGGCCAATGATCGCGACCATCTTGAGCAGCGCTTTTAGCGCCTCTTCAGTCACCAGCGGCCCCGGTGCATTGATGTCGGTGACACGCCCATCCTGTTCGGCAATCTTGATGTTGCTACGGGTTTCGCCGGGAACCCGGATGAAGGCATCGCCAAACCCACGGCGCTTGATCAGCGCATTGAAAGCCTGGGGGTTGGCACTGCCGAGAAACCCGCCCACGCTGACGTAATGGCCCAGGTCCGCCAGCACTTGCGCCACATTCACGCCCTTGCCCGCGGCGTGGGTGAGCATCGCTTCACTGCGATTGACCTCACCGGGTTGCAGGTGCGCCAGGCGTACCGTGAGGTCCAACGCCGGGTTCAGCGTCAGGGTCAGAATATTCGCCATCTACACGGCCTCCACTAGGGCACGCACTTCGGCGGGCGAACCCACCGCCAGTGCTTGTTGCGCCAGGCCCTGGGCCTCGCTCAGACTGAATTCACGCACCCGCGCCTTCACTTCAGGAATGCTGCGGGCCGACACGCTCAACTCATCCACGCCCAGGCCGACCAGCACCGGCACCGCCAGCGGGTCCGCCGCCAACTCGCCGCACACGCCTACCCATTTGCCGTGGGCATGGGCGGCGCGCACGGTGATGTCGATCAGTTGCAGGACTGCAGGGTGCAAGCCATCGGCCTGGGCCGACAGGGTCGGGTGGCCGCGGTCGATGGCCAGGGTGTATTGGGTCAGGTCGTTGGTGCCGACGCTGAAGAAGTCGACTTCCTTGGCGAGGACCGGCGCCAGCAGCGCGGCTGAGGGCACTTCGATCATGATCCCCAGTTGCAGGTCTGCCACTGGGATCTCCAGGCGCAGGCGCTCGGTCATGTCCCGGGCGGCGCGCCACTCATCCACGCTGCCGACCATGGGGAACATGATGCGCAGCGGGCGGTTGTCTGCTGCACGCAGCAATGCGCGCAGTTGCGCTTCCATGATCTGCGGGCGTTGCAACGTCAGGCGAATGCCGCGCACACCCAGAAAGGGGTTTTCCTCTTCGGCGATCGGCCAATAGGGCAAAGGCTTGTCGCCGCCCACATCCAGGGTGCGCACCACCAACGGGCGACCATTGAGGCCGTCGAGTACGCGACGGTATTCGGCCTCCTGAGTGGCCTCGTCTGGCGCCTGGGAGTGAGCCATGAAAATCAGTTCGGTGCGCAGCAGGCCAATGCCTTCGGCGCCCTGCTCCACTGCGCTGGCCACCCCGGCGCTTTCGCCAATATTGGCGAACACTTCCACGGCGTGGCCGTCACGGGTCAGCGCCGCTTCATGGCGCTGGGCCGATGCGGCTTGCAAGCGCTGTTCGCGGCTGTCGCGCTCCACGGTGGCCCGTTGCAGGGTGGCGGCGTCGGGGTCCACATGCAGGCGACCACGCTGGCCATCGAGCAACAGTGGCGTGCCCGGGTTGAGCAATAACACCGCAGCGCCAGCGCCGACCAAGGCCGGAATGCCCAGGGCGCGGGCGACAATGGCACTGTGAGCGGTGGCGCCGCCCCGGGCGGTGAGAATGCCGGCAACGCGGGCCGGGTCCAGGCGCGCCACGTCCGAAGGGCCGACCTCTTCCATCACCAGGATGTAGGGCTCGCTCGGTTCCTGCACGCTCTGGACGCCGCACAACTGGGCCAGCACGCGGCGGCCGATGTCACGCAAGTCGGCAGCACGCTCGGCCAGCAAGGCATCCTGCAAGGCTTCCTGTTGCTTGGCGGCGGCTTCGATCACGCTCATCCAGGCGGCTTCGGCGCTTTCGCCCTGCTTGAGGCGGGTGTCGACTTCGTCGGTCAGTTCCGGGTCGTCGAGCATTTCCTGGTGGGTAATGAAAATCTCGCGGATGGCCTTGGCCTGGCTACGCTCGATCAAGCCCTGGATATCCGTGCGCACGTCGCTCAAGGCGGTGTGCAGGCGCTGGCGTTCGGCGGCGGCGGATTCGCCCCGTAGCGGGTAATCGAACACCTGCGGCACCTGGATATGAGCCGGGCCGATCGCGATACCCGGCGCGGCGGCAATGGCCTGGAGTTGGCTACCGCTCAGTGGCGCGCTGAGCACCGGTTCGATATCGACCTGTGCGGGCTGTGCGCTCACCGTGGGCAAGGGCTCGACCTCTTCGCCAAGGCCCTCTTGCACGGCGGCCAAGAGGGCGGGCAGTGCATCGCCGGCCACCGTCGGCTCGGCCACAAACTCCAGCACCTGGCCACGACGTGCGCCGAGGCTGAGCAACTTGCTCAGGCTTTTGACCGACACGGCGCCCACCGCGCCATCGACGATACGTACGCGGATATCGCCGTCAAAACTTTTCGCCAATTGCGCCAGGATCTTGGCCGGGCGCGCGTGCAGGCCGTGGGCGTTGGCCAGGGTAATACGGGCGCTGGGCCAGTCCGGCGGCAGTTCACCGCCCAGCACTTCCAGCACCGCGCGGCTGCTGGTGGCGCGTCCCAACTCGTGGCCGCGCCCTTCAATCAGCAAGGCACACAGGCGTTCAAGCAGGGTCTGGTGCGCTTCACCGAGGCTCGCCAGGCAGAACAGGCCGTGCAAGGGCTGGCCGAGGTAACGCATAGGTTTGTCCGGCGTCACAAAGGCCAGGCCCGGGCGCTTGACCGTCTGCTCGCTGTGCAACCACCACAGGCCATCGCCCAGGGGCAGCGCGTCGACTTGCTGCAATACGGCGGCAAAGCCATTGCTCACGCAGTCGGCCTGGCGCAGCAGGCGCGCACCGCGCCACACCAACTCTTCAAAATCATCGGCCGACACGCCCAGGCTGATCATCTGCGCATCCAGCGCCAGTTCCTGGGGCGCGCCTTGCAACAGTTTCAACAGCGCTTCGGCATTGCCGGCACGGCGCAACGCCTGGCCCAGGTCGGTTTCACCGAGGGCACGGGTGAGCAGTTGCAACAGGCGCAGGTGTTCATCGGATTTAGCCGCGATGCCAATCGCCAGATAGACGATCTGGCCATCGCCCCAGTCCACCCCTTCGGGGAACTGCAGCAGGCGCACACCGGTGGAAAACACTTGGTCGCGGGTTTCTGGCGTGCCATGGGGGATAGCAATGCCTTGGCCGAGAAAGGTCGAACCTTGGGCTTCACGGGCTTGCAAGCCACTGAGATAACCTTCGGCAACCAGGCCATCGGCCACTAATTTGTCAGCGAGCAGGTGCAAGGCAGCAGATTTATCCACAGCCACCTGGCCCATGGATATCTGCTCTACAGTGAGCTCAAGCATGCCGTTCTCCTAGTTAGTGCGACAGGCGCACTAGGTATTGTTGTAGGTAAATATGATCAAAATTAACTGACTGAGCGGTCAATTGGCAGTGGTCACTCAGTAGCGAACATCGTAAAAATACGCTTGCTGAAACGTTTAATCTAGAATTTATGGCAGATTACGCGTTAATTACGCAAGCTTGAAGGGCCACTCGGCGCTTGCTGTGGGACATTGGTCGAATGCTGGAATCGGTTACGATTGGACAAAATGTCGGGGCGAGCGCCAAAAAACAAGGAAATCCCGGTTTGAAACTCAGTGATATCGCACGTCTGGCCGGTGTGTCCGTTACCACCGCCAGCTATGTCATCAATGGCAAGGCCGAACAGCAGCGCATCAGCAACGCCACCGTTGAGCGTGTGCGTGCCGTGGTCCAAGCCCATGGCTTTACCCCCAACCCTCAAGCCGCGGGGCTGCGCAGCCGGCATACGCGGACCTTGGGGTTCATCCTGCCAGACCTGGAAAACCCCAGCTACGCACGCATCGCCAAACTGCTGGAACAAGGTGCGCGGGCGCGCGGCTATCAGTTACTGATCGCCAGCTCCGATGACGAAGCGGACAGCGAGCGCCAACTGCTGCAACTGTTCCGGGCGCGGCGTTGCGATGCGTTGTTCGTCGCCAGTTGCCTGCCGGCCAGCGATGACAGCTATCGCGAGTTGCAGGCCAAGGGGCTGCCGGTGATTGCCATCGACCGGGAGATGGAGCCGAACCAGTTCTGCTCCGTGGTCAGCGACGACCACCAGGCCTGCCAGCAACTCACTAGCAGCCTGCTGCAACCGTTGCCCAAGCAGATCGCGCTGATCGGCGCACGGCCCGAGCTGAGCATCAGCCAGGCGCGTACCGCCGGTTTCCGCGATGCGCTGCAAGGCTTTACGGGCGAAGTGATCATCGAACAGGGCGAAGCCTTCAGTCGTGACTGCGGCCGAGAGCTGATGGAGCAATTGCTGCAACGCCTGGGGCATCTGCCGGACGCGCTGGTAACCACCTCCTACGTACTGCTCCAAGGCGTGTTTGATGCGCTGCATGACTTCCCTCTCAAGTCACGCCCCCTGCGCCTGGGCACCTTCGGCGATACCCAGTTGCTGGATTTCCTCCCGCTGCCGGTCAACGCCATGGCCCAACAACATCAATTGATCGCCGAGACCGCCCTGCGCCTGGCCCTGGCCGCCGTTGAAGAAGAACAGTACCAACCCGGCGTGCATGCGATTGGCCGGACCTTCAAGCAGCGTATCCTCGAGGCCTGAGCGTGGAGCTGATCGACACCCACACGCACCTGGACTTCGAGGACTTCGACCAGGATCGCACGCACGTCCTCGCCCACAGCCGTGACCTCGGCGTGCGGCGCCTGGTGGTGCTGGGGGTGTACCAGAAAAATTGGCAGCGGCTATGGGACTTGGTGCAACAGGACGAAGGCTTGTTCGCCGCCTTCGGCTTGCACCCGGTGTATCTCGATGAGCATCGCCCCGCCGACCTGCTGGAGCTGGGCGACTGGTTGACGCGCCTGCATGGCCACCGGCAACTGTGCGCCGTGGGCGAAATTGGCCTGGATTACTTTCTTGAACAGTTGGACCACGAGCGCCAGCAACCGCTATTTGAAACCCAGCTGAAACTCGCGGTGGATTTCCAGCTGCCGGCCCTGCTCCACGTTCGCCGCAGCCACGCCGCGGTAATTGCCACCTTAAAGCGTATCCGCCTGCCCAGAGGCGGCATCATCCATGCGTTCGCCGGCAGCGTTGAAGAGGCACGCGAGTACATCAAGCTCGGGTTCAAACTGGGCCTGGGTGGCGCTGCCACCTGGCCCCAGGCCCTGCGCATGCACCGGGTACTGGCCCAATTGCCCCTCGACGCCGTGGTGCTGGAGACCGACTCGCCGGATATGGCCCCGGCCATGTACCCCAACCAGCGCAATAGCCCGCAGCACCTGCCAGACATCTGCACGGCCCTGGCCGAGCGCATGGGTATCAGCCCTCTATTGCTGGCTGAGGCGAGCACACGCAATGCGTGCGAGCTGTTCAACTGGTAGCGCACTGATGGCCTGCAAGTTCAAGGTCATTGTCTGGCGATGACGGGCGTAGCGCACCACCAGCAAATGGATCAACACCGCGACCAGTGAAATGTTGAACTGCGCGATGACACTGAGCAGCCCCAGCCACTCGGCGACCAAGGCCACCAGCAAGGTCGCGCACGTCAGCATGATCATGCTCGGCCGCACCAGCGCCCATTGGTCCAGGGCCCTGAATTGGCGCAACTGCTTGACGCAGCCCAACTGCAACCCGCAGTGGCAATACATACAGTCAAACGGCACATCGATGGCAATGGCGTTCAGTTGCCAAGGCTTGAGTTCAAACGTCATGTTGCACTGGGCGCAGTGCCCCCTGATACCGATTGCGGCGGCCATCGTTTTGTCCCCTCGTGACCGTGACGGATGAAATAAATTTTCACCTATTCACGCCCCGATAAAAGACGCATCGGTAAATCAAGACATGGGCCACAGGGCCCGTGGCTCCGCCCTTCAGAACCTCCCTACACCCGAAACGCACCAATCAATTGCTTCAACTCAACCACCTGGGTTGCCAGTTGTCGACTGGCCGCTTCCGTGTGCTGGGCGCCTTGCGCTGCATGCTCGCCAGCACGGTTGATTTCGACAATGTTCTGGTCGATGTCGTGGGCGACCGCCGTTTGCTGCTCCACGGCGGCGGCGATTTGCTGGTTCTGATCGACGATCATCCCAACTGCCCCCAGGATATTTTCCAAGGCTTGCTGGACTTTTTCCGACTGCCCCACCGTGCCATTCGCCATTTCATGGCTGCTGCCCATGGCCTTCACCGCCGCGCCCACGCCGCTGTGCAAGCGGCTGATCATCTGCTCGATTTCCTCGGTGGAGTGCTGGGTGCGCCGAGCCAGGGTGCGCACCTCGTCGGCCACCACCGCAAAACCACGCCCTTGGTCACCGGCGCGCGCGGCTTCGATGGCCGCGTTGAGCGCCAGCAGGTTGGTCTGCTCGGCAATGCTCTTGATCACTTCCAGGACGCTGCTGATGGACTGGCTGTCGGCAGCCAGTTGGTTGATCACCCGCACCGATTCGTCAATCTCCGCCGCCAGGCGGGCGATGCCGCCTTGCTGGGATTGCACCAGCGCACGCCCGGTGACCGTTTCATCATTGACGCTCTGGGCACTACTGACCGCCGCCGCCGCGCTGCGCGCCACCTCTTGGGCAGTGGCGGACATCTGGTTCATCGCGGTCGCCACTTGTTCGATCTGGCTGCGCTGGCCGGACACCGCCTGGTTACTCTGTGCCGACACCGCCTGCACCTGGCCGGCCTGCAGCTCCACCTGGCTGACCGTATGCCCAACACGTTCGATCAGGTCATGAATCTTGGCCACGGTGCCATTGAACACCTGGCCCAAGTCGCCCAGCTCGTCGCGGCTTTGAGCAACGAAGGTGACCGTCATGTCACCTGCCGCCACTTTGTCCATCATCGCCCCCAGGCGGCGCAAGGTGGTGCGAGTGGAGACAAAGAAACCGGCATAGAGATAGAAAATCAACGCAAATACCGCCGCCAGGGCCGTGACCAGCAACACCATGTGCAGGCGGTTTTGCGCCAGGCGTTGCTGCAACTGCTGCCCGAGGAACGCCAGGGTGGCGTCATCCAATTGATAGGTCTTGGCCATCAACTGGCTGACGCCGTCATAAAAACCCTGCCAAGACGTATCGAGGGTCTCGGCCATCACCACCTGCTCTTCAAAAAACTCGCTGCCTTGCTTGAGGCTGGCCCGGCTGGCTTGCGCCGAAACGTCGAGGGCTGCATGCGCGGCCTGGCTGGCGCCCAACGCGTCCTGCAGCTTCAAGCCATATTCCCCGTGGAGTTTTTCCAGCTGCTGCAGCAGTTCGTCAAAACGGGTGCTGGAGGATGAATTGATAAAGCCCTGCCCCAGGGAGTACGCGCCCATCGCACGGCCTTCGCCCAAGGCCTGGGTGACTTGAGGGGTGACGGTGGTGACCAGGTCGCTGAGCTGGCGCAGATCACTTTGCGGATCACGGCTCAAGCCGGCTTGGCTGGCAATGATCTGGCTGAACATCTGGGCCTGGTTGAGTAACTTGCCGATCAACGCCGCTTTGTTGAGCAACGAAGTTTCCTGTTGCTGGGCCTTGAACGCAGCGATCAGCTCATCGCGCTTACTGTCGAAGACGGCAACTTGCTCGGGCTGGGTCGCGATGGCGCGCAAGCCTTGCAAGCGCCCCACTACACTCGCTTCCAAGGCGCTGATCCTGGTCTCCAGGTCTGCCGCTTTACCGGACTGGCCGAGGGTGGCATTGATCTCTACCTGGTTGTTGAGGGTTTCCAGATCGCGGCGCAACGCCAGGCTGCTGCCGAGCAGGTCGAGACTCTGCAGTTCGACCCGGGTGCCCTGGTATTCACGCCACGAGTCGCGCACCAGGTAATAGTTGGTCGCCAGCATCGGCAGCAGGAACAGCACGCTGATCAGGCTGAACTTCATGCCGAAACTCAGGCGGTTCATCAGCGCGACGGCGGGATAGAGCAAGCTCTTCACAGGTGACCTCCCCTTCTTTTATTTTTATTGAGGCGCAGGGCGGCGGCAGATAGCCACTATTTGGCGCTCTATCTGTATAGCTCAATTCGAAAGGGAGTTTTGTAACGTAAGGTTAACGGCGTGTCTGGAGGCCAAATGTGGCAAGGGGAAAGCCCTAACGCCATGTAGGAGCGAGCTTGCTCGCGAAAGACTCACAGACGCCGCGTTTATTCAGGAAGCACGCGTTATCGTTGACGTTTTTCGCGAGCAAGCTCGCTCCTACCATCAGGGCAACACCGTCCAGATCGCAAACCCGGCATACCACAGCACCGCCGCACGCAGCAGCAGTTCCCACAGGCGATCCAGGCTGTTGATGCCATCGGCCCCCACCACGGGCGCAGGAATTTCCGCGGCGGCCAGGCCGACTCTTTCCACCAACTGTGCCGCGCTGATGTCCCAGCTCAACAGTTCGTGGAGCATCACACGGCTGACCCCGACGAAATTACCCACCAAGGCAAAGCTGGCCGCCAGCAGGCGTACCGGCAACCAGTCAAACGCGTGGCGCAGTTGCGTGGCGCGCTCGGCCACCAACGGGTTCTGGCTGTTTTCGCTGGCCAGCGCCAACAGCCGGTAGGCCAGGGCGGCCACCGGGCCCAGCAGGAAATACCAGAAAATCACCGCGAAAAAGCTTTGATACGCCTGCCACAGCAGGTAGCCCTGGACGCGCTCCAGCAATTGCTCGCCACTGTCGGCGCCAAGTTTGAGGTCGCGTTCGGCCACATGCTCGGCCGCTTGCAGGTCACCGCGCCGCCAGGCGTCGCGAAACGGCCCCAGCCCCGCCAATAGATCGCCACGGCCCAGGCTGTAGATCACCACCAGCAAGTGCACCGGCAATGCCAACAGGCCATAGGCCACCGGTTCCAGGACCAGCAACAACAATGCCAGCAATGCCACCGGCAGCAGCACCAATATCAGCAGGATCAACCAAGGGCGCTTGCCCATGCGCGGGCTCGATTCCAGCTTGGCCAGCTCACGCAGCCATCCACCGTCGCGCTGCAACCGCAGGCGCAGGGCCGAGAACTTCTCGATCCACACGGCCAGCACCAACACCAGGAAACTCATCGTTCGTGTCCTCCATCCTGCAGGGCGCTGCGAAAGCGCGCCCAATCAAAAGCGGGGCCCGGGTCGGTCTTGCGCCCCGGAGCGATGTCGCTGTGACCACAAATACGTTGGCGGGTGATATCTGGGTATGCGGCCAGCAGTTGGCGTGTCAGGTCGATCAACGCCGCATACTGGGCATTGGTAAACGGTAGGTCATCCGTGCCTTCCAGCTCGATTCCCAGAGAAAAATCGTTGCAGACCTCGCGCCCTTCAAAGACGGAAATACCGGCATGCCAGGCACGGTCGCGGCACGAAACAAATTGCGTCACAGTGCCGTCACGTTCAATCAGAAAATGCGCAGACACTCGTAGGCTCGCGATCCCTTCAAAATAGGGATGCTCTGAGATATCCAGGCGGTTCTGGAAAAATTCCTGCACCTTGCCGGTGTTGAACTGCGCCGGGGGCAAACTGATGTTATGCACCACCAACAGCGAGATTTCGCCTTCAGGGCGCTCGTTGAAGTTGGGCGAAGGGCAATGACGAATGCCCTGGCACCAACCGCTGGCGGGGTCCAACTGCATACAGGCTCCTTGAATGATAAGAGGTGTGACCAGTATGCCGCGTTCCACCCTGCGGTTGCGATCACTTGCCGCGATTGAGTTGCCGCAGGTTGTCCACCACCGCTGCCAGCGCACGCTCGAACAGCGGGCCATCATCCAAGGCGTGCAGGACGCCCTGCTTGAACGCCAGCGCTAACTGGCCCGCGCTTTTCTCCAACACTTTGAGGCCCGCGCGGCTGACAAAAACATAGGTATCGGCGGGCGGCATGATGGCGGTCAATTTGCAGCGCAGGGTACCGGCTTCATTTTGCTGCAGCGCTACCCAGGTACCGGCTCGCAACTGCTTGGCTTTGAGCAGGTCGGGGTCATCATGGGGCATTGGTTCGTCGGCACCCGGCGGGCCAGCCCCCAGGATAAAAGGCTCACGGACTTCAACCAGCACCTCGCCGTCGAGCGGCTGAACATGCATGGCCTGCAACCGCAGGAAGAACTCGCGGGTACTGAAAGGATCGAAGGCCGCACCGGCCAACCCGTCACGCAAGGCCTTGAGCAGCCCGGGTAATTGCTCGAGCAAACGCCGGCCCGCTTCGGTGTCTTCACGCAGGCCGACGCTCCAGATCAATTCATCCACGGTGCGCAGTGCCGCCTGCCACTGCAGCGATTGTTCACCGTGCTTGAGAACGGCCACTAACAGCACCTGGCTCCAGGCCTGCTGCACAAATTGCAGCACCGATTGCGGCAAGGTTTTGCCCACGAGCCGCCGATTGAGCACGTGCGCCACACGCTGGCGCGCCACCTCGACCTGCAGGCGCTCTTGCTCGGCGTCACGGGTATGTCGCGCAAGTCGCTCGCTGCGCTTGCGCTCCTGGGCTATGAATGCGCTGAACGTGGTGAGCAACTGGGAGAAAATCGCCGGGTCTTCGACAAACTCATTCAGCACACGCTGTACGAGTTGCTCGATACACAGATAGAGGTTGTCCCGTGGGTGGTCATGGGGCGGGCTCCAGCCGATGACGGCACTCGCGATGTCATTGAGCAAGCGCCGCGCCGGATGCTCCGCGCAACTGAACAGGCTCTTGTCCAGCACCGCCACTTTCAGCAGCGGGATCTGCAAACGAGCGATCAGCGCCTTGAAAGCGTCCGGCACACTGCTGTCATCGAACATGAACTCGAACAGCATGGCGACTAGATTGGTCACATCTTCGTCTGCCTCTTCTAACACCCTCGACTTGCCGCTTTTGACGCTGCCCCGGGTCAGCAACTGTTCCAGCTGGTTGCGCAGGTCGAAATCGTCCTCGCCACCGGGCTCCGGGACATATTGCTGCAAGTGCGACAACAGCCGTAGCAGGTCACGGGTGGCAATCGGCTGCGGCTCGGCACTGGCTTCAAGGGTCGGGGCCACGCTGCCACGCACGGCTACCAGTAACTTTTGCAAGGCACTGAACGCTTGCTGGCCGCTTTCATCCAGCGGCGGGTCGGCGACCGCTTGGCTGGTGTAATGCTGGTGCTCCCGGGCCTCGCGCCCGCCAGCTCGACGGGACGGGACCGTCTTGAGTTGCGGCAATACGCCGGTGGCGATCAGCAATTGGTTGGCCTCGCCATACAACAGGTCGGCATCACTGAGCACGTATTTCTCAAACAGCTTGAGCATGACCAGCTTGACGCGAATCTCCACCCCCAGGCTGCGCCCTGCTTGCAGGAAAAACTCACAAAGCCGCGCAGGGCCCAAGGGGTTTTCAGGGTCCTCCAGGCGCCTGCCGAGCAGTTCACTCAAGCGTGCGTTCAACTGCCCCAGGGCCAAGCCATCACGATGCCGCACCCGACCGAGCATCGCCTCCAGAGCCACGGATTTTTCCACATCATCCGCGCTGGTGCCGGGTGCCGCCTCATAAGACACCACCGGCACCAGGTGTGCACCGCTGCACCGGGCCTGGCCCAGGTTGGCGAACGCCACAAACAGCTGCTCCATGAACACGCGCTCGAAGTTCTTGCGCTTGAGGCGCAGGTCGCGCATGGCCTCGAAAAAAATATGATGGTCGACGGTGCTACGGGCCTTTTCGGCCATTTCGAACAGGGTGTCGTCGGCGTTATCGAACAGTTCCTGCAAGCCTTGCTGCAGCTGTTGCGCAGCCTTGTCACGCACCTGCAGCAACACCACCGGCAGGCGCGCGAGCGGCGATGGCGTGGCCTGTGCCCTGTTGATAGGCACCACCTTCCCGTCATTGTGCATCCTGGCCTCCTGAAACGGCGGTTTTGAGCGGTGGAGAGACGGAGCGCAGGCCCGGCAGGCACTGCAAACACCCGATCACCTCCAGGACGTCAAAGCTATGACGCCAATTGCAAGGCGCGAGATTATCTTGCAAACGAGGGCAGTTGCGCCAGCACACTCTGACTTTGTGCGGTAAATGAGTGGCGAGCCTGGGTTAGAACGCACGCTGGCCCTATAATCGAGGCACTTTGTTTGTGGAGCCTGTTATGCCGAACCTCCGTCTTGCCGACCTCACCGCCGAAATCGAAGCCAACGTGCGCCGCGCACTGCTGGAAGACATCGGCAGTGGCGACATCACCGCGCAGTTGATCCCGGCCGAACGGCTGGCCAAGGCCACGATCATTACCCGTGAGGCGGCTGTTATCGCCGGCACGGCGTGGGTGGATGCGGTGTTTCGTCAACTGGACCCACGGGTCGCTGTGCACTGGCAGGTGGCTGATGGTGAACGAGTGAGCCCCAACCAGGCGTTGTTCCACCTTGAGGGCCCGGCCCGCTCGCTGCTCAGTGGTGAACGTAGCGCGTTGAATTTTCTGCAATTGCTGTCAGGGGTTGCCACCCGTGCGCAATTTTTGGCGGACTTTGTCGCCAGCACCCAGGTCAAGCTGCTGGACACCCGCAAGACATTGCCCGGCCTGCGTTTAGCGCAGAAATATGCGGTGACCTGCGGCGGTTGCCACAACCACCGTATCGGGCTGTATGACGCGTTCCTGATCAAGGAAAACCACATCGCCGCCTGCGGTGGTATTGCCCAAGCGATCACCGCCGCCCACAAGATCGCCCCGGGCAAGCCGGTGGAAATCGAAGTGGAAAGCCTGGAGGAATTACGCGAGGCCCTGGCGGCGGGTGCCGACATCATCATGCTGGATGAACTGAGCCTGGAAGACATGCGCGAAGCCGTGTGCCTGAACGCAGGCAAGGCCAAACTGGAAGCCAGCGGCGGGATCAATGAAACCACCTTGCTGCCTATCGCTGAAACCGGCGTGGACTACATCTCCATCGGCGCGATGACCAAGGATGTGAAGGCGGTGGATCTGTCGATGCGCCTGAGCATCTGAGAAACCATGCAGGGCCGGGCGATTGTGGCGAGGGAGCTTGCTCCCGCTGGAGTGCGCAGCGCTCCCAAACCGTTCATCGACGTACACCTGATGTATTTCGATCACTTAATTTGGGGCTGCTTCGCAGCCCAGCGGGAGCAAGCTCCCTCGCCACAACAAGCCCGCCGTGCCTAGACCACCAGATTATTCATCTCGCAGTACTCGTCCCAATCGACACCCAGCACCTCGGCCGCCTCTTTGTGCAAGGCCAACCGCGCGGCTTCGAACTCTTCCGGCGTCGAGGTGTACTTGAGGGTCAACTCCCAAGGCTGGTAGCCCTGACTCTCGGCCTCATCTTCGAATGCCCACTGAATCTGGTCGCGCTGATCGTCGGCACTCAGGTCCTTGATCTCTTCTTTAAGCTGCGGCGTCGCTTCAAGGTAATGCTTGAGCGCTTGTTCGTGCCGTGCTTCCTGGGTCATCTCAGTCGTGGTCATGTCGTTCTCTTAGATCGAGGAATGGGAATGCATCTGGGTCTTCAAGGTTGCGCAGATACAAAAGAGCGGGGGCAAATGCCCGGCTCACCTGGCCTTCAGAACCATTCTGGGATCATCTGAAAACATTGCCGTTGAAACAGTGGTGCCTGTGGTGCCCGAGACAGGAATCGAACCTGCGACCTTCGCGTTACGAGTGCGCTGCTCTACCGGCTGAGCTACACGGGCGGTGGGCTAAAGCTAGCACTGCATTGGGCATGCAGCAACCAACTCGCTCACCGCCCGGCGACTGTCACGCGCCGTTGGCGCCGCAGCCCTTGGCAGCGTACTGCGGCTCTACCGTGGTGGCACAGCTCCAGCCGGTGGTGGCGCTGCGGGTCAAGGTGATGGTCTTGCCGAGCACGGGCGCGGGCGCGTCCAAGATTTCACAACGGATGGAGCCTGCGCCCGAGGCCACATCGCCTGTCGCTTCGATCACGCAGTTGGCGGTAGGGCTGGCGCCACCGATGAGGGCCAGGGTTGGCACGGTGCCCTGGTTGATGGCGTCCTCGTAGCCGGCCTTTAGCGCGCTGATTTCAGCCAACCCCGCCGTGAACTTGGCCTTGGCCTGGTGCTTGGTGTACATGGGCAGACCGATGGTGGCCAAAATGCCGATGATTGCCACGACGATCAATAATTCGATCAAGGTAAAACCTTTTTGACGCATCTCTTTCACTCTCCAGAATAGAACCATGACAAGGCGCATCCTGCGCCCCGTAGTGTGCAACGGCGCCAGTGTACTCATCCCCACGCAGCCGTTCGCCTGCAAGACGCACAATCTGACATTTTATCGCCCAGCGCCAGCCTGCCCGAATTCGCCACCTGACTAAGCTATAAATTCTTCACGACCTGGGTGCGCCAACCTCACATGAACGACACGTCGACAATCTATGCCTGGGAAGGCATCAACCGCAAAGGCCGCCGGGTTTCCGGGCAAATCGCCGGGCATAACCTTGCGCTGATCAAGGTACAACTGCGCCAGCAAGGGATCTGCCCTGAGCGTGTGCGCAAGAAATCTTACGGTTTACACATCTTCAAGACGCGAATAACGCCCGCAGATATTGCCCTGTTCACCCGCCAGTTAGCCACCTTGCTCAAAGCCGGCATCCCGCTGCTGCAAGCCTTCGACATCATCAGCGAAGGCGTCGAAAACCTACAGCTGCGCGAACTGGTGAAGGCGTTGAAACAGCACATTGCCAGCGGCCACCCCTTGGCCACTGCCCTGCGTCAATATCCCCGCTACTTCGATGAGTTGTATTGCAATCTGGTAGCAGCTGGCGAAATAGCCGGCGCCCTGGAAACCTTGCTCGAGCGCGTGGCGATTCATCTGGAAAAAAGCCAACGGCTCAAAACCAGGATCAAGAAAGCCATGACCTACCCTGTCGCGGTACTGGTAATTGCCACAGGGGTGAGCACAGTGCTGTTGATTCACGTTGTGCCGCAGTTCCAGAACCTGTTCGCCGGGGTCAACGGCCAATTGCCGGGGTTTACCCTGGCGGTCATTGCGCTCTCGGAACTGCTGCAGCAGGCGTGGTGGATGCTGGGGCTGGGCGTGGGCGCCATAATGGTCGCTGGGCATCACGCCTATCGAACTTACCCGGGCTTTCGCCATTGGTTGGCGGCGGGTTTGTTGAAAGTGCCCGTGGCAGGCAAACTGCTGCACAAATCTGCGGTTGCTCGCTACGCTCGCACACTTTCCACCACCTTTGCGGCGGGCGTCCCTCTGGTACAGGCATTGGGTTCGGTGGCCGGCGCCGTCGGCAATGGCCCCTTCAAACAGGCAATCGAACGTATGCGCCACGATGTATCCACAGGCATGCAGTTGAATCAATCGATGCATAACAGCGGCCTGTTCCCAGGCATGGCGATCCAGATGACCGCAATCGGGGAGGAGTCCGGCACCCTGGACCGCATGCTGGAAAAAGTCGCGAACCACTACGAGTCAGACGTGGATACCTTGGTCGACAACCTCACCAGCCTGATGGAGCCGCTGATCATGGTCGTATTGGGGGGGATTGTCGGCGCGCTGGTAGTCGCCATGTACCTGCCGGTGTTTCAATTGGGGACGGCGTTTTGAGCCTGCTGCTGAGCGAACATCCCTGGGCGTTTGTTGGCCTGGCGCTGGTGTTGGGCCTGATCGTCGGCAGCTTCCTCAATGTGCTGGCGTGGCGCCTGCCCAAAATGCTCGAGCGGGAATGGCGTGCCCAGGCCCATGAGATTCTCGACTTGCCAGCCGAGCCCGGTGGGCCGGCCTATAACCTGATGCACCCGAACTCCTGCTGCCCGCACTGCAATCAACCGATTCGGCCTTGGGAAAATATCCCGGTGCTCAGCTACCTGCTGCTCCGCGGGCGTTGTGCCCACTGCCGCGACCCTATCGGCCTGCGTTACCCCCTCACCGAACTCGCGTGCGCGCTGATCTCAACCGCTGTCGCCTGGCACTTCGGCTTCGGCTGGCAAGCCGGCGCGGTGATGCTGTTGAGTTGGGGCTTGCTGGGCATGAGCCTGATTGATCTGGACCACCAACTGCTGCCGGATGTGCTGGTGCTGCCGCTGCTATGGCTGGGGCTGATCCTCAACAGTGCTGACCTGCTGACGCCACTGCCCGATGCAGTGTGGGGCGCGGTCATCGGCTACATGAGCTTGTGGTGCCTGTTCTGGCTGTTCAAGCTGGCCACCGGCAAAGACGGCATGGGCCATGGCGACTTCAAGTTATTGGCCTTGCTGGGAGCCTGGGGCGGCTGGCAGATTCTGCCGATGACCCTGCTGATGGCCTCGCTGCTGGGCGTATTTGCCGGGCTGATCCTGCTGCGTTTGCGTAAGGCCCAGGTGTCAGCGCCAATGCCGTTTGGCCCCTGCCTGGCAATTGCCGGCTGGATTGCATTGCTCTGGGGTGGTCAAATAACCGACTTCTATTTGCAGTCTGTCGGTTTCAGATGACCACTTCTGTTGCAACACCCTGGATTCTTGGACTCACGGGCGGCATTGGCAGCGGCAAAAGCGCTGCGGCCGAGCACTTTATCAAGCTGGGCATCGACCTGGTGGATGCCGATCATGCCGCGCGCTGGGTGGTCGAGCCTGGCCGCCCTGCCCTGGCACGCATCGCCGAACATTTCGGCGCCAGCGTGCTGCAACCCGACGGCCAGCTGGACCGTGCCGCGCTGCGCAAACTGATCTTTGAGATCCCACAAGAGCGTCTGTGGCTGGAAGCCTTGCTGCACCCGCTGATCGCCGAGGAAATTCGCAGCCACCTGGCACGCGCCCGATCGCCCTACGCGATCCTGGTGTCGCCGCTGCTGATCGAGTCCGGACAGTACAGCATGACCCAGCGCATCCTGGTGATCGACGTGCCGCAATCGCTGCAGATTCAGCGTACCCTGCAGCGCGACGGCATCAGCGAACAACAGGTGCAGGCGATTCTCAAGGCCCAGTCCAGCCGCGAAGACCGCCTGAACCATGCCGATGACGTGCTGGTCAACGATAAGGACCTCGCCTGGCTGCACGGCGAGGTCGAGCGACTGCACCACTTTTACCTTACTTTGCGTGGAGGCCGATCATGAGCCAACCCTTGACCGTCGACTGCCCAACCTGCGGTGCACCCGTGGAATGGAAAGCGACCAACCTCAACCGACCGTTCTGCTCGGACCGTTGCAAGCTTATCGACCTGGGCGCCTGGGCCGCTGAAGAACACAAGATTCCCGTGGCCCCTGACGCCGAAGATGAACTGTTTTCCGAAGACCTGCCGCCGCGCCACTAAGGCCGCATAAAGGCATATTCCTGCTGGTCGTCGAGGTTTTCTGCAAGGTATTGCAACTCGTCGGCCAGGTCTTCAAAACTGCGTACCCCCTTGCTTTGCTGCACCACCGCACTGAGCATGGCGCGCAAGGTCAAGCCGGGGTCAAAACCGATTTCCTGCGCTGCATCCTGGCTTCTGCGCAACTCCTGCCGTGCCCACTCGTACACACTCATGATCCGTGCTCCTGAAAATTTTGCAGAGCATGGACCCGCGCCGCTGCCTGGCATTTGACCTGGATCAACGCCGCGAATCGTCGTCCTTCCACGGCGCCGAGAGGTAGCGGGTACGGTTGAACGTCTCCAGCCATTCCGGGCAAAACACCACCAGCGCGCTGATGACCATGCCGTTGATGAAGGCTTCGGGAAAGATGATCAGCCATAGGTAACCGACAAAATCTTCTAACCACTCAGGCATCGCAAAAAGACCGTCCAACCACAACAGGCCCAGGCCGGCCAACAGGCACAGCAATGCCGACAGTGCGGCAGCAAAAAAGCCCGAACAGAAGATATACACAAAGGGGTTTCTCGGCTGCGCCCGCTCTACCAGCAGCGCGCACCCTTCGGTGACCAGCACTGGCAGCACGATCAGCAGCAGGCCATTGATGCCAAGCGCGGCCAGGTCCTGGCGCCCCAGCAATATCAAGCCAAGCTGGGCGGCAAAGCCTCCGACGATTGCCAGCGGCCAATCCAGCAGCAAGGTCACGGCGGTCATGCCGATAAAGTGGTAGGACACGCCGGTATCGAAATCCCGTCGCACCAGCCACAGCATGAACAGCGCGAACACCGTACCGAACAGCAAATGCTGGCGCCGACGGTCGGCAAACAGCTCCACCCATGGCGAGCGCAGAGTCGCCCACATCACCACGGGCGCATATACCAGCCAGCCGAAGCCGAGAGTCTGGGGTGCCAGAACCGCTGCACTGATCACGGATGCTCTGCCTTTACCAAAAACCTCATCACACACCTCGTCCCTGGGCCTGTTTCACGCAAGCATTCTACACCCGGGTTTTAAGGCAAGACTTCCTGTGGTCATCATTTGAACGCTAAGCTGCGACTATGGATGACTCAGATTATTTGCGCCTGCTCACCGTAGCAGCCGAACAAGCCAATGCGTTTCTGTCCAATGCCCGCAAGTGGGAGCGTGAGCGTTGGGTCTGCCAACGCCTGTTGCAAGGCTTGAATGTGCCCTACCGTGTCGAAGAATTCCACGCAGCGGGCCAGGAGCCGCCCGACGTGTTGTTTCGCGACGCCAGCTTCGAGGTCTTTTTTGTGTTGGATGAGGGCCGCCGCCTGAATGACGAGTGGCGCGATGAGTTGCTGCGCAGGCGCAGTGCTTTCTCCTTGAGTCAACTGGTACGGCGCGAAGCCAAGCCACGGCGAATCCCCGCCCATGAATTCCTGCTGCGCCTGGCCCCCACACTGCGTAAAAAAGCCCACAACTATAAAGAGCGCGGGATGGACCTGGGGGAGTTGGACCTCATTGCGTTTACCAGCCTCAAGCGCGAAGTACTGGACCTCAACAGCCATTTTCCGCCGCCGACCGAATACCTGCGCCAGGGCTGGCGCTCGCTGTCACTGGTGGGTCCAACCTTCGCCCGGGTGTTGTTCGCGCACCCGGACGCACCGGACTTCTTGCGCAACAACCTGGGCCGCAGCATAGTGTTTGATGTCGGCATCAGCCTTTGATGCCCCTGGCTGTAACGTGGCGCCCCTTTGCAACGTCTACCTGACGAGGCCTTTATGACCAGCCGCCTGAAACCCGATGACCAAGAGCGTGTCGAAGAGTACCTGCGACTTTCCCAGCACAGAGTCGAGCGCAAGCCTTTCCGGCCGTGGCTGCTCCTCTGCGTGGTGCTGGTCGTGGTAATCGGGCTCGGTGCGCTGAGCCGCCTATTGAGTTACCTGACGCTATGAGCCGCATGGCGCTCGCGAGGGTAACTGCTCCGATTTCTTTTAGCCTTGCGAGATATCCCCATGACCCATCGTATTATTATCGTCGGCGGCGGTGCCGGCGGCCTGGAGTTGGCTACCCGCCTGGGTAAGACTCTGGGCAAGCGTGGCAAGGCCAGCATCACGCTGGTCGACACCAACCTGACCCACATCTGGAAGCCGTTACTGCACGAAGTCGCTGCCGGCTCGCTGAATTCCTCGGAAGACGAACTCAACTATGTCGCCCAAGCCAAATGGAACCACTTCGAGTTCCAGCTGGGCCGTATGAGCGGGCTTGATCGTGAGCAGAAGAAAATCCAGCTGGCCGCCACCCTCGACGAAGAAGGCCGCGAACTGGTGCCTGCCCGCGTGCTGGGCTATGACAGCCTGGTGATTGCGGTAGGCAGCACTACCAACGACTTCGGCACTGAGGGCGCAGCGCAACACTGCCTGTTCCTCGATACCCGCAAGCAGGCCGAGCGCTTCCATCAACAACTGCTCAACCACTACCTGCGCGCCCATGCCGGGCAAACCGACGCCGTTGAACAGATCAGCGTCGCCATCGTGGGTGCCGGTGCCACCGGGGTCGAGCTGGCCGCCGAGCTGCATAACGCCGCCCATGAACTGGCCGCCTATGGCCTGGATCGTATCAAGCCGGAAAACATGCACATCACTCTGATCGAAGCCGGCCCGCGGGTATTGCCTGCACTGCCGGAGCGGATCGGTGGGCCAGTGCACAAGACCCTGGAAAAACTAGGGGTGACGGTACTGACCAACTCGGCGGTCAGTGAAGTAACTGCCGATGCCTTGATCACCAGCAGCGGCCAGGTGATTCCGGCCAGCCTCAAGGTCTGGGCGGCCGGTATCCGCGCACCCGGTTTCCTCAAGGACATCGACGGTCTGGAAACCAACCGCATCAACCAACTGCAAGTCCTGCAAACTCTGCAAACCACCCGCGACGAAAATATCTTCGCCTTTGGTGATTGCGCCGCCTGCCCGCAACCGGGCACCGACCGCAATGTGCCGCCACGTGCCCAAGCGGCTCATCAACAGGCCTCATTGCTCGCCAAGTCGCTGAAGCTACGAATCGAAGGCAAGGAGCTGCCGACCTACACGTACACCGACTACGGCTCGCTGATCTCGCTGTCGCGCTTTTCCGCGGTGGGTAACCTGATGGGCAATTTGACGGGCAGTGTGATGCTGGAAGGCTGGCTGGCGCGGATGTTCTACGTGTCGCTGTACCGCATGCACCAGATGGCGCTGTATGGGTTCTTCCGCACGGC
The DNA here is from genome assembly GCF_052046095.1 of Pseudomonas sp. 22072. Lineage (NCBI taxonomy): Bacteria > Pseudomonadati > Pseudomonadota > Gammaproteobacteria > Pseudomonadales > Pseudomonadaceae > Pseudomonas > Pseudomonas sp. 22072. The sequence goes on from NZ_JBQEQE010000002.1 coordinate 218,408, forward strand.
GATGCTGATGCTGGGCAGCAAGATCGGCCGCGGCACCGAGCCACGCCTTAAATTGCATTAACAACCTGGTCTCGAAGGAGGCCTGGCAAAAGTGGGAGCGGGCTTGCTCGCGAATGCGCCGTGTCAGTCAGTACATCTGTGACTGAACCACCGCATTCGCGAGCAAGTCGAATCGTCGCACCGCCGCTCCCACTTTATTTTGCGGTGAATTCAGAATTTGCGAGCACAAAAAAAATCCCCGTATCTTTCGATACGAGGATTTTTAATATGGTCGGGGTAGGGGGATTCGAACTCCCGACATCCTGCTCCCAAAGCAGGCGCGCTACCGGACTGCGCTATACCCCGGTAATAAAAAGGCGACCTTTCAGTCGCCTTCTTCGATCAGCGCTTTTGGCCTCTGATCTTAAGATTCGATTCCAGCGTTAACTGGTCTCAAAAATGGTGGGTCGTGTGGGATTCGAACCTACGACCAATTGGTTAAAAGCCAACTGCTCTACCAACTGAGCTAACGACCCAAATATGGTCGGGGTAGGGGGATTCGAACTCCCGACATCCTGCTCCCAAAGCAGGCGCGCTACCGGACTGCGCTATACCCCGGTTTGAAATTGGCTCCGTGACCAGGACTCGAACCTGGGACCCAATGATTAACAGTCATTTGCTCTACCGACTGAGCTATCACGGAACTACATATTTCAAAGTTACTGCTGTGTTGCTTCCTCTTCGACCCTGTCCGTATCGCTACGTTAGCGTCTCTGAGGCGCGCTATTCTACAATCTTAAAAACCCCTGTCAACCCTTTAAATTGCTTTTAAGACAATGATTTGCGCTTCTTTCTGATTTCTTCTTGGGGAGAAGAAACCCGTGGGCTGACGTTGCTGCGGGGCGCACTTTACAAGCCTTTGCCTTACAGTTCAACGCCCTATCGAAAAAAAAGGCCCCGCAATGCGGGGCCTTCTATGGTTGCGCCAAGCGCAGGGCTTAATGGAAGACGATTTCGTCGTCTTTCACCGTCGCCGTGACGCGGGTGCCAGGCATAAAGCTGCCCGACAGAATCAGCTGCGCCAGTGGGTTCTCGATCCAGCGCTGGATCGCACGTTTGAGTGGCCGTGCGCCATACACCGGGTCGTAACCGACCGCGATCAGCTTGTCCAACGCTTCGCCGCTCAGCTCAAGGTCCAGCTCGCGCTCAGCCAGACGGCTACGCAGGCGGCCCAACTGGATCTCGGTGATGCCCGCGATCTGATCCCGCGCCAGAGGCTCGAAGATCACCACTTCATCGACCCGGTTGATGAATTCCGGACGGAAGTGCGTGGTCAACGCGTCCATCACCGCCGCACGCTGAGCTTCACGATCACCCACCAATTCCTGGATCTGTGCCGAGCCCAGGTTGGAAGTCATCACGATCACCGTATTGCGGAAGTCCACCGTACGCCCGTGGCTGTCCGTCAAGCGACCATCCTCCAGCACCTGCAGCAAGATGTTGAACACATCCGGGTGCGCCTTCTCGACCTCATCCAGCAGGATCACCGAGTAAGGCTTGCGCCGCACGGCTTCGGTCAGATAACCGCCCTCTTCATAGCCTACATAGCCTGGCGGTGCACCGATAAGGCGAGCCACCGAGTGTTTCTCCATGAATTCGGACATATCGATCCGCACCATGGCCTCTTCAGTATCAAAGAGGAACTCGGCCAGGGCCTTGCACAACTCGGTCTTACCCACACCGGTTGGGCCGAGGAACATGAACGAGCCGCTTGGACGGTTCGGGTCGGACAAACCTGCCCGGGAACGCCGTACCGCGTTGGACACCGCCACCACTGCCTCTTCCTGGCCGATGACGCGCTGATGCAACAGGCTTTCCATCTTCAGCAACTTGTCGCGCTCGCCTTCGAGCATCTTCGACACAGGAATACCGGTCCACTTGGAGACCACTTCGGCAATTTCTTCCTCGGTCACCTTGCTGCGCAGCAACTGGTTCTCAGGCTTGCCGTGCTGATCGACCATCTGCAGGCTGCGCTCCAGGTCCGGGATCACCCCGTACTGCAACTCGGCCATGCGGTTCAGGTCGCCTTTACGGCGCGCCGCTTCCAGTTCCTGACGGGACTGCTCGATCTTTTGCTGGATCTGCGCCGAACCCTGTACTTCGGCTTTTTCCGAGGTCCAGATTTCTTCGAGGTCCGAATACTCGCGTTCCAGGCGAACAATTTCTTCCTGGAGTTTTTCCAGACGCTTCTTGGCCGCTTCGTCTTCTTCTTTCTTCAACGCCTGGGATTCGACTTTCAGTTGAATCAGGCGCCGATCCAGGCGATCAAGCACTTCCGGCTTGGAATCGATCTCCATACGGATGCGGCTGGCCGCTTCGTCGATCAGGTCGATAGCCTTGTCCGGCAACTGACGATCAGTGATATAGCGATGGCTCAACTTGGCCGCCGCAATGATCGCACCGTCGGTGATCGCCACCTTATGGTGGACCTCATAGCGCTCTTTCAGGCCACGCAGGATCGCGATGGTGTCTTCTTCGCTGGGTTCTTCCACCAGAACTTTCTGGAAGCGACGCTCAAGGGCTGCGTCCTTTTCGATGTACTGACGGTATTCGTTAAGCGTAGTTGCACCGACGCAGTGCAACTCACCCCGCGCCAAGGCAGGCTTGAGCATATTGCCGGCGTCCATGGAGCCTTCGCCTTTACCGGCACCGACCATGGTGTGCAATTCGTCGATAAACAGAATGATCTGCCCTTCCTGCTTCGACAATTCGTTAAGCAAGGATTTGAGGCGCTCTTCGAACTCACCCCGGAACTTGGCACCGGCAATCAGCGAGCCCATATCCAGAGACAGCAGGCGCTTGCCTTTGAGGCCGTCTGGCACTTCACCATTAATGATGCGCTGGGCCAGGCCCTCGGCAATCGCGGTTTTACCCACGCCAGGTTCACCGATCAACACCGGGTTGTTCTTGGTGCGACGTTGCAACACCTGGATGGTGCGACGAATCTCGTCGTCACGGCCGATCACCGGGTCCAGCTTGCCTTCTTCGGCACGCTTGGTCAGGTCTACGGTGTATTTGTCCAAGGCCTGGCGCGACTCCTCATGGTTAGGGTCGTTCACCGCCTCGCCGCCACGCAGGTTGTTGATGGCGTTTTCCAGGGCTTTCTTGCTCACGCCCTGGCCCAGCAACAATTTGCCGAGCTTGCTGTTGTCGTCCATGGCGGCGAGCAGCACCAGTTCGCTGGAGATGAACTGGTCACCTTTCTGCTGGGCCAGGCGGTCGGCCTGGTTGAGCAGGCGCGCCAGATCCTGGGACATATTCACGTCACCGGTGGGATTCTGGATTTTCGGCAGTTGGTCGAGCTCTTTGCTCAACTCCTTGCGCAGACTGTTAACGTCAAAGCCCACCTGCATCAGCAAGGGTTTGATAGAACCACCTTGCTGTTCCAGGAGTGCCTGCATCAAGTGCGCAGGCTCAATGGCCGGGTGGTCGAGGCCCACCGCCAAGGATTGAGAGTCGGACAAGGCCAACTGTAATTTGCTGGTTAAACGATCAATACGCATTAGTCACCTTCCTTTTGAGCAGGCCGGAGCTATGAACAAACACATCCTGAATGAAGAAACCTGCCAGATACCCTTATAGATGGGGTGGATTCTGGGCGTTTCAAGCGGCGGACGGTTGATACAGGTCAGGACAGTCTAGCGTTCAAGCCAGATAAGGGAGGCGAATCGGCCCGTACGCGGGCTGCGGCGATAAGAAAAGAAACGCGGGTCGGTCACAGTGCACAAACCGCCACCATACACAGCGGAAACACCGCGCACTCCCAGACGCAGACGCGCCAGCTGGTAGATGTCGGCCATGAACTTGCCAGCGTTGTGGCTGGGAACAAATGCTTCAGCGGTGGCCGGCAGTTGCTGCATGAACACTTCACGCACCTCCGGGCCAACTTCGAAGGCTTGCGGGCCAATGGCAGGGCCGAGCCAGACCAGAACGTCTGCGGGAGCGCTATCCAGGCTTTCGAACGCGGCCTCCAGCACCCCAGCGGCCAAGCCACGCCAACCGGCATGGGCTGCAGCAACGCGGGTGCCCGCTCGATTACAGAACAGCGCAGGCAGGCAATCGGCGGTCATGGATGTGCAGGCGATGCCAGCGGTGCTGGTCCAACTGCCGTCTGCCTCGACAGTACGGCCCGGATCGGCCTCAACCACCTGAGTGCCATGGACTTGACGCAACCAGGCAGGCTGGATATCGAAGGCGTCACTCAGGCGACGGCGATTTTCAAGGACGGCCTCAAGGCTGTCCTCGACATGATCGCCCAGGTTGAGGCTGTCGAACGGCGCCAGGCTGACGCCGCCCGCACGGGTGGTGACGCAGGCTTTTACCCGAGCCGGCGCGGGCCAGTCAGGTATCAGCCAGTCATTCATCCGACAAACGCCTCGCGATCCTGCTTGAGCAGCGAAAGCAGCCAGACCAGATCGTCTGGAAGTGGCGATTCCCAGCTCATGCGCTTACCGCTCGTCGGATGATCCAGTTCCAGGAAGCGTGCATGCAGTGCCTGGCGCGGGAACGTCTTGAGCGACTCAACCATGGTCTGGCTGGCCGCCGGCGGAATACGGAAGCGGCCACCGTAGGCTGGGTCGCCGACCAACGGAAAGTTGATGTGCGCCATGTGCACGCGAATCTGGTGGGTACGCCCGGTTTCCAGCTTGACCCGCACATGGGTGTGGGAGCGGAAACGCTCCAGCACACGGTAGTGGCTGACGGCCTGCTTGCCGCCCTCCATCACCGCCATACGCTGGCGCTGCTGGCCGTGACGACCAATGGGCGCGTTGATTTTGCCACCGGCCACAACGACGCCGATCACAATGCACTCATAGATGCGGCTGACGCTACGGCTCTGCAATTGCGTAACCAGTTGCGTCTGCGCCTGAATGGTCTTGGCTACCACCATAAGGCCGGTGGTGTCCTTGTCCAGACGGTGCACGATGCCGCAGCGCGGCACATTGATGATGTCCGGCACGTGGTGCAACAGGGCATTGAGCAAGGTGCCATCAGCGTGCCCGGCGGCCGGGTGAACCACCAGGCCCGCGGGTTTGTTGATGACCAGGATGTCGTCGTCTTCATAGACGATATCCAGCTCGATGTCCTGGGCAACCCATTCTCCCTGGGCTTCCTGCTCGGCAGTCAGCTCAAGAATCGCACCGCCATGGACTATGTCTCGCGGGCGGATAACCGCTCCATCCACAGTCAGGCGGCCGTCTTTGATCCAGGCGGAAAGGCGCGAGCGCGAGTGCTCAGCGAATAATTGTGCGGCGACTTGATCGAGGCGTTGGCCGCCCAATTCGGACGGCACCTCTGCGCGAAGTTCAATTTTATCGGACATGCTCAGACTAGGCGTGGCGTAGCCTTTGGTTTCGGCTGCGCGCTTGTGGTTAAATACGGCGTCTTTTGCCCCGAGGCTTTCAACGGGGCGCTCATCATAACAGGACGGCCCCGCCCAAGACAGCGGCCGTCATAGGGACGCAAGCCGCCATGCAAGTGAAACACCTGCTGCTGATCGCCATCCTCGCCATGACTGCTGCTTGCTCGTCAACAAAGGACGTCGTCGACGAAAACCTGAGCGAAGTCGAGCTGTACCAGCAAGCTCAGACAGACTTGGACAATAATAGCTTCACCAGCGCCACAGCGAAGCTGAAGGCATTGGAGTCGCGTTACCCGTTCGGCCGCTATGCCGACCAGGCCCAGCTTGAGCTGATCTACGCCAACTACAAGAACGCCGAGCCGGAAGCTGCCAAATCCGCTGCCGAGCGTTTCATCCGCCTGCACCCGCAGCACCCGAACGTGGACTACGCCTACTACATGAAGGGCCTGACCTCGTTCGACCAGGATGTTGGCCTGCTGGCGCGCTTCCTGCCGCTGGACATGACCAAGCGCGACCCGGGTGCTGCCCGCGACTCCTATAACGAGTTCGCCCAGCTGACCAGCCGCTACCCCAACAGCCGCTATGCGCCGGACGCCAAGCAGCGCATGATCTACCTGCGCAACCTGCTGGCTTCGTACGAGATCCACGTGGCCCACTACTACCTGACCCGTCAGGCTTATGTGGCCGCAGCCAACCGTGGCCGCTACGTGGTGGAAAACTTCCAGGAAACCCCGTCCGTGGGTGACGGCCTGGCCGTGATGACCGAGGCTTACCAGCGTCTGCACCTGGACACCCTCGCGACTACCAGCCTGGAAACCCTGAAGCTCAACTACCCTGACCACCCTAGCCTGAAAGACGGCCAGTTCGTGCCTCAGGTTGACGAAGCGGACAACCGTTCGTGGCTGAGCAAGTACACCCTGGGCCTGATCGAGTCCCGTCCACCGCTGCCGCCGGGTGAAACCCGCGCCAACCAGGACGTGATCAAGCAGTACCAGGACGCCAAGGACGCCATTCCTTCGGAGCTCAAGCCGCACGACGAGAACGGCGATGTGATCGAAGAAGAAGAGCCGCAAGCCCTGGGCGACAACCAGGACCGTTCGTGGTTCAGCTACATGACCTTCGGTGTGTTCGACTGATTGTTCGACGCAACGCAAAAGGGAGCTCTGAAGGAGCTCCCTTTTTTATGAGCCAGTATTTATTGCCCTGTGCGCCCGTGACCACCTTGGCTAAACTGGCGCATTCCTTTGCGAGAAACTGCCCATCATGCTTCGTCTACTGTTCTGGATTGCCGTCATTGCTGCCGCGGTATGGTTCTGGCGCAAATTCAAAAACCCTGCCTCCCGTCAGCAACGGCCTGCCGAGCCGGATGCAGCCCTGATGGTGCGTTGCGCTCACTGTGGCGTGCACCTGCCGCAGGACCGCGCACTGAGCTCACGTCAGGAATGGTACTGCACCCAGGCGCACCTGGAACAAGGGCCAAAGTCTATCCAGCGTTGAGGCGACCTGCGGGGGCGTAAGGCGCTGGATCGATGATCGGAGCCCGCGCCAGCAGCAAATCGGTGAACAACTGGCAAGATGCCGGTGCGAGTACCAGACCATTGCGGTAATGCCCACAATTGAGCCACAGCCCCCTGAAGCCAGGGACCTCACCGATAAACGGTATACCTTCGGGTGAGCCAGGCCGCAAACCGGCCCAATGCCCGACCACTTCGGCGTCCGTCAAGGCGGGAATCAGTTCCTGCGCAGATGCCTTGAGGCTTTCAAGCGCGGTGTCGGTCGGCGTCTTGTCGAATCCCTCATACTCCAACGTGCTGCCGATCAGGATGTGCCCATCCCGCCGCGGGATCGCATAACGCCCCTTGGCCAGGACCATGCTGGATAAAAAATCGGACGCGCATTTGTACAGGATCATCTGGCCTTTAACCGGCTCCACGGGTAGCCCCAAGCCCAGCGTATCCAGCAGTTGCCCGCTCCAGGCGCCGGCCGCGAGCACCACGTGATCCCCCAAAACGTGGCCCGTAGCGGTATTCACACCCACCACCCTGCCGCCGCCGAGTACAAAGCCCGACACATCGCATTGCTCGCGAATCGTCACGTTCGGCAACGCCAGCAGCGCCGCCTTCAATGATTTGACCAGGCGCGGGTTGCGAATATTGGCCACGTTGGCCATGTAGATCGCCTGGGAGTAGCCACCCCCCAGCACCGGCACCGCGTCATGGGCCGCCGATACATCCACCTTGCTCAACGGTCGCCCTTCACGGGCAGCCCAGGCCAGTGCTTGCGCTTCGTCATCCAGGTCGAGCCAATACAAACCCGTGGTATGTACCTCCGGATCGACGCCGGTAGCAGCAAATAGCCGTTGCGCCAGTTGAGGGTAAAAATCCTGGGACCAATGGGCCAAGGCAGTGACCGCCTGGCTATAGCGCCACGGGTACAACGGCGAGACAATCCCACCGCCCGCCCAGGAAGCCTCTTGCCCAAGCCCACCGCGCTCCAGCAGCGTGACCGCCTGGCCCTCACTGGCGAGGTTGTACGCCGTCAACAGACCGATTACTCCGCCGCCGACAATCACTACTTGCTGTTGCTTAGCCATCATTTGATCCAGCCGATAAACAGGGAAAGGCGCGCCCGGCGCCCACGCTTCAAGTACGCTCATCCTTGCCCCCAGCAGACCTTGGGCGACATTTCAGGCCCTGCTCCCGGGTTGCCGCGCATACCGGTGCTGGTCAAGCTGAATGCTGCGCACTCGTCGTTCGCCATGACCGAGTCCGCAGCGGGTGTGGCGAGCAGGTCAAAATCCTGAGGGTTGAGGACGGCACTGATTCTATAATGATCATTGCCCGCGCTGACGTCGCCTGCATCAATAAAAGTGCCATTCCTCGTATAAGAACGCTCCAGTTGCTGGGCCTGTTCGCTCAACAACGCGACGATCTGCGCCCGATACGCCTTCTTCACCTGGCTGAGGTACCCGGGATACGCAATCCCGGCCAGCAACGCGATGATCGCCACGACGATCAGTAACTCAATCAGGGTAAAACCCTGGCTCTCCTTGCCCATCCGATTGCTCCTTATTGAAGTTGCCGCCATAAGACCCGTCGAAACCTGACGCGGCCGCCCTCCTCTACACGGGCATAGACCGTCTCCAGCACCGTGCGCGATTGCCCCGCGAGACCGACCGAAGTGACTCGAAAAAGCGTGGCCAGGGAATGGGACGGCAAATGAGCCAGCCCTTTACCCTCGCCGAGGGATTGAATGCCATAAAACCCATTCTTCAAGGCAAGCCAGGTGATCGCCGAGACAGGGTTCGTCCCGGCCGCCGTCAAGGAAAACGCTTCAGCAGGCGGCGCACAACGGGTGATCGAGTGGCAGACAGGCATCGCCTGGCCAACCTTTTGCACGGCCGATTCCCCCAACCTCAGGCCGCTTTCGGCAGATTGAAACGATTGATTGCGATGCCAGAGGCTGCTCGCGACTTTTTGCTGGGAGACCGCAGCCTGTATCGAGGACAGCCCCACCTGCGACAGCACCAACAGGAACACCAGACTGATCAGCAGCACCGTCCCGGCCTGCCGCATTTGGATACCGCCCTGCATGGTCATTGCCCCTACCCCAGCCGATTTCGCAGTGCCGCCACGACACTGTAGGTCTGGTCCTTCACCCGCCCAGCGGGATCTTGAAGGGTCATGAGAATGCGCACGCTGCGTATCAGCGACTCATCGGCCGGATGGCTGTCATAGCGCACCACAACTGTCGATACCGAGGTGGCCGCCATGCCGAAGCTGACGTCGAATGCCCGCACGTTATCCATCAATACTGCCTTGGCCGGTGCTGCCGGGGTACTGATCTTCAACTGACCCGATTCGTAGGTGTAGGTAAGTTGGCGTATGCCAAAGCGAAGTTGGCCGGATTCGGCTCCGGGTGGTGTGCCTGCATAAGCCCTGGCCGCCTCCTTGCAGTCGGACAACACTGTCCAGTCAGTCTTGCCGACGCCATCGGCGACATTCGCGGTCACCAGCGTCAGTGACTTCGCACTCCCCGCCGCTTCCCAGCTTATCGGCCGATCAAAGGCAGCCGGAGCATTGTCGATAGCGGCCACGGCCAAACACCCCAGCATGCCTGCCTGGCGAATATCCTGGGTGATCTTGCTCAGCACAAACCGCGCATCATCCTGCAGCAGCATGGCGGCCTGCTGGCTGGCATGGGTCAACCGCGAACTGATCAGTATCTGGCTCGCCCCCAGTATCAAGATCAACCCGATGGCAAGCGCCAGCAACACTTCCACCAGACTGAAACCTCGCCCAAGACGCTTCATTGCGACACTCCCTGTTCATTACTGATTCGACTGGTCAGGGTGAAGGTTTCCCGCGCCCCTGGGCGGTTTGCTGCTCGGGCATCCGCCCAACTGATGCTGATGGTGACCTCTTGCCCGTTCACCACCACTGAACCTTTGGCATCCTCGCCGGCAAAACCCGTGATATTGGCCTCGAAATCGTGCAGGTCGAGGTCACGCACGCTGGCGGTGGCAGTGTTGGGCGGCGCCAGCTCCGCCCTGCCCCATGTGTAATCGGCGCCAGCATTGGTGCGAATGCGGTCGAGCATGTCATAGGCAATAAAACTGGCTTGGCTGGTCATCCTGGCGCTGTTGGTGTACTTGAGCGCGTTGAGTTGCAGCACCGCAGCGCCCATCAGGCCGATCGCCAAAATCAACAGCGCTACCAGCACCTCGACCAGCGTCATGCCGGATTGGCGCGAGTGCGCAACGCGCAGGAATCGGTTCTGGCAGGCTGGCATTTGCGTCGTCATCCATGTCGAAGGCCGGTGAAAAAAAGCAGGCAAGACCTGCTGTGCGACCCAAGACTAGCGTCGGTTTTCGAGCGGCGCTGCTCCCGGAACAAAGGGAAATACTTTGGACATAAAGGCCATCATCCAGCGCCAACGACCAAGCGCTATACCTAGAAAACCTACTCGTGCCCAAGGAGGGAACGCACATGAAACAACAAGGTTTCACCCTGATTGAGATGTTGCTGGGGCTGATCGTCACCAGTTTTCTCGCGCAACTGGCCGTACCCGGTTTCAAGGGTTTGCTTGAATCGCAGCAACGACAAAGCGCGGCCCAAGCACTTGCCTCCGGGCTGCGCTACGCACGCACCGAGGCCATCGCGCGTAACCGGGCGGTGGTCATTCATGCAAAGGACGAGGACTGGAGCCTGGGATGGCGCGTGATACTGGATGTGAGTGGGCGCGGCCACCTGGATGACGACAATCCGGTATTGCTGGAGCGCGAGAGCAATGGGCGCGTGCCGGTCGCCGGTAATGGCCCGGTTACGAGCCAGGTGCGCTTCAGCGGCCTGGGGGAGCCAGTGTTCGCCGGCGGGGGATTTCGTGCCGGCACCGTGCATGTGTGTGGCAAGGACCAGGCACAAAGCCTGTATCAGATCGTGCTGGCCCCCAGCGGGCGCGTCAGCCTGCGCAATGACAAGACCGAACAGGCATTATGCCGAGGCTATTCCAGCACCCTGGCCGTCAGAGCAACGAGCGGACCCGCAGTTCCTTGGGCATCGAGAACGTGATGTTTTCTTCACGACCCGCCAGCTCATCGGCGCCGGTAGCACCCCAGGCTTGCAACTGTTGGATCACACCGCGCACCAGCACTTCCGGAGCGGAGGCACCCGCCGTGATGCCGATACGCTCAACGCCATCGAACCAGCTGCGCTGCATGTCTTCGGCACCGTCGATCAAGTACGCCGGCGTGGCCATGCGTTCGGCCAGCTCACGCAAGCGGTTGGAGTTGGAACTGTTAGGGCTGCCGACCACCAGCACAACATCACACTCATTCGCCAGTTGCTTGACCGCATCCTGACGGTTTTGCGTGGCGTAGCAGATGTCATCCTTGCGTGGGCCGCCAATGGCCGGGAAACGCGTGCGCAGGGCATCGATGACGCGGCTGGTATCGTCCATGGACAAGGTGGTCTGGGTAACGAAAGCCAGGCGGTCGGGATTGTGCACCTGCAAGTTGGCGACGTCTTTTTCGTCTTCAACCAGGTAGATGGCGCCGCCGTTGCTGGCGTCGTACTGGCCCATGGTGCCTTCGACTTCCGGGTGACCGGCATGGCCGATCAGGATGCATTCGCGACCGTCGCGGCTATAACGCGCCACTTCGATGTGCACCTTGGTTACCAGCGGGCAAGTGGCATCGAACACTTTTAGGCCACGGCCGGCCGCTTCGGTACGTACGGCCTGGGACACGCCATGGGCACTGAAGATGACGATAACGTCGTCGGGTACCTGGTCGAGTTCTTCGACAAAGATCGCACCGCGTGCGCGCAGGTCTTCGACCACGAACTTGTTATGCACGACTTCGTGGCGCACATAAATCGGCGGCCCGAAGACTTCCAAGGCGCGGTTGACGATTTCGATCGCCCGGTCCACGCCAGCGCAGAAGCCACGGGGGTTGGCGAGTTTGATTTGCATGCTGTGCCTCGTGCCTTGCAGGCCAAGAAATTGGATCAACTCAGCTCTATAGAATAAGCGTCTGTGTGAGCGGGCTTGCCCGCGATGCAAACGTCTCGATGTATCAGGTACACCGAGGTGATGCTATCGCAGGCAAGCCAGCTCCCACACAAGCCAGCCCCACAGGAACCGGTTTCGTCAGTTAGAGCGCTTTAACGTCGATGATTTCAACATCAAACGTCAAGGTTTTACCGGCCAACGGATGGTTGAAGTCGATGGTCACTTGCGCATCATCGAAGGCTTTAACCACACCGGGCAATTCGGTATTTGCCGCATCATTGAAGATCACCAGCAAGCCTTCCGACAGGTCCATACCCTCGAACTGCGAACGCGGGATGATCTGCACGTTTTGCGGGTTGGGTTGGCCGAAGGCGTTTTCCGGCAGGATCTGCAGGTTGCGCTTGTCGCCCGCCTTGAACCCGAACAATGCCGCTTCAAAACCAGGCAGCAGGTTACCGTCACCAACCTTGAAGGTCGCCGGGGCTTTGTCGAAGGTGCTGTCTACCGTGTCGCCATTCTCCAGGCGCAATGCGAAATGCAAAGTGACTTCCGTGTTCTGGCCGATGCGTTGCTCAGCCAATACCTGATCAGTCATTGACGGTTTCTCCGGTTTTCTTGCTCTTGAACATATCCAGCGCCAGCATGATTGCACCAACGGTGATGGCGCTGTCGGCAAAGTTGAACGCAGGGAAGTAGTGGCGGTTCTGCCAGTGCACCAGGATGAAGTCGATCACATGGCCCAGGGCGATGCGGTCATACAGGTTACCCAGCGCGCCGCCCAACACCAGGGCCAGCGCGATAGCCAGCCAGGTGTCGTCGCGACCCAGGCGCTTTAGCCACACCACCAGCACGGCACTGACCACAAGGGCGATCACCGCGAACAGCCAGCGCTGCCAGCCGCCGCCGTCAGCGAGGAAGCTGAAGGCGGCGCCAGTGTTGTAGGCCAGGGTCCAGCTGAAGTAATCCGGAATCACCACGATTTGCTGGAACATTTCCAGGGAGCCCTCGAAGTGAGCCTTGCTGACCTGGTCAATAACCAGCACCAGCAGGCTCAGTACGAGCCAGCCCAGACGTCCGAAACGACTGGCTGCATTAGGCATAGTGGCGAACCTCGCCTTCACCGCTGATGTTATCGACACAACGACCGCAGATTTCCGGGTGCTCAGGGTTCACACCGACATCTTCACGGCAGTGCCAGCAACGGGCGCATTTAGGGAAGGCCGATTTCACCACCTTGAGCTTCAGGCCCGGTACCTCGGTGACCACGGCATCTGCCGGGGCCTGGGCGAAAGGTGCCAGGCTCGCGGTGGAGGTGATCAGTACGAAGCGCAGTTCGTTGCTCAGCTTGGCCAGGTCAGCAGTCAGGCCATCCTCGGCAAACAGGGTGACTTCGGCTTGCAGGTTGCCACCCACGGCCTTGGCCGCACGCTGGACTTCCAGTTCCTTGTTCACCGCAACCTTGACGGCCATGACGCCCGCCCAGTACTCGCGGCCCAGTTCGAAGTCGGCCGGCAGTTCGGTCAAGCCTTCGTACCAGGTGTTGAGCATGACGGACTCGTTACGCTCGCCCGGCAGGTATTCCCACAGTTCGTCGGCGGTGAACGCCAGGATCGGTGCGATCCAGCGCACCAGCGCTTCGCTGATGTGGTACAGCGCGGTCTGCGCCGAACGGCGAGCTTTGCTGTTGGCGCCGGTGGTGTACTGGCGGTCCTTGATGATGTCGAGGTAGAAACCGCCCAGCTCCTGCACGCAGAAGTTGTGGATCTTGGAGTAGACATTCCAGAAGCGGTATTCGCCGTAGTGCTCTTGCAACTCACGCTGCAGCAACAGGGTACGGTCCACGGCCCAACGGTCCAGCGCGAGCATGTCTTCGGCCGGCAGCAGGTCGGTGGCCGGGTTGAAACCGGTCAGGTTCGACAGCATGAAGCGCGCGGTATTGCGGATACGACGATAGGCGTCGGCGCTGCGTTGCAGGATCTGCTCCGAAACAGCCATCTCACCCGAATAGTCAGTCGAGGCCACCCACAGACGCATGATGTCGGCGCCCAGGGTGTCATTGACCTTTTGCGGCGCAATCACGTTGCCCAGGGATTTGGACATCTTGCGGCCGTTCTCGTCGACGGTGAAACCGTGGGTCAGCAGTTCGCGGTACGGTGCGTGGTCGTCGATGGCGCAACCGGTCAGCAGCGACGAGTGGAACCAGCCACGGTGTTGGTCCGAACCTTCCAGGTACAGGTCGGCGCGCGGGCCGGCCTCGTGACCCATCGGATGCGAGCCACGCAGCACGTGCCAGTGAGTGGTGCCCGAATCGAACCACACGTCGAGGGTGTCGCTGATCTTGTCGTACAGCGGCGCTTCATCGCCCAACAGCTCGGCGGCGTCCAGCTTGAACCAGGCTTCGATACCTTCCTGCTCAACGCGCTGGGCCACAAGCTCCATCAGTTCGACGGTGCGAGGATGCAGCTCGCCGCTTTCCTTGTTCAGGAAAAACGGAATCGGCACGCCCCAGTTACGTTGGCGGGAGATGCACCAGTCCGGACGATTGGCGATCATCGAATGCAGGCGCGCCTGGCCCCAGGCCGGAACGAACGTGGTGTCTTCGATGGCCTTGATCGCGCGGTTACGCAGGGTATCGCCGCTGGTCGGCTCTTTGTCCATACCGATAAACCACTGCGCAGTGGCGCGGTAGATCAGCGGGGTCTTGTGGCGCCAGCAGTGCATGTAGCTGTGCTTGATGGTTTCGGTGTGCAACAGCGCGCCGACTTCCGAGAGCTTGTCGATGATCGGCTGGTTGGCCTTGAAGATGAACTGGCCGCCGAAGAACTCCAGGGACGGCGCGTACACGCCATTGCTTTGCACTGGATTCAGAATGTCGTCGTTGACCATGCCATAGGCTTTGCAGGTCACGAAGTCGTCTACGCCATAGGCGGGCGCAGAGTGAACGATGCCAGTGCCGGCGCCCAGCTCCACGTAGTCCGCCAGGTACACCGGCGACAGACGGTCATAGAACGGGTGACGGAAGTTGATCAGCTCCAGCGCGGAACCCGTGGTGGTAGCGATCACCGAACCTTGCAGCTCGTAACGCGCCAGGCACGACTCGACCATTTCCTCGGCCAGCACCAGCAGGCGATCACCAACGTCCACCAGGGCGTAGGTGAATTCCGGGTGCACGTTCAGCGCCTGGTTGGCCGGGATGGTCCATGGGGTGGTGGTCCAGATCACGATGGCCGCTGGCTTGCTCAGGCTTGCCAGGCCAAAGGCCTCGGCCAGCTTGGCGTCGTCGGCGATCGGGAAGGCTACGTCGATGGTCGAGGACTTCTTGTCTTCGTACTCCACTTCCGCTTCGGCCAGGGCCGAACCGCAGTCGAAGCACCAGTTCACGGGCTTGAGGCCCTTGAACACGAAACCGCCCTTGACGATTTCAGCCAAGGCGCGGATTTCACCGGCCTCGTTCTTGAAGTTCATGGTCTTGTAGGGATTGTCCCACTCGCCCAGTACACCCAGGCGGATGAATTCGGATTTCTGCCCTTCGATCTGCTCGGCGGCGTAGGCACGGCACAGTTCGCGGGTCTTGTCCGCGCCCAGGTTCTTGCCATAAGTCACTTCGACTTTGTGCTCGATCGGCAGGCCGTGGCAGTCCCAACCCGGGACATACGGCGCGTCGAAGCCCGACAGGGTCTTGGAGCGCAGGATCATGTCCTTGAGAATCTTGTTCAGCGCGTGACCGATGTGAATCGTGCCGTTGGCATAAGGAGGGCCGTCGTGCAGGACGAACTTCGGACGATCCTTGCCAATTTCGCGCAACTTTCCGTACAGGCCAATACTGTCCCAGCGCTGCAGGATCTGCGGTTCGCGCTGTGGCAGGCCGGCCTTCATTGGGAAGGCGGTGTCCGGAAGGTTTAGCGTGGCTTTATAGTCGGTCATTTAAGGCTCTTCGGTTAGCGATGGGCGCTAGGTGCGGCTAGTGCACGGGCGGCGGCGACATCCGCATTGATCGCCGTTTTCAACGCCTCCAGGGAGGCGAAACGCTGCTCTTCACGCAGCTTCTGGTGGAAAACCACCGTCAAACGCCGATCGTATAAATCACCGGCAAAATCCAAAAGGTGAACTTCCAGGTGGGCCTTGCCATCACCTGCAACCGTGGGTCTGACGCCTATATTGGCGACTCCCGGCCACGATTGGCCATCGATGTCGACACTTACCAGGTAAACCCCGGTCAGCGGCACACGACGGCGCTTGAGTTGCACGTTGGCGGTTGGCGTGCCCAATTGGCGCGCCAGCTTCTGGCCGTGCAATACCCGTCCGGCAATGCGGAACGG
Organism: Pseudomonas sp. 22072; assembly: GCF_052046095.1. Taxonomy (NCBI): domain Bacteria; kingdom Pseudomonadati; phylum Pseudomonadota; class Gammaproteobacteria; order Pseudomonadales; family Pseudomonadaceae; genus Pseudomonas; species Pseudomonas sp. 22072. The sequence goes on from NZ_JBQEQE010000002.1 coordinate 234,638, forward strand.
GCGGCCGAGCAAACGCTCGGCCAGGTCGAAGTCGGCGGCGGCCAGGGCGTTACGCACCTGGGTGCTGCTCACGCGCAGGCCGTCCAGTTCGACGGTTTGCGCGGCCTCGACAGTGAAACCCTGATTCACACCGGCATGTTGCAGGAAATCGAAATCCCCGACCCGGTCACAACCGAAATGGAAGTCGTCGCCGACCTCCAGGTGCTGCACACCCAAGCCGTCCACCAGGATGCGGTCGACGAACTCGGCGGCGCTGAGGCTGCGCAAACGCTGGTTGAATGCCAGGCAGAGGACACGGTCCACGCCCTCCTCCGCCAACAGCTGCAACTTGTCCCGCAAGCGCGCCAAGCGTGCCGGCGCCGTTTCCGGGGTAAAGAACTCCCGCGGTTGTGGCTCAAAAATCACCACGCAGCTGGGCACGCCCAACTCGACCGCACGCTCGCGCAGCCGAGCCAGGATAGCCTGGTGGCCACGGTGAACACCGTCAAAGTTGCCAATAGTGGCGACGCAGCCCCGATGCTCGGGGCGCAGGTTGTGGAGACCTCGAACCAGCTGCATAACGCGCTTCTTGCTCATAAAGTGGTCGATTATAACCACACCCAGCCCCGGACGACAGGCAACAGCGCAGGCCAAATGGGTCGAATCGATAAAACAACTGTTTTATCGCGGCAAACTCGCTATCCCAGCGACTTGCGATTGAAATCGCGCAGGCGGAAGCCCTGCAACAGCAACATCCCGAAGTACACCACCACGCCCGCCACTACCAACGCGCCCAGGCGCATGAAGCGCTCCAGCATATCGCCATCACCCCAGGCCGGCATCACCTGCATCAGCCCCACCAGCACCGCGGACATTGCGGCCACCGCCACAAGCAACTTGAGCGTGAACATTCCCCAACCCGGCTGCGGCTGGTACATCTGCTGCTTGCGCAGCTGATAAAACAACAGGCCGGCATTGATACAGGCACCGGCACTGATCGCCAGCGCCAGCCCGGCATGGGCCAACGGACCGATAAACAGCAGGTTGAGCAACTGTGTGACGATCAGCGTGAAAATCGCGATCTTCACCGGCGTGCGGATGTTTTGCTGTGCGTAGAAGCCCGGCGCCAGCACCTTGATCACGATAATACCGAGCAGGCCGACAGAGTAGGCAACCAGCGCGTGCTGAGTCATCAAGGCGTCATGTGCATCGAATTGCCCGTATTGAAACAGCGAGACCGTCAGCGGTTCGGCGAGGATTCCCAAGGCCAGCGCGCATGGCAACACCAATAGAAAGCACAGACGCAGGCCCCAATCGAGAATGCGCGAATACTCCTGACGATCCTTGCTGGCATAGGTGCGCGCCAGGGTCGGCAGCAGGATCGTGCCCAATGCCACGCCAAGCACACCGGATGGCAACTCCATCAGACGGTCGGCGTAATACATCCACGATACCGACCCGGACACCAGCAACGAGGCAAACGCGGTGTTGATGATCAGCGAAATCTGACTGACCGACACCCCGAGGATCGCCGGCAGCATATTGCGCATCACGCGCCAGACGCCGGTGTCCTTGAGGTTCAGGCGCGGCAGTACGAGCATGCCGATTTTTTTCAGGTGCGGCAGTTGGTACAACAACTGCGCCAGGCCGCCGGCCAGCACCGCCCAACCCAGGGCCATGACCGGAGGGTCGAAATACGGCGTGAGGAACAGCGCAAAAATAATCATGCTGACGTTCAGCAAGGTCGGCACAAAGGCCGGTACCGAGAAACGATTCCAGGTATTGAGGATCGCCCCGGCGAGCGAAGACAGGGAAATCAGCAATATATAAGGAAAGGTCACCCGCAGCAGATCAGTGGTCAGCGCGAACTTTTCCGGCGTGTTGGCAAAACCGGGCGCCGTGGCCCAGATCACCCAGGGAGCGGCGAGCATCCCGACGATGGTTACCAGCATCAGCACCAGCGTCAGCAAACCCGAGACGTAGGCGATGAACGTACGAGTCGCCTCCTCGCCATGCTGGGTCTTGTATTCGGCCAGAATCGGCACGAACGCCTGGGAAAACGCGCCTTCGGCAAAGATCCGCCGCAACAGGTTGGGCAGTTTAAAGGCAATAAAGAACGCATCCGTGGCCATGCTGGCGCCAAAGATGCGGGCCAGCAGGGTGTCGCGCACGAACCCCAATACCCGGGAAATCATCGTGATAGAGCTGACGGCAGCCAACGATTTGAGCAGATTCATTGAAAGAGTTTGCGCCTATAGATAAAGAGCAGGCGAACTACGCGCCCACTTATGCGATACTGCGCGCCTGCAACAGCACAGAGCCAAAGCTCGCGAGTTTACAGGTCAAGCGCCGGAAATAAATCACCCGCCTCTTCAGATCGACCACTCAGCAGTTCGCATCAGCCGCCCTTGACAACCCGTCAAGTCATCGGCATGATTCGCGGCCTATTTTGTTTGCTATTTCCTAAAAAGTCTTTCGAGGAGCTCGACGGTGGCCAACACACCTTCCGCCAAAAAACGTGCAAAACAGGCTGAGAAGCGTCGCAGCCACAACGCCAGCCTGCGTTCCATGGTTCGCACCTACATCAAGAATGTAGTCAAAGCCATCGACACCAAAGACGCTGAAAAAGCTCAAGCAGCTTACGTTCTGGCTGTGCCTGTTATCGACCGTATGGCCGATAAAGGCATCATCCACAAGAACAAGGCCGCTCGCCATAAGAGCCGCCTGAATGGCCACATCAAGGCTCTGAGCGTTCCTGCTGCAGCCTAAGTGGTAACAACTGCAACGCAGCCCAGGCTGTGTAACAGTTAAGAAATGCCCCGTACCGAAAGGTCCGGGGCATTTTTGTTTGCCCCTGAAAACTGTAGGAGCGAGCTTGCTCGCGAAGATCGTTAACGATGACGCGGGAAGCCTGGCGCCCGGCGGGGCTCTCAGGTTTTTCGCGAGCAAGCTCGCTCCTACAGAAAGTTGACCGGGAATATTCTCAAGGCAAAAAAAACGCCCCGAACCAGTCGGGGCGTTTTTGCTACCACCTGATCAAAACATCAATCAATGGTGATGACCGCCTTCACCGTGGACGTGGCCGTGAGCCACTTCTTCCTGGGAAGCGTCGCGGATGGCCACGATCTTCACTTGGAAGTTCAGGCGCTGGCCAGCCAGAGGGTGGTTGCCGTCAACGGTAACGTCGTCGCCGTCCAGGTCGCGGATGGTGACGATCTGCATTTGGCCGTCCGGCGCGGAAGCGTGGAACTGCATGCCCACTTCCAGCTCATCGACACCTTCGAACATGCTGCGGCTCAAGGTGCTGACCAGTTCGGCGGAGTATTCGCCGTAGGCATCTTCAGGTTCTACGGCGACAGTCAGTTCGTCACCGACGTTCTTGCCTTCCAGAGCCTTTTCCAGGCCCGGGATGATGTTACCTGCGCCTTGCAGGTAAACCAGCGGCGCGCCGCCGGCGGAGCTGTCGATGACCTCACCAGCGTCGTTGGTCAGGGTATAGTCGATGGAGACAGCCTTGTTAGCGGCGATCGTCATGGGGCGAGACCTTTTGCATAAGAATGAAGAACGGACAAGTCTAAACAAGGATTTGCCCGAAAGCGAACGGAACCCGGACGGACGGGGCCGATCAACGGTCACGATCACAGGTTTTCATCAGGACGACGATGGGCACTGGGTGGCCGAGCTGTCTTGCGGCCACACCCAGCACCTGCGCCACCAGCCGCCCTGGCAGTCACGCGCCTGGGTGCTCGACCCCGCGCAACGCCTTGAAAAAATAGGCCAGGCCTTTGCGTGCGGCTGGTGTGCGCAAGGGCACGAATAACGATAACCTTGGCGCCTGATTCGCGGTAGGCACTCACCCATGGAGCGCCACCCAAGCCATGCACCTCCAGAGAATTCGCATGCAGACTTTTTTTATCGCGCCCACCGATTTTGGTGTGGGTCTGACCTCCATCAGCCTTGGGCTGGTGCGCACACTGGAACGGGCCGGCCTGAAAGTCGGCTTTTTCAAACCCATTGCCCAGCCACACCCTGGCGATACCGGGCCGGAACGCTCTACCGAGCTGGTGGCGCGCACCCACGGCCTGAAACCGCCGCAGCCCCTGGGCCTGGCTCACGTAGAGCGCATGCTCGGCGACGGCCAGCTCGATGAGTTGCTCGAAGAGATCATCACCCTTTACCAACAGGCAGCCGTAGGCAAAGACGTGCTGATCGTCGAAGGGATGGTGCCGACCCGCAGCGCCAGCTACGCGGCACGGGTCAACCTGCACCTGGCCAAGAGCCTGGACGCGGAAGTGATCCTGGTCTCGGCGCCGGAAAATGAAGTGCTCACCGAGCTTTCCGGCCGTGTGGAATTGCAGGCCCAACTGTTTGGCGGCCCCAAAGACCCGAAAGTGCTGGGCGTAATTCTCAACAAGGTACGCACCGACGAAAGCATGGAAGCCTTCTCGGCGCGCCTCAAAGAGCATTCGCCGCTGTTGCGCAGCGGTGATTTCCGGCTGCTCGGCTGCATCCCCTACCAACCCGAGCTGAATGCCCCGCGCACCCGCGACGTGGCCGACCTGATGGGCGCGCAGATCCTCAACGCCGGCGACTACGAAAGCCGGCGCATGACCAAGATCATCATTTGCGCGCGCACCATGCGTAACACTGTCGAGCTGCTCAAACCCGGTGTGTTGGTGGTAACCCCGGGAGATCGCGATGACATCATCCTCGCCGTCAGCCTGGCCGCCATCAATGGCGTGCCGCTGGCCGGGCTGCTGCTGACCAGCGACACCCTGCCCGACCCACGCATCATGGATCTGTGCCGAGGCGCCTTCCAGGCCGGGTTGCCGGTGTTGTCGGTGAGCACCGGCTCCTATGACACCGCCAACCAGCTCAATAGCCTCAACAAGGAAATCCCTATCGATGACCGCGAGCGTGCGGAAATCATCACCGACTTCGTCGCCAGCCACCTCGATGCGCGCTGGCTGCACCAGCGCTGCGGCACGCCAAGGGAGATGCGCCTGTCGCCGGCAGTGTTCCGTTACCAGTTGATCCAACGCGCCCAGGCCGCCAACAAACGCATCGTGTTGCCCGAAGGTAGCGAGCCGCTGACCGTACAGGCCGCCGCGATCTGCCAGGCCCGCGGCATTGCCCGTTGCGTGCTGTTGGCCAAGCCTGCGGATGTGGAGGCAGTCGCCCGCGCCCAAGGTATCGACCTGCCCGAAGGCCTGGAGATTCTCGACCCCGACCTGATTCGCCAACGCTACGTGGAGCCAATGGTCGCCTTGCGCAAGAGCAAAAGCCTCAACGCGCCCATGGCCGAGCAGCAACTGGAAGACACCGTGGTGATCGCCACCATGATGCTCGCCCTCGACGAAGTGGATGGCCTGGTCTCCGGCGTGATTCACTCCACCGCCAACACCATTCGCCCGGCGCTGCAGCTGATCAAGACCGCGCCGGGCTGCACCCTGGTGTCGTCGGTGTTCTTCATGCTGTTCCCCGAGCAGGTGCTGGTGTACGGCGACTGCGTGATGAACCCGCACCCAAGCGCTGCGGAACTGGCGGAAATCGCCCTGCAAAGCGCCGACTCGGCGGCGGCGTTCGGCATCACGCCACGGGTGGCGATGATCAGCTACTCCAGCGGTGACTCGGCCAGCGGCGAGGAGGTGGAAAAAGTCCGCGAAGCAACCCTGCTCGCCCACGAACAACAAAGTTCGTTGCTGATCGACGGCCCGTTGCAATACGACGCCGCCGCCAACGAAAACGTCGCCCGACAACTGGCGCCCAACAGCCAGGTGGCGGGCAAGGCCACCGTCTTTGTGTTCCCGGACCTGAACACCGGCAACACCACCCACAAAGCCGTACAACGCAGCGCCGATTGCGTGAGCCTGGGGCCGATGCTTCAGGGCCTGCGCAAACCGGTCAATGACCTGCCACGTGGCGCCCAGGTGGACGACATCGTGTACACCATCGCCCTGACGGCGATCCAAGCCGCCAACCGACCCATGGATATCTAAATGCTGGATTTTCTACCTGCCGCCGTGCGCGGGGTGATCGCTTCGCTGTTGCTGGCGCTGAACACGATCCTGCTGTGTTCGTTCCTGTTTATCGTGGCGCTGTTCAAGGCGCTGCCGTTCGCCAAGCGCCTGAGCGAATGGCTGATGAACCACACCCACGAAGCCTGGGTTACCAACAACAAGGGCTGGATGAACCTGGTGCGCCGTACGCGCTGGCACCTGACTGGCCTTGAGGGCCTGGACTACCAGCACTCGTACCTGGTGACCAGCAACCATCAGAGCTGGGTCGACATCATGGTGTTGCAGTACGTGCTCAATCGGCGCATTCGCCCCCTGAAGTTCTTCCTCAAGCAAGAGCTGATCTGGGTCCCGGTGATTGGCCTGGCGTGGTGGGCACTGGGCTTTCCCTTCATGAAGCGCTACAGCAAGGCATATTTGGAGAAGCACCCCGAGAAGAAAGGCAAAGACCTGGAAACCACGCGCAAGACCTGTGCGAAGTTTCGCGACAATCCCGTGGGGATTTTCAACTTTGCCGAAGGCACACGCTTTACGCCGGGCAAGCATGCGCAGCAGCAGTCACCGTTTCGCTACCTGCTTAAACCCAAGGCGGGCGGCATTGCGTTTGTGCTGGATGCCATGGGCGAGCAGCTCAAATCACTGATCAATGTGACCATCCACTACCCCGGCGGGCGCCCAGGTTATTGGGACTTGCTGTGCGGCAACGTGAAGGACGTGGTGGTGCACTTTGAAGAGGTGCAGATCCCGGCCGAGTTCATCGGCAAGAATTATGAGCAGGATGGGGAATATCGGTTAGCGTTCCAGGGCTGGATCAACCAGTTGTGGCAAGACAAGGATGCATTGCTGGAGCAGCTTCACAAAGACTTTCCGGCCAGCCGCTGATCACATGTGGAAGCAAGTTAATGTGGGAGCTGGCTTGCCTGCGATAGCGGTGCATCAGCTAAGGATAAANCCGCCATCGCAGGCAAGCCAGCTCCCACAGTGATCGAGTTCACATTTGAGAATATGTAAAAAGCCCGCCACCGATCACTCGGTGGCGGGCTTTTTTGTGCGGTTATAAAGCTTAGATCGCGCCGCGCTGACGCAACAGCTCCAGCACTTGCTTGACGCTGTCTTCCAGCGACAACGCCTGGGTGTCGATCACAAGGTCGGCATTCAACGGCACGTCATAGGGGAAGGATTCGCCAGGGATGTTATCCCCACCGGCCGCGTACAACCCTTGCGGGTCACGCTCGGCGCACACCAACGGCGATGCCTGCACGTAGACGGTCAGCAGTCGGTCCGCACCAATCAGCGCCTTGGCCTGTTCACGGCCTTCGGCATCCGGCGCAACGAAAGCCGCCAGGGTCAGCAGGCCGGCTTCGTTGAACTGACGCGCCACATGAGCCGCACGACGCCAGTTCTCGGTACGCCCGGCACGGTCCTGCGGCAACCCTTTGTTCAGGTCGTGACGCAGGTTCTGGCCGTCCAGCACGAACACCGCCCGTCCCATGTCGAACAGCTTGCGCTCGACCGCATAGGCCAGAGTGCTCTTGCCAGCGCCCGACAAGCCGCTGAACAACACCGTGGCCGGCTGCTGGCCGAAACGCAGAGCGCGCTCTTCGGTGGCGACATGCGCCAGGCTGCCGTGCTGCGCAGCGCCGCCATGACCCACCGGTGGCGCAATGATCATGCCCGCGGCCACCGTGCCGTTGGTCAAGCGGTCGATCACGATGAACGCGCCAGTGGTGCGGTTGCTGTCGTAACCGTCCAGGGCGATGGCGGCGTCCAGGCTGACCTTGACCCGGCCAATCTCGTTGAGCTGCAGCGAACTCGCCGGGCCTTCGGCCAGGGTGTTTACGTCCACGCGGTGCACGATGCTGGTGATGGAACCCGGCACGTAGCTGGTGGCGCGCTTGATGTCGTATTTTTTGCCCGGCAGCATCGGTTCTTCGGCCATCCACACCAGCATGGCGTCGAAGGCGTCGGTCACTTGCGGCACGTTGTCAGCATGCACCAACAGGTCGCCACGGGAAATGTCGATCTCGTCTTCCATGGTCAAGGTCACGGCCTGGCCTGGGCCTGCGTGTTCCAGCTCACCTTCAAAGGTGACGATGGATTTGACGCGGCTGCTCTTGCCCGACGGCAATACCACCACTTCGTCGCCCTTGTGCACGATGCCACTCGCCAGGGTGCCGGCAAACCCACGGAAGTTCAGGTTCGGGCGGTTGACGTACTGCACCGGGAAACGCAGGTCGGTGTAGTTGCGATCATTGGCGATCTCGACAGTCTCCAAGATCTCCATCAGCGACTGGCCGGTATACCAGGGCGAACGCTCGCTCTTGTTCACCACGTTGTCGCCCTTGAGCGCCGACATCGGCACGAAGGCCAGGGTGCTCGGCTTGAATGCGATACCTTCGGCGAACTTCAGGTAATCGGCCTTGATCGACTCGAATACGCTTTGGTCAAAGCCGTTGATGTCCATCTTGTTGATGGCTACCACGATGTGTTTGATACCCAGCAACGAGGCGATATAGCTGTGGCGACGGGTCTGGGTCTGCACGCCATAGCGGGCGTCGATCAGGATGATCGCCAGGTCACAGGTGGACGCACCAGTGGCCATGTTGCGGGTGTACTGCTCATGGCCGGGTGTGTCGGCGATGATGAATTTGCGCTTGGCGGTGGAGAAATAGCGGTAGGCAACATCAATAGTGATGCCCTGCTCACGCTCGGCCTGCAAGCCATCGACCAGCAACGCCAGGTCGATATCGTCACCGGTGGTGCCGGACTTTTTCGAGTCGCGGGTAATGGCTTCCAGGTGATCCTCGTAGATCATCTTGGAGTCGTGCAGCAGGCGCCCGATCAGGGTGCTCTTGCCGTCGTCGACGTTGCCACAGGTCAGGAAGCGCAACATCTCTTTGCGCTCGTGCTGGCCCAGGTAGGCGAGGATGTCCTCGCTGATCAAATCAGATTGATGCGACATGACAGCCCCTTAGAAATAGCCTTGACGTTTTTTATCTTCCATCGAGCCTGCACCATCGTGGTCGATGACACGGCCCTGGCGCTCGGAAGTTCGCGTCAGGAGCATTTCCTGAATGATGTCCGTCAGCGTCTCGGCTTCGGACTCCACCGCGCCCGTCAACGGGTAGCAGCCAAGGGTGCGGAAACGTACTTTCTTTTTGACGATGCGGGCTTTGTCTTCCTCGGACAGGTGCTCGAGGATGCGATCGTCGTCGATCATGATCAACGTGCCGTTCTTCTCGATCACGTCGCGCTCGGCGGCGAAGTACAGCGGCACGATCGGGATGCCTTCCAGGTAGATGTACTGCCAGATGTCCAGCTCGGTCCAGTTGGACAGCGGGAACACGCGGATCGACTCGCCCTTGTTGACGTTGCCGTTGTAGACGTTCCACAGCTCCGGGCGTTGGTTCTTCGGGTCCCAACGGTGCTTGCTGTCGCGGAACGAGTACACGCGCTCTTTGGCACGGGATTTCTCTTCATCGCGACGGGCGCCGCCGAATGCTGCGTCGAAACCATGCTTGTCCAGCGCCTGCTTGAGGCCCTCCGTCTTCATGATATCGGTGTGCTTGGCACTGCCGTGGGTGAACGGGTTGATGTTCTGCGCCACGCCATCGGGGTTGATGTGGGTAATCAGGTCCAGGCCCAGCTCCTCGACCATCTTGTCGCGGAACTTGTACATCTCCTGGAATTTCCAGCGAGTGTCGACGTGCATCACCGGAAATGGCAGTTTGCCCGGGAAGAAGGCCTTGCGTGCCAGGTGCAGCATCACGGCGGAGTCTTTACCGATCGAGTAGAGCATCACCGGGTTATCGAACTCGGCGGCGACCTCGCGGATGATGTGGATGCTTTCCGCCTCCAGCTGTTTCAGATGCGTCAGTTTGTCGACCATGGTTACTCACGGAAAAACGATCTTATGGACGGCCAGCGGGCCGTGTTCGAGCGAGGCATGCTAGCACAGCAACTTCTTCTATTTAGGGCGCCAGCTAGACCGAAACGATATATGAATATGCCGCCCAGTTTGGGCTTCAACACTGTAAGTGTGGGAGCTGGCTTGCCTGCGATGGCCTCACCTCGGTGAGCCTGAATGGCTGCGGTGCCTGTATCGCAGGCAAGCCAGCTCCCACAGTGTTCAATGCTGTGCTTTAGATCGGATTGGGGCAGTCGATGAACAGATGCTCCAGGGCAAAGCGCCGCGCCAGGTAGTCGCCCAAGGCCTGCACGCCGTAGCGTTCGGTGGCGTGATGGCCGGCGGCGATGAAGCTGATGTCGTTTTCCCGGGCGCTGTGGAAGGTCTGTTCGGACGCTTCACCGCTCAGGTACAAATCGACACCCGCGGCAATCGCCTGGTCGATGTAGCCCTGGCCGCCACCGGTACACCAGCCGACGCGGCGAATCATCTCGCTGCCTTCGATCAGCAGCGGTTCGCGGCCCATCACGTCCTGCACGCGACGGGCGAAGTCACGAGGTGACAAGGGCTCGGCCAGGGAGCCGACCAGCCCGACGATTTTTGGGTTGCCCGGGTCCAGCGGGCCTTCGACGGTGATGTCCAGGTGGCGAGCCAGTTGCACGTTGTTGCCGACATCGGCGTGCAGGTCCAGGGGCAAGTGGTAGGCCAGCAGGCTGATGTCATGCTTGAGCAGGGTTTTGAGACGGCGCTGCTTCATGCCGGTGATGCACGGGTTTTCGCCCTTCCAGAAGTAACCGTGGTGCACCAGCACCAAGTCGGCCTTGGCTTCGACGGCGGCGTCCAGCAGGGCTTGGCTGGCGGTCACGCCGCTGACGATGCGCATCACTTGGGGCCGGCCCTCGACCTGCAGGCCATTGGGGCAGTAATCGGCAATTTTGGCGCTGCCGAGGTAGCGGTCGGCTTCCTCGACGAGGGTAGTAAGGGGCACGGCCATAAAAGACTCCTAAATATCCCGTTCGCAGGCGTCACAGCCTCGTATAATGCGCGACATTATGGGCGCTCTCCCGCCCCCTGCAACCTGTCAGGACTTACTTGATGCTCAAGGCACTGCGTTTTTTTGGATGGCCATTGTTGGCTGGCGTGCTGATCGCGATGCTGATTATCCAGCGTTATCCCCAGTGGGTGGGCCTGCCCACACTGGATGTGAACCTGCAACAGGCGCCGCAGACCAACACAGTGGTGCAAGGGCCGGTGACCTATGCCGATGCCGTGGTCATCGCCGCTCCGGCGGTGGTCAACCTGTACACCACCAAGGTCATCAACAAGCCCGCGCATCCGTTGTTTGAAGATCCGCAATTTCGCCGCTACTTCGGTGACAACGGCCCCAAGCAGCGCCGCATGGAATCCAGCCTCGGCTCCGGCGTGATCATGAGCCCCGAGGGCTACATCCTCACCAACAACCATGTGACCACGGGCGCCGACCAGATCGTGGTGGCCCTGCGTGACGGCCGCGAAACCCTGGCCCGCGTGGTGGGCAGCGACCCGGAAACTGATCTTGCGGTACTCAAAATTGATCTGAAGAACCTGCCGGCCATCACCCTCGGCCGCTCCGACGGTTTGCGCGTGGGCGATGTAGCGCTGGCCATCGGCAACCCGTTCGGGGTGGGGCAAACGGTGACCATGGGCATCATCAGCGCCACCGGGCGTAACCAGTTGGGCCTTAACAGCTACGAAGATTTCATCCAGACCGACGCCGCGATCAACCCCGGCAACTCGGGCGGTGCGCTGGTGGACGCCAATGGCAACCTGACTGGCATCAACACCGCGATTTTTTCCAAGTCCGGCGGCTCACAGGGCATTGGGTTTGCGATCCCGGTGAAGCTGGCGATGGAAGTGATGAAGTCGATCATCGAGCACGGCCAGGTGATTCGCGGCTGGCTGGGCATTGAGGTACAGCCCTTGACCAAGGAACTGGCCGAGTCATTTGGCCTGACCGGGCGTCCAGGCATCGTGGTAGCGGGGATCTTCCGCGACGGCCCGGCGCAGAAAGCCGGCCTGCAACTGGGCGATGTGATCCTCAGCATCGACGGCGCCCCGGCGGGTGATGGCCGCAAGTCGATGAACCAAGTGGCGCGGATCAAGCCGACCGACAAGGTGGCGATCCTGGTGATGCGCAACGGCAAGGAGATCAAACTGTCGGCGGAAATCGGACTGCGCCCACCACCGGCGACCGCGCCAGTGAAAGAAGAGCAATAACCGTCGCGATCCTAGCGCCCGTTCGCGGGCGCTGGTAAGGCTACATTTCTTAGCGATTCATTCTCATTAGGCATGTTATATTGTTTCAATATCGCTATTGGAACGCTCTATCATGCCGTCTCGAAAGTTTGTGCCCTTGGCCGGCCTGGCCCTGGGTTTGCTGCTCGACCCTGCCTACGCCGAAGAAAACACCCTGGAACTGGACACCATCAGCGTCACTTCCGACGCCTATGAATCCGCCACCGGCCCGGTCGACGGCTACCGCGCCACCCGCTCTGCCAGTGCGACCAAGACCGACACGGCCTTGCGCGACATCCCGCAATCGATCAGCGTGATTCCTGCCACGGTACTCAAAGACCTGGGCAGTACCAGCGTGGAGCGCGCCCTGGAATTCGCTGGCGGCGTATCCAAGCAAAACAACTTCGGCGGCCTGACCCTCTACGAATACAGCGTGCGCGGTTTCACCACGTCCGAGTTCTACCAGGATGGCTTCAGCGCCAACCGTGGTTACCCCAGTACCCCGGACGCGGCGAATATCGAGCGCATTGAAGTGCTCAAGGGCCCCGCCGCCAGCCTTTATGGGCGTGGCGATCCCGGCGGCACGGTGAATATCGTCACCAAGAAACCACAGCCCGAGGCCTTCACCACGCTGCAGAACAGCGCAGGCAGTTGGGACCGCTACCGCACGGCGCTGGATGTGAATACGCCGCTGGACAGCGAGGGGCGCGTGCTGACGCGATTGAACCTGGCCGTTGAAGACAACCACAGCTTTCGCGATCACGTGGACGCCAAGCGTGTGTTTGTCGCGCCCTCCTTCAGTTGGCAACTGGACCCGGACACCACCCTGCTGGTGGAAAGTGAGTTCGTGCGCCACAGCTCCACCTTCGACCGAGGCATCGTCGCCAATACCGGCATGTCCCATTCCACCTTCCTCGGCGAGCCCAACGACGGCAATATCCGCAACCACAACAACCGCATTCAGGCGGCGTTGGAACACCACCTCAACGACGCCTGGAAACTGCGCCTGGCCAGCCATTACAAGCAAGGCAGCCTGTGGGGCGATGCTTCGGAAAGCCGAGCGTTGAACGCAGACGGCCACAGCGTCAATCGCCGCTACCGTGAACGCTCCACCGGTTGGCATGACAGCATCACCCAGCTGGAACTGCGTGGGGTGTTCGATATGGGCAGTTGGCAACATGAACTGTTGATCGGTACCGAGTACGAGGATTACCGTAAGAAAGAGCGTGTGACGGCGATCGCTGGCGACTATCCCATCGACATCTACAAGCCGGTGTACGGCCAGCCCAAACCCAACGGCAAACGCTCCGGTACCGACTTCTTCGAACAGACCAAAAGCCACGCACTCAACCTGCAAGACCAGATCATCTTCACCGACCGCCTGCGCGGTATGATCGGTGCGCGCTTCGAACACTTCGAACAAAGCACCGACGACTTCACCCGCAACCACGCCAAGGGCCGCCAAACCCACGACGCCTTCACTCAGCGCGCCGGCCTGCTCTACCAGCTCACGCCAGAAATCGGCGTGTTTGCCAACGCCTCCACGTCGTTCAAGCCCAATAGCGGCCTGGATGCCGCTGGCAAGTCCTTCAAGCCCGAAGAAGGCGTGGGTTATGAGGTGGGGGTCAAGAGCGAGCTGTTTGACGACCGCCTCAGCGCTACCCTGGCGGCCTTTCATATCGAAAAGGAAAACGTGCTGACCCTGGACCCGGCGACCAACCTCAACCGCGCCATGGGCAAGGCCCGCAGCCAGGGGTTCGACCTGCAAGTAACCGGGCAAGTGACCGACGCAGTCCGCGTGATCGGCGCCTTGGCCTACATCGACGCTGAAGTGACCAAGGGCGACAAAACCATTCCTACGGGCAGCCGCATTCTGGGCGTGGCCAAGCGCAGTGGCAGTGTGTTGGGCGTGTATGAGTTCCAGGAAGGCGCGTTGCGTGGCTCAGACCTGGGCGCAGCGTTCACCTATGTAGGTGACCGCTCAGGCGAAGCCGGCACGGGTTTCGAACTGCCCGCCTACCACACCGTGGATTTGCTGGCCCATTACAAGGCCACGCAGAACGTGACGGTGGGGCTGAACCTCAACAACCTGTTCAATGAAAGGTACTACGAGCGGTCCTACAGCAACTATTGGGTCAACCCGGGTGAGCCGCGCAACTTCACGGTTAGCCTGACCCTTAATCTGTAGATACAGTCAAAATGTGTGGCTTGCCTGCGATGACCATAGGTAATCACGATGCGAAGCGAGCCGCTCTTGATCTTGATCTGCTTGTGATCTTGATCTCAGGCGCCCCGTTAAACCACGCTGGCCG
>NZ_JBQEQE010000002.1:249176-335491 GCF_052046095.1 Pseudomonas sp. 22072
CGAACGCAGGCTTGAATTCGTGGGTAACCCGGCAGGACGCCGGGTTAGCCGCCCCGCGCCATGGATGGCGCGTGGCGGCGACCCACGGATTCAAGCCTGCGTTCGGGCACACCGAGCCTAGGCGAGGTGCCGAGTGGTGGGGCAAGAGCCCTTTGGTTACTTTGGGCTGGGCCGGCATTCCGGCTCTTTTCCAAAGTGACCCGCTGTAAAAGCGGAACCCTAAGCAGCCGTTACCGCAGGAATGGATATGTACACAATCCAACTGTGTTGACTGCCATGCCGCCTTCGCGAGCAAGCCCGCTCCCACAATTGGTCCGCGGGGGGGCAAGTAGGGAAGCGTCGCGGTTAGGCCGCCATCGCAGGCAAGCCAGCTCCCACAATTGGATCACCGCAGGGCTCGATTACAAGGCAACCGGCGCTCGTTCGCACAGGGTATTAAGCGCTGCCGCCCACTGCGGCTCGTCATTCAGGCAAGGCACCAACACCAGCTCCTCGCCCCCCGCTTCACGAAATTGCTCGCGACCGCGATCGCCAATTTCCTCCAACGTTTCAATACAGTCGGCGACGAACGCCGGGCACATCACCAGCAGCTTCTTCACGCCTTGCTGGGCCAATGCCTCAAGGCGTGCCTCGGTGTAGGGTTCGATCCACTTGGCCCGGCCCAGGCGGGACTGGAACGCCACCGACCATTTGCCCTCCGGTAAACCCAGCCGCTCGGCCACATCCCGCGCCACGCTGAAGCACTGCGCGCGGTAACAGGTGGCAAGCACTTCAGGGGATGCGTTCTTGCAGCAGTCGGCATCCTTGAAGCAGTGCTGGCCCGTGGGGTCGAGCTTGGTCAGATGACGCTCAGGCAAGCCATGGAAACTGAGCAGCAAGTGATCGTAATCCTGCTCCACATAAGAGCGCACACTCGCCGCCAGCGCATCGAGGTACTCAGGCTGATCGTAGAACGGTTGCAGGATCGAAAACTGCACATTCAGTTGCTTGTCGCGCACCACTCGCTTGGCTTCCTCTATCACCGTGGTGACGGTGCTGTCGGCAAACTGCGGGTACAACGGCGCCAGTGTGATTTTTTGAATACCCTGGGCGGCCAGGCGTGTCAGGACCGTTTCCAGGGACGGCTCGCCGTAACGCATCGCCAATTCCACCGGGCCCTGGGTCCACTGCGCGGTCATCTGCTGCTGCAGGCGGCGGCTCAGCACCACCAACGGCGAACCCTCGTCCCACCAGATCGACGCATAGGCATGGGCCGATTGCTCGGGGCGCTTGATCAGGATCAGCGATACCAGCAAGCGCCGCACCGGCCACGGCAAGTCGATCACATAAGGGTCCATCAGGAACTGATTGAGGTAGCTGCGCACATCGGCCACTGAAGTGGACTTTGGCGAACCCAGGTTGACCAGTAACAACGCGTGATCGGTCATGCAACATCCTATCTTTAGAGGCGGCTGGACAAGTCGTCCAGAGCCGCACGCAACTCAGTGAACTGGAAAGTGAAACCTGCGGCCTGCAGCCGTTCAGGCAAAGCCTTTTGCCCGCCCAGCAACAAGCCGGACAACTCACCCAGGCCAACCTTCAACGCAAATGCCGGCATCGGCATGAACGCCGGGCGGTGCAGCACCTGGCCCAGGGTCTTGGCAAATTCGCGGTTGCGCACCGGGTGCGGCGCGCAGGCATTATAAGGACCGTTGGCGTCTTGCTTGTGCAGAAGAAAATCAATCAGGGCGATTTGATCCTTGATATGCACCCAGGGCATCCACTGCCGTCCATTGCCAATCGGCCCGCCCAGCGCCAGTTTGAACGGCAGCAGCAGGCGCGACAAAAAGCCGCCCTCGGCAGACAGCACCAACCCCGTACGCACCAGCACCACGCGAATGCCCAAGGCTTCGGCACGCTGGGCGGTTTCCTCCCAGGCGATACACAACTGGCTGGGGAAGTCATCCAGCACCGGGCCGCTGGCTTCGGTCAGTTCGCGCTCGCCGCCGTCGCCGTACCAACCCACCGCAGAGCCGGAGATCAGCACCGCCGGTTTTTGTTCCAGGCTTTCCATCCAGGCCAGCAAGGTTTCGGTGAGGTGAATGCGACTGTTCCACAGCAATGCCTTGCGCTTATGGGTCCAAGGCCGGTCCGCGATAGGCGCGCCTGCCAGGTTGACCACCGCGTCCACCGTGCCAATCACCTCTTGTAGGCGAGCCACTCCGAGCACCTGCGCACCGCACACCCGGGCGACCGTTTCCGGTTGCCGGCTCCACACCGTCAGGCGGTGGCCTTGCGCGAGCCAGTGCTTGCAGAGTTGACGGCCGATCAAGCCGGTACCGCCGGTCAGCAAAATATGCATGGGACTCTCCTCATGTAACGTTCGCCGCCGCTCACTGGTCTATTTTATAAGCAGGGATCAATTTGATAATTGAGCGTGACGGGGGTTCAAGCCTTAGCTTAACCATAGGTCACGCCACACAATCAGGCACGCCAAAACTTATACCAAAAAACAATATTGTACAGCTATTGGTGTCGGCGTAGTCTGTACCCAACGGTAAAACGAGGCCTCCCATGACTGTTCCCATCGCGATCATTGGTACCGGCATCGCCGGTCTCTCCGCCGCCCGAGCGTTACAAGACGCTGGGCATGCAGTGCATCTCTTCGATAAAAGCCGCGGCAGCGGTGGCCGCATGTCCAGCAAGCGCAGCGACGCCGGCGCGCTGGATATGGGCGCGCAATACTTCACCGCTCGCGACCGGCGCTTCGTCAACGAAGTGCAGCGCTGGCAAAGCAACGGCTGGGCCGAGCAGTGGAAGCCCCAGTTGTATAACTTCAAGTCCGGGCAATTGACGCCCTCCCCCGATGAGCAGATCCGCTGGGTGGGCACGCCGCGCATGAGCGCCATCACTCGCGCCCTGCTCGACGACTTGCCGGTGGAGTTCGGTTGCCGCATCACCGAAGTCTTCCAGGGCACGCAGCACTGGAACCTGCTCGACGCGGACGGCGGCAATCACGGCCCTTTCAGTCACGTGATCATTGCCACGCCGGCGCCCCAAGCCACCGCCCTGCTGGCCGCCGCGCCCAAGCTGGCGAGCGCCGCCGCCGGGGTAAAAATGGACCCTACCTGGGCCATCGCCCTGGCGTTCGACAAGCCCCTGGATACGCCGATGGAGGGCTGCTTCGTGCAAGACAGCCCCCTCGACTGGCTGGCGCGCAACCGCAGCAAGCCCGGGCGCGATACCACCCTCGACACCTGGGTGCTGCACGCCACCAGCGCCTGGAGCAAGGCCCACCTGGACCTGCCCAAGGAAGCGGTGATCGAACACCTGCACGGCGCCTTTGCCGAATTGCTGCACAGCGCCATGCCTGCGCCGTCGTTCAGCCTGGCGCACCGTTGGCTCTACGCGCGCCCATCGAGCAGCCATGAATTCGGCGTGCTGGCCGACGCCGACCTGGGCCTGTTCGTCTGTGGTGACTGGTGCCTCTCCGGCCGGGTGGAAGGTGCCTGGTTGAGTGGCCAGGAAGCGGCGCGACGCTTGATCGAGCACTTGCAATGAACCGCATCAACCCCGCCAAACTGCTGCTGTCAAAATGGACGGCAGCTCATCCCCGCCACAAGGAAAAACACTTCCTGGTCACCGAATTGTTCCGTGACGACGAGGGCACGGTGCTGGACATCGAACTGCAGGCCATCCTTACTCGGCGCGCCGAACGCCTGCCCTGGCAGACCCTGAAAAACGCTGAGGACTGGACAATCGGCTGGAAATAAAGCGGCGGCACAACCCTGTACAAAATATTTGACTTGTACAACATCGAGCCTATGATGAGATTTAGTTGTACAAGATTTGTAGCTTGTACAGGATTCTTGCAGAGGTTTGCTTATGTCCAGCCGTGTGAAACCGAAGATCGCCATCAGCGCCTGCCTTCTGGGTGAGAACGTGCGCTTCAATGGCGGTCATAAACAGTCCCTGCTATGCAGTCAGACCCTCAGTGACTATTTCGATTTCGTCCCGTTGTGCCCTGAAGTTGCCATCGGCCTGGGCATTCCTCGGCAAGCGATCCGCCTGGTCGGGGACCCCAACCACCCGCAGGCCGTGGGCAGCGTAAACCCTGCGCTCAATGTCACTCAGCCACTGGATGATTACGGCCAGCAAATGGCCCGGGAACATACCGACCTGTGCGGCTACATCTTCATGCAAAAGTCACCGTCCTGCGGCCTGGAGCGGGTCAAGGTGTACCGCGACAACGGCACGCCCGTCGACGGTGGCGGGCGCGGCATTTACGCCCAGGCGTTTTGTGCTCGACACCCCAACCTGCCGGTGGAGGAAGACGGTCGCCTGAACGACCCGGTGCTGCGGGAAAACTTCCTCACCCGCGTATTCGTGTACGCCAGTTGGCAGCAACTGTTGGCCGACGGCCTTACCCGTCACCGCTTGCTGACGTTTCACTCGCGCTACAAGTACCTGCTGATGGCACACAGCCCGGCGCATTACAAAAGCCTGGGCCACTTGCTCGGCAGCATGGGCAAGGGCATTGACCTGCAAGCTTTGGCCGACGGCTATTTCAGCGAACTGATGGCGGGCCTGAAAAAATGCGCGACTCGCGGTACCCATACCAATGTGCTGCAACACATCAGTGGCTATCTCAAGCAAGCCATCAGTGCCGATGACAAACAGGAAATGCAGACCGTCATCGGCCAATACCGCCACGGCATCGTGCCACTGGTGGTGCCGCTGACCCTGCTCAAACACCACTTTCGCCAACATCCGGACCGCTACATCGCGCAGCAGGCCTACCTGCAACCGCACCCGGAAAACCTCAGCCTGCGTAATGCGATCTAACCCATGAAACCTGCCCTGCTCGACGAACCCGGCGAAGACCTCGCCCTGGCCCTGGAAAACGGCTGGCTGCCGATCCGCGAGGTGGCGCGCCAGACCGGCGTGAATGCGGTGACGCTGCGCGCGTGGGAGCGCCGCTACGGCCTCATCGTGCCCCAGCGCACGCCCAAAGGGCATCGGTTGTTCAGCGCCGAACATGTGCAACGCATCCAGGCCATCCTCACCTGGCTCAATCGCGGCGTGCCGGTCAGCCAGGTCAAAGGGCTGATCGACTCCGCCCAAGGTAGCCCGGAGCCGATGGAAAACGAGTGGCAGAGCCTGCGCCAGCATTTGGTGAGTGCCATCAGTGAACTGGCCGAGCGCCGGGTCGATGACGCCTTCAACCAGGCCATGGCGCTTTACCCGCCACGCACCTTGTGCGAGCAATTGATGCTACCGCTGCTCAACGAGCTGGAACAACGCTGGCAGGGCCAGTTCGGCGCGCAGATGGAGCGGGTGTTCTTCCTGTCCTGGCTGCGCAGCAAGTTTGGCGCACGGATCTATCACAACAATCGTCAACTCCACGGCGCGCCCCTGTTGCTGGTCAATCATTCCGACCTGCCCCTGGAACCGCACCTGTGGCTCAGCGCCTGGCTGGCCAGCAGTGCCGATTGCCCGGTGGAAGTATTCGATTGGCCACTGCCTGTCGGCGAACTGGCCCTGGCGGTGGAACACCTGCAACCCCGTGCGGTGCTGCTGTACTCAAGCAAGGCGTTGCAAGTGTCGGCACTCAGCAAACTGCTGGGCGGCATCCATTGCCCAACGGTGATTGCCGGACCAACGGTGTGCATCCACCACGCCGAGTTGGGCGTATTAACCCAGGACATCCCTGAGTTGTTCGTGGCCGAGGACCTGTTGGCGGCCCATCAATTATTGATCCAGCGTGGAATTGTCTAAATGCATCTGATCTGGCTGCGCACCGACTTGCGCCTGCACGACAACACTGCCCTGGCGGCCGCGTGCCAGCGCGGCCCCGTCGCGGCTGTTTACCTGATCACGCCCGAGCAATGGCAGGCGCATGATGACGCGCCGTGCAAAGTCGATTTCTGGCTGCGCAACTTGCAGCACCTGAGCCAGGCACTGGGCAACCTCAACATTCCGCTGTTAATCCGCCACGCCGCGACCTGGGACCAGGCGCCGACGGTACTGAGCCAACTGTGCCGCGAGCTGTCGGTGGAGTCGGTACACGTCAACGAGGAATATGGCGTTCACGAGAGCCGCCGCGACCGCGCCGTGGCCCAGGCCCTGGAAGCTGACGGCGTGACCTTCCACAGCTACCTGGACCAACTGTTTTTCCAGCCGGGTAGTGTGCTGACCAAGACCGGCACCTACTTCCAGGTGTTCAGCCAGTTCCGCAAGGTCTGCTACAGCCGCCTGCACAGCGCCCTGCCCCGCGTGGTGCCGACGCCAAAGGCCCAGGCCGAGCCTGGCGTGAAAAGCGACCCTGTGCCAACGGCAGTCGAAGGGTTCCCGACACCCAGCGAAACCTTGCGTGCCCTCTGGCCCGCTGGCGAAGACGAGGCGCGCCGTCGCCTCGATGCCTTCGCTGATCAGCAGATCAGCTATTACAAGGACGAACGCGACTTCCCGGCCAAGCCCGGCACCAGTCAGCTTTCTGCCTACCTGGCCGCCGGAGTGGTTTCGCCGCGCCAGTGCTTGCACGCCGCGCTGCAAACCAACCAGGGCGAGTTCGAAAGCGGCGACATCGGCGCCATCACCTGGATCAACGAGCTGCTGTGGCGCGAGTTCTACAAGCACATCCTGGTCGGCTACCCACGGGTTTCCCGCCACCGCGCGTTTCGCCCGGAAACCGAAGCGCTGGCCTGGCGCAAGGCGCCCGAAGACCTGGCCGCCTGGCAACAGGCGCGCACCGGCTTGCCGATCATCGACGCGGCCATGCGCCAACTGCTGGAAACCGGCTGGATGCACAACCGCCTGCGCATGGTGGTGGCGATGTTCCTGACCAAAAACCTGCTGATCGACTGGCGCGAGGGCGAGCGCTTCTTTATGCGCCACCTGATCGACGGTGATCTGGCGGCCAACAACGGCGGCTGGCAATGGAGTTCGTCCACGGGCACCGACTCGGCGCCGTATTTCCGGATATTCAGCCCGCTGAGCCAATCGGAAAAATTCGACGGTGACGGCGTGTTCATCAAACGCTGGCTCCCGGAACTGGCCGCGCTGAATAAAAAACAAGTGCACAACCCCGAAGCGGCTGGGGGCCTGTTCGGCGTGGCGGATTACCCGCGTGCCATCGTCGATTTGAAACAGTCTCGCGAGCGCGCCTTGGCCGCATTTCGCCGGCTGCCTTCGCGTCAGGAGATGGCCGAACATGAGTGACTTCCTGCACCAGTTTGCCCACACCTTCGCCACGCTGGACAAGCACAACCTGCACCTGCTCGGCCGCCTGTACAGCGAGGACACCGCCTTTGCCGACCCCCTGCATGAAGTCCAGGGCCTGCCAGCGTTGCGGCGTTACTTTGCCGACTTGTACAGCAACGTCAGCGAGCTGCATTTTGACTTCCACGGCTTCGATACCGTGGCCGAAGGCGAGGGCTACCTGCGCTGGACTATGCGTTTTCGTCACCCACGCCTGGCCGGTGGGCAGGTGATCGAGGTGCCAGGCTGTTCCCATTTGTTGTGGCACGACAAGGTTTACCGCCATCGCGACTATTTCGATGCCGGCGCCCTGCTCTATGAACATGTCCCCCTACTGGGTCGCGTTATTCGTTGGCTGAAAAGGAGAATGGGATGAGCCTTACACCGCCCCGTCGTTATTGGCTGACCGGCGCCAGCAGTGGTATCGGTGCGGCGCTGGCCGTGGAGTTGCTCGAGAGCGGCGCCCAAGTGGCCCTGAGTTCCCGCACCCAAGGCCCGCTGGATGCCCTCGCCCTTCGATATCCAGGCCAGGTTCTGGTGGTGGCCGGCGACCTGACCAACAGCCAGACCGTGCGCGAGATCGGCGAGCGTATCAGCGAGGTCTGGGGTTCGCTGGACACGGTGATCCTCAACGCCGGCACTTGTGAATACGTCGACGCCCGGCAATTTGACGCCTCGATCATCGAGCACGTGGTGCGTACCAATCTGCTGGCCAGCAGTTATTGCATCGAGGCCGCGCTGCCACTGTTGCGCGCAGGGCGCACCCCGCACCTGGTGGGCGTGGCCAGTGCCGTGACCTACCTGCCCATGCCCCGCGCCGAAGCCTACGGCGCGTCCAAGGCCGGCCTGCGTTACTTGTTCGAATCCCTGCGTATCGGCCTATCGCCGGAAAACATCGATGTCACGGTGATCAGCCCAGGCTTCGTCGACACGCCGCTGACCGAGCGCAATGATTTCCCGATGCCCCTGAGCTGGCCGGCCGACAAAGCCGCGAAACACATTTTCGCCAAGCTGGAAAAACGCCCGCTGGAAATCGCCTTTCCGGCACTGTTCATTGCCACCTTGTGGCCGCTGTCGAAGCTGCCCAACCGCGCGCAACTGATCATCGGCAAACGCATGCTGCGCAGCCCGCCACCGAAGAAGGACGACCTGTGAAGATCGCCATTATCGGCAGCGGCATCGCCGGGCTGACCAGCGCCTACCTGCTCAGCCGTCGCCACGACATTACGCTGTTCGAGGCCAATGACTGCATTGGCGGGCATACACACACGGCCAACGTGACGGTCGACGGCAAAAACTATGCGGTGGACACGGGCTTCATTGTGTTCAACGACTGGACCTACCCGAACTTCATCCGTCTGCTGGAGCAGATCGGGGTCAGGTTCAAACCCACCGAGATGAGTTTTTCGGTGTGCGACCAAAGCACAGGCTTCGAGTACAACGGCAACAACCTCAACAGCCTGTTTGCCCAGCGCCGCAATATTCTGTCGCCGGGGTTCTGGGGCATGTTGCGCGATATCCTGCGCTTCAATCGCCAGGCGCCCCTGGACTTGCAAGAGCAGCGCATCAGCGCCGACATGACCCTGGGCGATTACCTCACCGCTGGCGGCTATGGCCCCAGGTTTATCCGGCATTACATCGTGCCGATGGGCGCTGCCATCTGGTCGATGTCCCTGGCCGATATGCTCAAGTTTCCGCTGCAGTTTTTTGTGCGCTTCTTCAAGAACCACGGCTTGCTCTCGGTGAGCAACCGCCCGCAATGGTGTGTGATCGAGGGCGGCTCCAGCTGTTATATCGAGCCGCTGACCCGCAGCTTTCGCGAACAGATACGGCTCAACTGCCCTGTGCATAAGGTGCAACGCAGCGACGAAGGTGTAGTTATCCACAGCCCGGCCGGCAGCGAAACCTTCGACCGCGTGGTATTCGCCTGCCACAGCGATCAGGCCCTGGCCTTGCTCGATGACCCCAGCCAGGCCGAACAGCAGATCCTCGGCGCCCTGCCCTACGCCGAAAACGACGTGGTGCTGCACACCGACACACGCCTGCTGCCCGACCGCAAACTGGCCTGGGCCAGCTGGAACTATCGGCTGACGGGCAACGTGCAACAACAGGCCGCCGTCACCTATGACATGAACATCCTGCAAGGCATCGACAGCGCCATTACCTTTTGCGTCAGCCTCAATCAGACGCCGATGATCAACCCGCTGAAGATCCTGGCGCGCTACACCTACGCCCATCCGCAATACAGCCTGGCCGCAGTCGCCGCACAGGCACGCTGGGAAGAATTGAACGGCGTGCGCAATACCTTTTACTGCGGGGCCTACTGGGCCAACGGCTTTCACGAAGACGGCGTGGTCAGCGCTCTGCGCGTGGCCCAGGCGTTTGGGGAAACCCTGTGAACAGCGCCTTGTACAGCGGCTGGATCGCCCATCGCCGGTTTACGCCCAAAGCCCACGCCTTTCGCTACCGCATCGGCCTGTTGTACCTGGACCTCAGTGAAGAGGATGAAGTACTGGGGCTCTCGCCGCTGGCCGGCACGGGTCGCCTGGCGCCT
Source organism: Pseudomonas sp. 22072 (assembly GCF_052046095.1). NCBI lineage: Bacteria > Pseudomonadati > Pseudomonadota > Gammaproteobacteria > Pseudomonadales > Pseudomonadaceae > Pseudomonas > Pseudomonas sp. 22072. The sequence continues at coordinate 258,970 of NZ_JBQEQE010000002.1, forward strand.
TTCGGTTTCCGCCAGCAGGATTACCTGCGTGAATTCACGCGCCACGGCATGAGCCTGAGCGATGCCGTGCGCCAGGAAGTCGGCAAGGCCCTGGGGCAAACACCCCAGGGCGCTATCTGCCTGCTGACCCAGGCCCGCAGTTGGGGCCTGGCTTTTAACCCGGTGAGTTTCTTCTACTGCTTCGAGGCTGACGGGCAACTGGCCGCGATCCTGTGTGAAGTGACCAACACCCCATGGCGCGAGCGCTATCACTACGTGCTGCCCGCCCAGGCACTGGGCGCCGATGAGCACCAGCATTTCGCCGTGGCCAAGGCCTTCCATGTGTCGCCGTTTTTGCCTCGCGAGCTGGAATACCGCATGAGTTTCAGCCAGCCCGCCGCCAGGCTCGGCGTGCATATGGCCGATTGGCAGGGCACGCAAAAAGTCTTCGACGCCACCTTGAGCCTGGAAAAACAGGCACTGAGCCGCGCCAGCCTGCATCGCTATTTGCGGCGCTTTCCCTGGATGACCGCCAAGACCGGCCTTGCGATCTACTGGCAAGCCTTGCGCCTGCTGCTCAAACGCACTCCGATTTTTTCCCACCAGGCCGCCGATGGCGCCTCTCGCACCGCAGTCGGGTATACCAAGGATCGCCACCATGAAATCCCCTAGCTTATCGGTCAAGGCTAACCGCCTGAACGTCAACGGCATGACCGCTGCGCTATTGCGCAAAGGCGTGTTGCGCCAGCTCAGCCAATTGCGCCATGGCCAGTTGGTCATCATCGAGGATGGCGAGCGGCAAGTCTTCGGCGCACGGGAAGCGCACCTACTGGGCGAGATCCAGATTCTCGACGCGGCAGTATGGGGGCTGGTGGCGGCCAATGGCTCGATCGGCGCCGGCGAAGCGTTTATCCATGGTTACTGGACCAGCCCCGACCTCACCGCCGTCGTGCGGGTGATGGTCAGCAACCTGGAGGTGCTCGACGCCATGGAAGGTGGCCTGGCACGCCTGGCGCGGCCGTTCACTCAGGGCCTGCACTGGCTCAACCGCAACACACGCAAAGGCTCGCAAAAAAACATCGCCGCCCATTACGACTTGGGCAACGACCTGTTCGAAGAATTTCTCGACCCCACCATGATGTACTCGGCCGCGCAATTCCTGACCCCCGATGACACCCTGGAACAGGCACAACTGAACAAATTAGCGCGCATCTGCCAGAAACTGGCGCTCAAGCCCAGCGACCATCTGCTGGAAATCGGTACCGGCTGGGGCAGCATGGCGTTGTATGCGGCGCAGCATTACGGCTGCCGGGTCACCACCACGACCCTGTCCAAGGAACAGTTCGCCTACACCGCGCAGCGTATCCAGGCGGCGGGCCTGCAAGATCGTGTGACCGTGCTGCTGAGCGATTACCGCGACCTCACCGGTGAGTACGACAAGCTGGTGTCGATCGAAATGATTGAAGCGGTGGGCCATCGTTTCCTGCCCACCTATTTCAAACAATGTGCCCAGCTGCTCAAGCCCGACGGCCTGATGCTGCTGCAAGCCATCACTATTCGTGAACAACGCTTTGAGCAGGCCAAACGCAGCGTCGACTTTATCCAGCGCTACATCTTCCCTGGTGGCGCGCTGCCCTGTGTACAAAACATGCTGCAGATCGTCAGCCGTGACACCGACATGAACCTGCTGCACATGGAAGACTTCGGCCTGCACTACGCCCGCACCCTGCGCCTGTGGCATGAAAACTTTCGCCGCGCCCATGGCCGTCTTGCCGAACTCGGTTATGACGAATACTTCCTGCGCCTGTGGGAGTTTTACCTGTGCTACTGCGAAGGTGGCTTTATGGAGCGCACCATCGGCACCGCGCAGTTGCTGCTGGCCAAACCGGCGGCCATCAATCCGCCGCTGCTTGGGCGTTTCAGTGCTTAAATCCCTGGCCAACACCGTGCTGTTTCAGTGCGGCTGGTTTGCCTGCGTGCTCGGCGGCGATAGCCGTTGGCTGCTGATCGGCATCGCGGTACTGGGCGCACACTTGCTGTGGATAAGCTCTTGGGCAAGAGAGGGGCAAGTGATTCTGGCCGTGACGGTGCTGGGAACACTGGTCGATACGGCACTGCGTGGGCTCGGCGTGTTTGAGTTCAATACGCCGGGGCCACTGATTCCGCTGTGGCTGATACTGTTATGGGCCTTGCTGGCCACCACCTTGCGCCATTGCCTGGCCTGGAGCGCACGGCCCTGGTGGCTCGCCAGCCTGCTAGGCGCGGTGGGCGGGCCGTTGTCTTATTACGCCGGCAGTCAATTGGCAGGCGTGAGTTTTGCGTACGGCACCGCCCCAACACTGATCGGCCTGGCGCTGTTATGGGCCATGCTCTTTCCGCTGTTACACGGGGTTGCGCAGAGGCTGGAACACTGACGCCCGTCCGAGCATTCATACGCATCTGACGCACTTGCCTTACACTGCGCGCCTATGACCAACATCCCTCACATTCAAATCACCGAACCCGTCACGTGCTCGACGTGCGCGGCTTGTTGCTGCCAGCTGGAAGTCATGCTGATCACCGACACCGGCGTGCCACAACGCTTTATCGATACCGACGATTGGGGGGGTGAGGTGATGATGCGCCTGGACGACGGCTGGTGCGCAGCGCTGGACCGCGACACGATGATGTGCACGATCTATGAGCTTCGGCCGTTGATTTGCCGGGAGTTCGAGATGGGGGCGCCGGAATGCCTTGAAGAGCGTGAAGGCATTACCACGGCCTACCGCTGATTCTGTAGGAGCGAGCTTGCTCGCGAAAAACCTGAGAACGCCGCGTTAAACCTGATTCGCTGCGTTATCGTTGAGGTTCTTCGCGAGCAAGCTCGCTCCTACAGTGCATTACAGCGGCATGGTGTAGTGCAGCGAGTAACTCTCTACACCATCGTTATTGCTGCTGATGCCGGCGTTGGAATAATGCGTGGCACGAATGCCCACTTCATGCCCGCCGTTGAACCGCAGGCCGAAACCCAGGCGGTCTTCGAACTGGAAGGACTGGCCGATGTTGTTGTCTTCCAGCCGAGTGCGAGAGAACAACGCCACGCCGATACCGGCTTCGATGTAGGGTTTGACCGACTCGCCGGCAAACTCATACACAAACACCGGCGAGAACGACAGGCTGCTGGCGCCCGCACGATCATCCCCTTCCCAATAGGTATAGGCGCCGCTCCAGTAGCCGGTCAGTCGGCCGACATTGCTCTGCATCCAGCTCTTGTCCCAATCGGAGGTCAGGCCCAGGCGGTAGGTCAGCGTCGAATCGCTGGTGCTCCCCAAGCCGAACTCCAGGCCGGCGGCCTGGGCTGAAACAGAGTGTCCCAACATAGCGGCCGCAATCGCAGCCAAACAGAACAAGCGCTTCATGTGAAACATCCTTTGCAAACGAGATAATTGGGTTGTGTACAGGCTAACGGGCTATAGAAGCCGACGCATAGCCAGAAGTTCAGCTTTTTTCAGGCTGATTTCACGAAATTTTCACGAGCCAAAGCTTCGCACAACTCCAGGATGTTTCCAAAGTGTCGGTAGGATGTTTCTTAGGTGACACAGATCGCCGCTGGTCCAGAACTGTGCAGGTTCAGGTTCGCCAATGGCCAGCAGGTCGCGCTCACCCAGCAAGCGCTTGAGCTGGCGCGCCACGGCGGCGCCGGTATCAATGAGGATGATGCTGGGGGGCAGCATCTGCGCCAGGAGTGGCTTGAGGAAGGGATAATGAGTGCAACCCAGGATGATGGTGTCGCAACCGGCGCTAAGCAGCGGCTCAATATAGCCTTGCAGCAGGGAGTGCAAGGCGGGGCTGTTGAGGTCGCCGGCTTCAATCAGCTCCACTAGGCCCGGGCACGGCTGCGTAATCACCCGCACATCGGTGGCAAAACGGTCGAGCAAGGCGGCGAACTTGGCGCTTTGCAGTGTGCCCGTAGTGGCGAGCACACCCACCACACCACTGCGCGTGGCCGCGGCAGCAGGTTTGACCGCAGGCTCCATGCCTACCAGCGGCCAGTCGGGGTAGTCCTGGCGCAAATCGGCCACCGCGGCGACCGTCGCCGTGTTGCAGGCAATCACAAAGGCCTTGGCGCCCCGCTCGCGGAAAAACTCAGCGACCGAGCGAGAACGTTCAAGAATGAACGCCGGCGTTTTCTCACCATAGGGAATGTGCCCGCAGTCCGCCACGTACAGCAGTGACTCGTGGGGCAACAACTGCTGGATTTCTTCCAGCACCGTCAGGCCGCCGATACCGGAATCGAACACACCAACAGGCGCGCCCTTAACCATGCTTTGCCCCGCAGACGCTGCAGCCTGGGTCACGCTTGACGCGCAACTCGCGAAAACGCGTGGTCAGCGCATCGATCAACAACAGGCGCCCTACCAACGACTCACCAAAACCGGCCAGCAGCTTCAAGGCTTCCAGCGCTTGCAGGCTGCCAACCACACCGACCAACGGCCCGACAACGCCGGCTTCGCTGCAGGTCAGTTCAGTGTCGCTGCCGTGCCCATACAAACAGTGGTAGCAGGGACTGTCAGCGCGGCGGGGGTCGAATACCGACAATTGCCCCTCAAGGCGAATGGCCGCGCCACTGACCAACGGTTTGCCGGCGGCAACGCAGGCTACGTTGACCGCCTCGCGGGTAGAGAAGTTATCGCTGCAATCGAGCACCAGATCCACTGCGTTGACCGCAGCAGCCAGCGAGTCGGCATCCAGCGCAGCACGATGGGCGACCAGGGCGACTTCAGGGTTGATCGCTCTCAGGCGCCCCATGGCCGAATCGACCTTGGTCTGCCCCACGCTGTTAGTGTCATGGATGATCTGGCGTTGCAGGTTGGTCAAATCGACCGTATCGAAATCCGCCAGGTGCAATTCGCCCACCCCAGCAGCGGCCAGGTAAAGCGCCACCGGAGCGCCCAGGCCACCCAGGCCGACGATCAACGCGCGGCTCTGTTTCAGGCGTAATTGACCATCAATGTCGACATGCTGCAACAGAATCTGCCGGCTATAGCGCAACAGCTCCTGGTCGGTCAGCACGGGCGGCGCCCCAAGGTGATGCGTTCGTGACCGCCGAGGTCGATGCGACTGTGTACGCCGTCAAAGCCTTGGTTGAGTAACAAATCGCGCACGACCTGGGCCTGGTCGTAACCGTGTTCGAGCAACAGCCAGCCGCCGTCGTTCAGGTGAGCAGGAGACTTTGCAATGATGAGGCGCAAATCGTCCAGGCCATCGTGCCCCGCCACCAGCGCACTGGCCGGTTCGAAGCGCACATCGCCGGCCACCAGGTGCGGGTCATTGTCGGCAATGTAGGGCGGGTTGCTGATGATCAGGTCGAAGCGCTGGCCTTGCAGGGCGCTGAACCAGTGGCTGTTGAGCACCGTGGCGTTAGTGAGGTGCAGGCGTTGACGATTGCGCTCGGCCAGGGCCACGGCCTCCAGCACACGGTCGACCGCCGTGACCTGCCAGGCCGGACGTTCGCTGGCCAAGGCCAAGGCGATGGCGCCGCTACCGGTGCCCAGGTCCAGGACCTGGGCGGGCGTGGCGGGCAGCAATTCCAGGGCAGCTTCCACCAGCAACTCAGTTTCCGGGCGGGGGATCAAAGTGTGCGGTGCTACTTCCAGGTCGAGTTTCCAGAAGCCTTGCTGGCCGAGGATATAGGCCACCGGCTCGCCGCTGCGGCGGCGCTGCAGGTAGCCGGAAAAGGTCAGCGCGTCTTCGCTGCTGACGATCTTTTCCGGCCAGGTATGCAGGTAGCTGCGCGATTTGCCCAGGGCAGCGGCCAGCAGCAACTCCACGTCCAGGCGCGCCGTCGGCGAGTCGGGCAGGTCAGCGGCGCGCAGCAGGCTGGCGATGATGGTCATTTAGTCACCTATCGCTGCCAGTTGGTCGGCCTGGTATTCGGCGAGCAAAGGCTCGATCACCGCATCCACGCCCCCGGCGAGAATTTCGTCGAGGGAATACAGGGTGAGGTTGACCCGATGGTCCGTGACCCGGCCCTGGGCAAAGTTGTAGGTACGGATACGCTCGGAGCGGTCGCCGGAGCCCACCAGCAGCTTGCGTTCGCTGGCAATTGCATTGGCCGCGGCGCTGGTCTGCTGGTCGTTCAACTTGGCCGACAACCAGGACATGGCCCGCGCACGGTTCTTGTGCTGGGAACGTTCTTCCTGGCACTCCACCACAATGCCCGACGGCAAGTGTGTGATACGGATCGCCGAGTCGGTCTTGTTAACGTGCTGGCCACCCGCGCCGGATGAGCGGTAAGTGTCCACGCGCAAATCCGCCGGGTTGATCTCGATGGCTTCCTGTTCGTCCGGCTCAGGCAACACGGCGACGGTGCACGCCGAGGTGTGGATGCGGCCCTGGGATTCCGTCGCAGGCACCCGCTGTACGCGGTGCGCACCGGATTCGAACTTCAGCTTGCCGTAGACATTGTCACCTTCAACCCGGGCGATGACTTCTTTATAACCGCCGTGCTCGCCCTCGTTCTCGGAGAGGATCTCCACGCGCCAGCCGCGACGCTCGGCATAGCGCGAATACATGCGGAACAGGTCACCGGAAAAAATCGCCGCCTCGTCGCCACCGGTACCAGCGCGGATTTCGAGGAAAACGTTGCGTCCGTCGTTAGGGTCCTTGGGCAGCAACATGCGTTGCAGGTCACCCTCAAGCTCAGCGAGTTTTTCCTTGGCTTCGCGGACTTCTTCCACGGCCATTTCGCGCATGTCCGGGTCGCTGTCCTTGAGCAGGGCCTGGGCGCCTTCGAAGTCGGCCTGGACTTTCAGCAGGTGTTTATAAGTGGCCACAATGGGCTCAACTTCGGCGTATTCCTTGGAATAAGCACGGAATTTGGTTTGATCGGAAATGACCTCGCCATCGCCGAGCAAGGCGGTCAGTTCTTCGAAACGGTCCTGGAGCACGTCCAGTTTATTGAGCAGTGACGCTTTCATTGCGGTTTTTTATCCGAAGAGCTGTCTGACGCGCCCTCACCGAGGGCAAAGAGTTCCTGGGCCATGGCCAGCGCATCGAGGCGGCCTTCGGCGGTAAGCTTTTTCAACTGGACGCTAGGAGCGTGGAGCAGTTTGTTGGTCAGGCCACGGGCCAATTGCATCAGCACTTCCTCGGCGCCGCTGCCGTTGGCCAGCATGCGCTGGGCCTTGAGCAACTCTTCATCACGCAGGCGTTCACCCTGCTGACGATACGCCTTGAGCACATCCACTGCCGCCAGCTCACGCAGGCGCACCATGAAATCTTCGGCGCCGGTGCTGACCATTTCCTCGGCGGCCTGGGCGGCACCCTGACGACTCTTGAGGTTTTCAGCGACCACTTCATGCAGATCGTCGACGCTATAAAGGTAAACGTCGTCCAACTCGCCGACTTCGGGCTCGATATCCCGTGGAACGGCGATATCTACCATGAAGATCGGCTTGTGCTTGCGCAGCTTCAACGCGCTCTCGACCGCGCCCTTGCCCAGAATCGGCAATTGGCTGGCGGTGGAACTGATGACGATATCACTGCGCACCAGTTCAGCGGGAATGTCCGACAGCAGCACCGCATGGGCACCGAACTGCTCGGCCAGAATGCTGGCGCGCTCCAGGGTGCGGTTGGCGACCACGATGCGCTTCACGCCAAGATCGTGCAGGTGACGGGCCACCAGGGTGATGGTTTCACCAGCGCCGATCAGCAGGGCCTGGCTGCGCTGCAAGTCGCTGAAAATCTGCTTGGCCAGGCTCACTGCGGCAAAGGCCACGGACACCGGGTTTTCGCCGATGGCCGTATCGGTACGCACTTGCTTGGCGGAATTAAAGGTGGCCTGGAACAGGCGGCCCAGCAATGGGCCGACGGTGCCGGCCTCACGCGCCACGGCGTAGGCAGACTTCATCTGGCCGAGAATCTGCGGTTCACCCAACACCAGCGAGTCGAGACCGGCCGCCACGCGCATCATGTGACGAACTGCCGCATCCTCTTCATGCACATAAGCGCTGGCACGCAGGTCATCGAGGCTCAAATGGTGATAATCGGCCAGCCAGCGCAGCACCACATCCGCCGAGAGATGTTCCTGCTCTATATAGAGCTCGCTGCGATTGCAGGTCGAAAGGATCGCAGCTTCGCGGCTGTCGGTAAGTCGGCAGAGCTGCTGCAAGGCCTCAACCAACTGCTCTGGCGTAAACGCCACGCGCTCGCGCACGTCTACGGAGGCAGTCTTGTGGTTAATACCGAGTGCGAGGAAGGCCATTCAATATCGCTGATGATGTCGGGAAGCCGACAATTGTCCTACTTCGAAAGATTCAGAACAACCACCGTCGTCTATTGTCCCTATACCTTATGCCTATCAATGCACTTTTGCAGGAGCGAGCTTGCTCGCGAAAATCGTCAACGATAACGCGGCAAGCCGGGCGCCCAGCGGCGCTCTCAGGTTTTTCGTCAGCAAGCTCGCTCCTACAAAGGAAAGGCAAAAGGCAGCAATAGTCGTATTCCGAGTGCCCCGGTTATGTTTGGCCGAAGGCTTGTGTCATGATGATCCGACCGCAGGTTAGTCGTCCTCTTCCTATATGAATAGATCTTCCGCGTTGCTCCTCGCTTTTGTCTTCCTCTGCGGCTGCCAGGCCATGGCACCCGTGTCGCCGGACGCTACGTCGCCGGTGGAAGACAGCACTCCCGCCCCTGAAAAACCCAAGGTTTATTCCTCGTTCAGTGAAGAAACGATCTACAGCCTGCTGACAGCTGAGCTGGCCGGCCAACGCAATCGCTTTGATATTGCGCTGGATAATTACGTGACCCAGGCCATCAACACCCAGGACCCGGGGATTTCCGAGCGAGCGTTTCGCATCGCCGAATACCTGGGCGCCGACCAGGCAGCGCTGGACACCTCGCTGATCTGGGCCAAAAATGCCCCGGATGATCTGGAAGCCCAGCGCGCCGCAGCCGTGCAACTGGCGCGTGCCGGGCGCTATGACGACTCCATGGTTTATATGGAGAAGGTCCTGCAGGGCAAAGGCGACACACATTTTGACTTTCTTGCGCTGTCGGCCGCCGACACCGACCAGGACACGCGCAACGGCCTGATGAAGAGTTTCGATCGCCTGCTGCAAAAGCACCCGAAGAACAGCCAGTTGATTTTCGGCAAGGCCCTGCTGCTGCAACAGGACGATGAAGCCGACGCCGCGCTCAAGCTGCTGGAGCAGAACCCGCCGGAAGAAGGTGAAATCGCGCCCATCCTGTTGCGTGCACGCCTGCTGCAAAGCCTTAACCGCGGCAAGGAAGCGATTCCGCTGCTGGAAAAAAGCATCAAGAAATACCCCGGCGACAAGCGCCTGCTCCTGACCTATGCACGTATGCTGGTTGAGCAGGACCGTATGGAAGACGCCAAAGTGCAGTTCGCCAACCTGGTCCAGCAATACCCGGACGACGACGAACTGCGTTATTCCCTGGCATTGGTGTGCCTGGAAGCCAAAGCCTGGGACGAGGCCAAGGGCTACCTGCAAGAGCTGATCGAACGTGACAGCCACGTGGACTCGGCGCACCTGAACCTGGGCCGCATCGCTGAAGAGCGCAACGACCCTCAAGCGGCCCTGCTTGAATACGCCCAGGTCGGCCCCGGCAATGATTATCTGCCAGCGCAGTTGCGCCAGGCCGATATCCTGATGAGCAACGGCCGCACCGACGAAGCGGAAAAACGCCTGGCCGCGGCCCGCGATGCCGAACCGGACTACGCCATCCAGCTGTACCTGATCCAGGCCGAGACCTTATCGGCCAACAAACAGGGCGAACGCGCCTGGAAACTATTGCAACAAGCGTTGCTGCAATACCCCGACGACTTGAACCTGCTGTACACCCGCGCCATGCAGGCGGAAAAACGCAATGACCTGGCACAGCTGGAAAAAGACCTGCGCCTGATCATCAAGCGTGACCCGGACAACGCCATGGCCCTTAACGCCCTGGGCTACACCTTGTCCGACCGCACCACGCGCTACGCCGAAGCCAAGGTGCTGATCGAACAGGCTCATGCGCTCAACCCGGAAGACCCGGCCGTACTCGACAGCCTGGGCTGGGTGAATTACCGCCTGGGCAACCTCGACGAGGCCGAACGCTTGCTGCGCCAGGCACTGGAGCGTTTTCCGGACCAGGAAGTTGCCGCACACTTGGGCGAAGTGCTCTGGGCCAATGGCAAGCAGCGCGAAGCCCGACAAATCTGGGAAAAATTCCTCAAGGAACAACCCGACAGCCCTATCCTGCGCAGCACCATCAAGCGCCTGACCGGATCCGAGACCCTTTAAATTTATGTTCTTGCGCCACGTTATCGTTTTCAGCTTCATCGCCCTGCTCGCCGGTTGCGCGGGCATCGGCAGCCGTGAATCCGTTGAAGGCCAGGGCAACCCGGCCCAATGGAAACAACACAAGGATCAGCTCAGCAGCATCGATGGCTGGCAGATCGAGGGCAAGGTCGGAGTACGTGCGCCGAAAGACTCTGGCAGCGGCACGCTGTTCTGGCTGCAGCGCCAGGACTATTACGACATTCGCCTCTCGGGCCCCCTGGGCCGTGGCGCGGCCCGCCTGACTGGCCGGCCAGGGCAAGTGAGCCTGGAAGTGGCCAACCAGGGCCGCTACGAGGCAACCTCCCCGGAAGAATTGCTGGAGCAGCAAATTGGCTGGAAGTTGCCCGTCTCGCATCTGGTCTGGTGGGTGCGCGGTCTGCCGGCGCCGGACAGCAAGAGCCGTCTGAGCCTCAATGGCGACCGCCGCCTCGCCACCCTGGAGCAGGATGGCTGGCAGGTCGAATATTTGAGCTACGTGGAGCAAAGCGGTTATTGGCTTCCCGAACGTATCAAGCTGCATGGCACCGACCTTGATGTCACGCTGGTGATCAAGGACTGGCAACCGCGCAAACTGGGGCAATAACGTGTCCGCACAAAAATTGACCCTGCCCTCCCCGGCCAAGCTCAACCTGATGCTGCACATCCTCGGTCGCCGTGAAGATGGCTACCACGAGCTGCAGACGCTGTTTCAGTTTCTCGACTACGGTGATGAACTCACCTTTGCCGTGCGCGACGATGGCGTGGTCCAGTTGCACACCGAATTCGACGGCGTGCCCCACGACAGCAATCTGATTGTGCGGGCGGCAAAAAAACTTCAGGAACAATCTGGCTGCAGACTCGGCATCGATATCTGGATCGACAAAATTCTGCCCATGGGCGGAGGTATCGGTGGCGGCAGCTCCAATGCCGCGACCACTTTGTTGGGCCTCAATCATTTATGGCAACTGGGCTGGAACCACGACCGCCTTGCTGCGCTGGGCCTCACGCTGGGCGCCGACGTCCCGGTTTTCGTGCGGGGGCACGCCGCATTTGCTGAAGGCGTCGGGGAAAAACTCACCCCTGTAGAGCCCGAAGAACCTTGGTATGTCGTGCTGGTGCCGCAAGTATCTGTAAGTACAGCAGAAATTTTTTCAGATCCGTTGTTGACACGTAACTCTTCTCCCATTAAAGTGCGCCCCGTTCCCAAGGGAAACAGTCGAAATGACTGCTTACCGGTTGTAGCAAGGCGTTATCCAGAGGTACGTAACGCTTTGAATTTGTTAGGTAAATTTACCGAAGCAAAATTAACCGGAACTGGAAGTTGTGTGTTTGGGGGCTTCCCAAGCAAAGCTGAAGCTGATAAAGTCTCGGCCCTTCTTACAGAGACCCTTACAGGGTTTGTAGCAAAAGGAAGCAACGTTTCGATGTTGCATCGCAAGCTGCAAAGTCTGCTCTAAAAGGAACCGAGTGTTAGGCACTCGTTGCAACAGATACAGGGGCGTCGCCAAGCGGTAAGGCAGCAGGTTTTGATCCTGCCATGCGTTGGTTCGAATCCAGCCGCCCCTGCCATTTTCTAATACTCATCCAGGTTACCCTCAGCCTCTAGGTACTGCGCGTGTCCAAGATGATGGTCTTTACGGGGAATGCCAACCCCGATCTGGCTCGACGTGTCGTACGTCAGCTGCATATCCCTCTCGGTGACATCTCTGTCGGTAAATTCTCCGACGGCGAAATTACAGCCGAGATCAATGAAAATGTCCGCGGTAAAGACGTCTTCATTATTCAGCCGACCTGCGCTCCGACCAACGATAACCTGATGGAACTCGTCGTGATGGCTGATGCCTTCCGCCGCTCCTCAGCGACTCGAATCACAGCTGTAATCCCTTACTTTGGTTATGCCCGTCAGGATCGCCGTCCGCGCTCCGCACGTGTAGCTATCAGCGCGAAAGTCGTTGCTGACATGCTGACCGTGGTAGGTATCGACCGTGTGCTCACGGTTGACCTGCACGCTGACCAAATCCAGGGGTTCTTCGATATTCCAGTAGATAACATCTACGGCTCCCCCGTCCTGGTGGATGACATCGAAGACCAGCGCTTTGAAAACCTGATGATCGTGTCCCCGGACATTGGTGGCGTCGTGCGTGCACGGGCTGTTGCCAAATCCCTGGGCGTGGACCTCGGGATCATCGACAAACGCCGTGAGAAAGCCAATCACTCTGAAGTGATGCATATCATCGGTGATGTCGAAGGGCGCACCTGTATTCTGGTTGATGACATGGTCGACACCGCCGGCACCCTGTGCCACGCGGCGAAAGCCTTGAAAGAGCACGGTGCAGCAAAAGTCTTCGCCTACTGCACACACCCTGTGCTGTCGGGCCGAGCGATCGAGAACATCGAGAACTCCGTGCTGGACGAACTGGTGGTGACCAACACCATCCCGTTGTCCGCCGCAGCTCAAGCCTGTGCACGTATCCGCCAACTGGATATTGCACCGGTCGTTGCCGAAGCGGTTCGCCGCATCAGCAATGAAGAATCGATCAGCGCGATGTTCCGTTAAGGGTCAAACCAACGGATCACCTCACTGACGAAAAGCGCCCCGCCCCAGCATTCCGCTGGGGCGGGGCTTTTTTGCCCATATCGAGTTCGGCGCTGGTCGCAAACGCCCCTCGATGATGGCTATTTTGGAGATACAACATGAACGAATTTACTCTGAACGCCCAAGCGCGTACTGACCTGGGGAAAGGTGCGAGCCGCCGCCTGCGTCACGCCGCCAACATCCCAGCCGTTGTCTACGGTGGTAACAAGCCTGCTGAATCCGTGACCATCCTGGCCAAGGAAATCGCCAAGCTGTTCGAAAACGAAGCTGCCTACAGCCACGTTATCGAGCTGAACGTCGACGGCGCCAAGCAGAACGTCATCGTTAAAGCAATGCAGCGTCACCCTTCCAAGCAGTTCATCATGCACGCTGACTTCGTTCGCGTTGTAGCTGGCCAGAAACTGACCGCCATCGTGCCTGTGCACTTTGTGGGTGAAGAAGCTCCGGTCAAGAAAGGCGGCGAGATCTCTCACGTCCTGAACGAAATCGAAGTGACCTGCCTGCCGAAAGACCTGCCTGAGTTCATCGAAGTCGACCTGTCGGCTCTGGAAATCGGCGCCATCGTTCACCTGTCCGACCTCAAGGCCCCTAAAGGCGTTGAGTTTGTTGCACTGGCTCACGGTGATGACAAAGCTGTTGCCAACGTTCACGCTCCACGCGTTGCTCCAGAAGAAGCTGAAGAAGGCGCTGCAGAGTAATTCACTCTGTATTGCCGGAGCTTGAGGAAACATCGCGGACCGAAACGTAGCGAGAAAGCGGGCGATAACGCGGCGTTTACTCTTGAGTAAATGATGTAGTGTCGTCCACTTTCGCCGCATCTGGGTACGGCGATGTTATCCACAACTCCAAAGGAAGGGCCCCTGTCGTGACTGCCATTAAACTGATCGTTGGCCTGGGAAATCCAGGCGCCGAATACGAACAGACCCGGCATAACGCGGGGGCCCTTTTTGTTGAGCGTATCGCCCACGCCCAAGGCATCAATCTGGTGGTCGATCGCAAATATTTTGGCCTGACCGGGCGCTTCTCGCATCAGGGTCAGGATGTTCGTCTGTTGATTCCCACCACCTACATGAACCGCAGCGGCCAGGCTGTCGCGGCGCTTGCGGGCTTCTTCCGGATCAAACCCGAAGAAATCCTGGTGGCCCATGACGAACTGGACCTGCCACCCGGCGTAGCCAAGCTCAAGCTCGGCGGCGGGCATGGTGGGCACAATGGCCTGCGTGACATCATCGCGCAGTTGGGCAATCAGAATAATTTTTACCGTCTGCGGCTCGGCATTGGCCACCCAGGCGTTGCCAGTATGGTTTCAAATTTCGTCCTGGGTCGTGCGCCACGCGCCGAACAGGAAAAACTCGATGCCAGCATCGATTTTGCCCTCGGCGTGCTGCCGGATATCTTCGCCGGTGAATGGAACCGTGCGATGAAAAACCTGCACAGCCAGAAGGCTTGACTCTTATCCGAGGGGAAACACCATGGGATTCAATTGCGGCATCGTCGGCCTGCCCAACGTCGGCAAGTCCACCCTGTTCAACGCCCTGACCAAGTCCGGTATTGCGGCGGAGAACTTCCCCTTCTGCACCATCGAACCCAACAGCGGCATCGTACCAATGCCGGACCCGCGTCTTGACGCACTGGCGGCCATCGTCAATCCCAAGCGCATCCTGCCGACCACCATGGAGTTCGTCGACATCGCGGGCCTCGTCGCCGGCGCCTCGAAAGGTGAAGGCCTGGGCAACAAGTTCCTGGCCAACATCCGCGAAACCGATGCTATCGCCCACGTGGTCCGCTGCTTTGAAGACGAGAATGTGATTCACGTCTCCAACAGCGTAGACCCCAAGCGCGACATCGAGATCATCGACCTGGAACTGATCTTCGCCGACCTCGACAGCTGCGAAAAGCAACTGCAGAAAGTCGCGCGTAACGCCAAGGGCGGCGACAAGGATGCAGTGGTCCAGAAGGGCCTGCTGGAGCAGTTGATCGCGCACTTTACCGAAGGCAAACCGGCGCGCAGCCTGATGAAGAATATGGGGGCCGATGAGAAGGCCGTGATCAAGGGCTTCCACCTGCTGACCACCAAGCCTGTGATGTACATCGCCAACGTTGCCGAAGACGGCTTTGAGAACAACCCGCTGCTCGACGTGGTCAAGGCCATTGCCGACGAAGAAGGCGCCATCGTTGTTCCGGTGTGTAACAAGATCGAAGCGGAAATCGCCGAGCTCGATGACGGCGAAGAAAAAGACATGTTCCTCGAGGCCCTGGGCCTGGAAGAGCCGGGCCTGAACCGCGTGATCCGCGCCGGCTACGAAATGCTCAACCTGCAGACCTACTTCACCGCCGGTGTCGAAGAAGTCCGCGCCTGGACCGTCAAGGTCGGTGCTACCGCGCCACAGGCGGCTGGCGTGATCCACACCGACTTTGAGAAAGGCTTTATCCGCGCTGAGGTGATCGCTTACAACGACTTCATCCAGTTCAAGGGTGAAGCCGGTGCCAAGGAAGCCGGTAAGTGGCGCCTGGAAGGTAAGGATTACATTGTCAAAGATGGCGATGTGATGCACTTCCGTTTCAACGTGTAAGCGTTAGCTGAACCTCTGCCCGATACAAAAAAACCGACGCGTTGCGTCGGTTTTTTATTGCCTCCTGTTTCTACCTGCCACCCAACTAAAAGCCCCACACATAGAAAACTTAATCACTCATAACCCTTGATCGATTTAAACGATGAATCCTTCAAGCCTTAAGTCTTCTCCTACACTAAAGATTCAACAACCATCAAGAATGCACTTGAACAATACAGCGCCCTGACATAGTTAATATTTGACACGCTCTCGCGCAGTATTTTCATACTAATAAGCACGATGACATTTTTGATTATTTGCGCTCTACTGACCGCACGCCAACAGCGTTCTATCAACAGTGAAGTGATAGCGATAGTGGAGCACCCTGACTATGTCAGCCTCTTACAAGACAACAAATGAGACATACTTCCCTTCTGTTGAAACCTTGGATATCGAACGTACGCTCAAGAGTACCGCAGCGCTCGATATCGATATTTTGTTGTTGGGGGAGACGGGTACTGGCAAGGATACCCTGGCCCAACGAATCCATCGTTTGTCGAGGCGACGAGGTCATTTTGTCGCAGTGAACTGCGCCGCCATCCCGGAAAGCCTCGCAGAGAGCCAACTGTTCGGCGTCAACAGCGGCGCCTATACAGGAGCAGTGCAATCACGTGCGGGTTTTATCGAAACCGCACACCTGGGCACCTTGTATCTGGATGAAATCGACAGCATGCCGCTTTCCATGCAGGCCGAACTGCTACGTGTGCTGGAGTCACGTGGCGTCGAGCGCCTGGGCTCAACCCGGTTTATCCCGGTGGACATGCGAGTCATCGCCTCTGCGCAACAATCCCTGCATGAGATGGTCGAGCAGGGAAAGTTCAGGCGCGACCTGTATTTCCGCCTGAACGTCGTAAATATCAATCTGCCTGCGCTGCGCAATCGCCGTGACCGAATCGTCCCGTTGTTCCTGAGTATGATTCAAGAGGAAGCCGAGCACTATAAGTGTCTCGCCCCAAACCCTTGCAGTGAGCTAGTCCAACAGTTGCTGTGCCATCCATGGCTGGGGAATGTGCGTGAACTGCGCTCGACTGCCAAACGTTTCGTGCTGGGTCTGGCGCCATTATCAAGCTCGCCCTCGAACGCTACAAACCAACCCACCAACCTGAAAGAACGCCTGCAACAAATCGAGAAAGCTCTGATTGAAGAGTCGCTGCGGCGTCATACCTACTGTGTGGACGAGGTGGCTGTAGAGTTGGGCATGGCAAAGAGAACGCTTTACTACCGAATGAAACAACTAGATATACAGTAGCCCGCTGCTCAGCCCACACCGAAGACACCTTCAGACACACCCTTTAAGTAAAAGCGGGAACCATATTCGAGCCTGAACCACACAAGGATGAGCCTGATATATTTAGTGCCTATCGGCAGCAACACTATTGCAACTACGCATCAAGGCTCAAATGTCATTTCTTAGATAGCGGAGCATCACTATGAGTATTTCTGGCATCAACCCGCAAAGCTACCACCCCCCGGTCACCGGTGGCGAAAACGCAGACCTTAAGGCAGAAAGGAAGCAACTGCTTCGCGAATCCATGAAAGAAAGCAATGAGGCGTTCAGGATCAGTGAGCAGAAAAAGAACAACGACGCGCTGCGTTAAATAGCTTCACCGCCCTTGGTCATCAAAGGGCGGGTTTCCCCTTAGAGGTCCATATGCAAATAGAAGAAGTCGACGTATTACGCGAATATCAAAACGGCCTTACAGCCCACAGGTCCCCTACCCAACCTACGCACCACAGCGAAGATGCGAGCTTTTTCAGCGCGTTATTGGCCCCCTCGATGCAACGGGTTACCGCCACGCCATCCGCGAACGCACTGACCGACGCTTTGCAGTATTTGGACAAGGCTAAAAGTGGTATGAGTCGAGGTCTCAAGGACTTCAACAATGAGTTCAAAGAAAAAAATCGGCTCAACTACACCCCCAATCTTTCAGACTCCATTCTACTGACCCAAACCCTGGTGAAGTGCGTCGGCAAGGGCGCGCAATGTCTAGAAAAAATCAGCAACCTGCAGTAGGAAAAAATGACTCGTTTTCTATCCGTCGGATTAGTTTTCTCGCTGGCGCTGATGCTGGGCGGCTGCGGCGAAAGTGTCGAACTGCATCGCCAACTCTCCGAGCAGGATGCCAATGAGGTCATCGCGGAACTGGCTGACAAACACATACGCGCACAAAAAGTGCCTGCCAAGGACGGCGTCGTGGTGCGTGTCAATGCAGCCGATATCAGCCGCGCCGTTCGCACACTGGAAGCGGTCGGATTGCCCAAGGTCGCCCGTGCCACGATGGGGGACACCTTCCGCAAGGAGGGCGTCATCTCTACGCCACTGGAAGAGCGTGCCCGGTATATCTATGCCCTGTCCCAGGAGTTGGAGGCGACCCTGTCAAACATCGATGGGGTCATCGTCGCTCGTGTGCACGTGGTGCTGCCCGAACGCGTGGCTCCCGGTGAGCCCGTCCAACCCGCCTCCGCCTCAGTGTTCATCAAACATGACCCACGACTGGAGCCCGACAGCATCCGCGCGCGCGTACGCAGGATGGTATCCAGTAGTATTCCTGGCATGACCACTGCACTGGATAACGCGCAGAAGCTCACGGTGGTTTTTGTACCGGCAACGGCTTACCAGGAACAACAACGCCTGAGCTACTTCGGTCCGTTCCTGATCCCCGAGGAAGACATCGGTTTTTGGCGTACCGCTATGAGCGCTCTGGTTATCGGCGCGATACTGACACTCGCCTTGGCGCTGTTCTGGCGCATACGAAGCCAACGATCCAGGCAGGAACCTGTCGCCCCAGCGCCTCTAGCGAATGAGTGATCATCTGGCCTGGGCCCAATGGTGGGCAAGTCCGTGGCAGTTTTCGCACCCGGACGCGACCAGCGCTCACGTCTACCACGCAGTACCCGCCTTGTGCCGCAGCCAACCCGCGCTGGCGTGCGCAGCGTTGGGCATCGAGCCATGCCTGCCTCCCCCTCCCTGTGCAACGGTGCTTGGTTTGGCCCTGGCTTCACGGGAGCAGTTCGATCTGGCGATAGCACTGCTGGAGCTTACGTGCCATCCCAACCTCGACAGCCCCTTGTGCGATGAACACCGCAAGTGGTGTGAGCGCCTTGCCAAGGCGCTACACCCTGACGCCCTGTTGCAGCCGGAGGATGATCCAATGCAATTGCTGAGGGCCTGGGTCGAGCCTGCTGTCTGGCAACGCCTTCGTCTGCGCTTGCCGCCTGACCGGGTGCAGGCACTTGAAACCACACACCTGCCATTTGACGATGCGCATGGCCGGCTCAATACGCTGTGGCAGGCGATTGTCTGGCGTATCGACGCAACGGGTAGTGAAACAACTCGTCGTTAACGGCAACACACCAGAGCATTGTCTATGTTGACCCAACGCAAAATCGAATTGCACGACGGCGCTTCCGGGCAGCCAAAAGTACTGATTACCCGGGAGATGCTCGCCGATTGCTTTCAGTCCGCGCAGTTGCTAGATAGCGCACGGGCCCAAGCTGAAGAGCTGCTGCGCCAGGCGGTTGAGCATCGTGAAGAAATGCTTGAGCAGGCCCGCCTCGACTTCTGGTCACGCGCCCACGCGCAACTCAGTGCGTGGGAGCGCCAACGCAAGGCGATGTGTGACAACCTCGAACACTACGCAACATCCATCGCCAACCGAGCCTTCCACTGCCTGTTGGAGGAAGTGCCTCCCCCAAAGCGCCTTTCGGCATTGGTCAAACAGTTGGTAACGACGCAAATTCCACCTATGAAGGCCACCCTGGTTTGCAACCCGCTCGAGCATGAGCAGATAGCCCAAGCCTTGGTCCAGCTGGGCTCTACACCTTGGAAGCTTCGCCCCGATGACCAGGTCAAACCTCAATCGCTGCTACTGGAAACAGATGAAGGCGATTTTCGGATCGACTGGGCCTCGATGCGAGAAATATTGTTTACAAACTTGTAGGGACATAGCGGTAGAGGCGGGCGATATCTTTAAAAAAATTTCTTCCGATGGAACTGGTGGCAAACAACCCGCCACACAGTTCAGACACATCTGGAGTAAAAATCATGGACTTTCACGGAAACCTGAAAAACCATCTATTGAGGCAAGTTCAGGCTGATATCAAGCGGGTGAATACGGCCTATAAAGATCCGGAAGCGCTCGATGCAGATATCGATTACTTCAGCAACCTCATGAAACAACAGAAGCTCTCAGTCATCGCGTTCAACGAACACACGCGCTCCAGACATACACTGCTCAAAACAGCGCTGGATGGCGTGCAATAAGTTGCAAGCACTCCTTGCCGGTTGGCTGAATGGCCACGAAGAGCAGCTCACCTTGTTTGAGAGCGACGACGAAATCATCTTTCAACGCGTTTCGAACAGACTGCTGGTAAAGGTCCAGTTGACCCAGGCGGGCGATCACAAAGCCCAGTTGCGCACCTGGATGCGCCTGGGAGGCCCTAGCCTGAGCTATTTTCACGGTGCAGTTGCATTGGCGCCGACCACCGGTGCGCTTTGGCTTATTCAATGCGTGGAGAGGGGGCACGGCGAAGCGCTGGCGAAGTGTCTCGAGTCCCTCCTCAACCAACGCGACACCTGGCGCGCCGTCGTCGCGCGCCAGGCGCGGCCTGTACGCACATTCATATCCACGTCGCTGCGCTCGACACCGTACTAACCAGAGACTTTCCCATGCCTGATAAAAACGACAAGCACAAACGCTTGCGCCCTCACGTACCTGCTTTTACTCCCCGCGCCGCCTGGTGTTGGCTCATTTTGCTGCCTGGGTGGCTGCTACCACTGGATAGCGCGCTGGCCGCAATACCTCCTGAGTGGAAGAACACGGCCTACGCTTATGAAGCCCAGCACAAGCCAGTGCGCGAAGTGTTGGAGGATTTTGCCCAGACATTTGGTACTCAGCTCCAGGTCGAGGGCCTGCTCGAAGGTAACGTCAACGGCAAGATACGCGCAAATACGCCGCAATCATTGCTCGACCGGTTGGGGGTCGAACACCGTTTCCAATGGTATATGTATAACAACACCCTCTATATCAGCACCCTGGACCAGCAAGAATCCGCGCGCCTGGAAGTCTCCTCCGAGACCATCGCGGACCTCAAACAAGCGCTGACCGATATAGGCTTGCTCGACAGTCGTTTCGGCTGGGGCGAGTTGCCGGAAGACGGTGTTGTGCTGGTCTCCGGCCCGAAGGTTTATATCGAACAGATCAAGCGCTTCAGCAGCCAGCGCCGTTCTACGGATGAAAAACAGAGCGTGCTGAGCTACCCACTGAAATTCGCCAGCGCGGCGGATCGCCAAATGGAATACCGCAACGAAAAAATCATCATCCCCGGTGTAGCCACCATGCTACGAGGGCTCCTGGAACCGCGCTCACCCTCATCGTCTTCGGCGCAGTCTCAACGCTCCATCACCCAGCCCCCGTTCATCACACCGGTGGTGCCACGCTTGAGCAACCCGTTGCTGGGGCAAATGCTCGGCTCCACGCCGACAACCGGGTTGAACGACTCGACCGATACGGGCATGTCAATCACCCGGCGGGGCCCCCTCAGCCCTGCCCGTATCCGCGTCGAAGCCGACTTGCGCAATAACGCCATCCTGATTTATGACGTGCCGGAACGGCAGGCAATGTATCGCGAACTGATCACCCAGCTCGACGTGGCACGCAAACTGGTGGAAATCGATGCCATCATCCTCGACATCGAGCGCACGCAACTGCGCGAATTCGGGGTGAGATGGGGCTTTCAGAACAGTCGCTTCAGTGGCGCAGCCAACATGATTTCCGGCAACGCTCAGCTGACAATTGAAAACCGCGGTCGTTTCGACGCGGAGATACGCGCGCTGGAAGCCAAGGGCCTGGCAACCATGGTGTCCAATCCGTCAGTCCTGACACTGGAAAACCAGCCAGCGGTAATTGATTTCAACCGGACCCAATACCTGACTCGCGGTCGGCAGAACGCTACGATTTTACCGATCACCGTGGGTACCAGCTTCCAGGTCGTGCCCCGCGTCATCACGAGCCGTGGTGGCCATCAGATTCAGCTGTTGGTAGATATCGAGGACGGTAACTTCGAAGAGGCCAACCCTACTCCCGGTAGCTTCGATGTACGCCGAGGCAAAGTCAGCACCCAAGCCATCATGGCCGAAAAACGTTCGCTCGTGGTCGGTGGTTTCCACGTCACCGAAAGCACCGACAAGCACAGCAAAGTACCCCTGCTGGGGGATATTCCGCTGTTGGGCAAGGCGTTGTTTTCCTCCACTGAACGACAGAACAATCGGCGCGAACGTCTATTTATCCTCACGCCACGCGTTATCGGCGACCAGACCGACCCGTCACGCTACCTGCCCCAGGCAGACCAGGTCGAATTGCAAGCCGCTCTCACCCCCCTGGCCAGGCGCTACGACCCTCACCAGCCAGTGATCAAGCGCAGCGACATTATCAGTACCCTGGCGCACCTGGTCACCGGGCAAGTGCCCAAAGCCTTCAAGGTAGCGCCGATGCCCCTGGGGCTGAACACCTTGTGCAGTACCCGCAACTTGCTGGCGCTGAACACCGAGCGCAGCCAGTGGTACGCCGGCCCGCAGTACAACGTAGCCGTGGTGGTGCTGCGCAACCAGTTCAATCGCAATGTGCGCATCGACGAAAAGGAATGCAGTACTTCGCAAACCCTGGCCGTGAGTGTCTGGCCCCGCGCCTGGCTCAAGCCGGGCGAGGAAGCAGAAGTGTTTATCGCCATGCGCCCGGTGGTCAAGGATGAACACATCAGCGTGCCCCGTCCCTCCCTGATCACTCCAACTCAAAAGGCCAAGCCATGAAACATCGCTCGCTGTACGTCACCCTGATCGGCGCGGCGCTGCTCGTCGCCGGTTGTACGCCCACCTGCAAGGGCGACTCCTGCTCACGTCCGCAATCGTCCAAGGACAAGCTGGTGATTTGGTGGCCTTCACAAACGCGCGTCGAACCCGGCCCTGCCGGAGAGCGTCCGGACTATCAGACGGTGTCGCTGGAACGATGAGCGCCCAGGGAACCCCGGCCGATGAACGCCAGGTCTTCCTCGACAGCCTGGTGGGNCCCACCTGACGCTTGGCCCGGGGGTAACAGCCAGCAACATGCAAGCCGGAACCCGTCAGGGTCTGGCCCTGCACGTGGCTCGCGAGGCGCTGCAAGCTTCACAATTGCAGAACGCGCTGGAGCGGCGTTTCGAGCAGGCCGTGGCATTCGATGGCTGCTTTATCTACATTGACGCACAGGACGCGCTGGTGATCTGGCATGCACTGCCCCCACAGCCCAACCTGCTCGACAGGCTCCTCAGCCGAATGTTGTCGTTGGCCAACCTTGAAACCCTGGATGCGCGTACCCGGCGCTGATCAACGCAGATCAAGCTCCGGCAATTCCAGGGTTTCACGCTTGGCCTCATCATCAAGCTCGCGCAGGGTGCGGTAGATCAATGCCACGGCCTGCAGGGTTTCACGAGGAATTGTCGCCCCCAGCTTGTTCGTATACAGCGTACGGGCCAGCCACACGCACTGGATCACCGGTACATCAGCCGCTTTGGCGCGAGCGATCAACGCACGGGCGTCATCATCAGTCCCTTTGCTCACCAGCAGGGGCAGCGGCGTTTTGCCGGGGCGGTAATACAAGGCCACGGCAAAGTGCGTCGGGTTGACCACCAGCATATCGGACTCCTCCAGCTTGGGCAGCTTGACCTTCGGCTCCTCCTGGGCCAATTGCTGTGCCAGGGCGCGGCGCTGCCCCTTCACGTGGGGATCGCCCTCCATGTCCTTGTACTCTTTCATGACCTCGACCTGGGTCATGCGCATGCGCTTGGCAAAGAAGTATTTCTGCATCGCCAGGTCGATAAGCGCCAGCACCAGCAATAACCCGAGACAGGCATGCAGCAGATAGCGGAACAGGGCGATCAATCCCAGGAGGTAGCTTTGCAGATCGCTGGTGGCCATATTGATCAACGCCCCCAGGGAAGGCCAGATCACCACGTACAGGATCAGGCCCAGCAGTGTGGCCTTGACGATGCTCATCAACAGGTTCATTACCGACTGGGCAGAAAACATTTGCTTGAGTTGGCTGAGCGGGTTGAGACGATTGAAGTCGAGCTTCAAGGCGTCCGGCGCGAACAGAATCCCGAACTGCATCCAACTGCTGACCAGCTTCGTGATAATCGCCACCGCGGCCATCAACAGGGCGAAGGAGAAAAACAACATCAAACCTTCGACCATCACTTCTTCCAGCGCCTGCGGGAAAGGCAAGGACAGACGCGTGATCGGCAGCAGCATCAACTGCTGGAAACGTTGCAGGCTGCTCTCGGCGGTGAACAAGGCGATTTCGCTGATGGCTGTCAGCACCAGTAGCTTACCCACATCCTGGCTTTGGGCGACTTGGCCTTTCTTACGCTGATCACGCAGCTTCTTGGCTGATGCGGGGTGCTTCTTTTCCCCCGAATCACTCATGACAGCGAGACCTTGAAGAACACGCCCAGGGAGTGCTTGAGGTCTTTAAGCAAGCCCATGCGCCCGACGATCAGATCCTGCAGCAACGCAAAATACAACAACAGCACACCGATACCCGCCAGGCTCTTGAGGGGCGGCGCCAGCGTACTCACTTGCAATTGCTGACTGTAGACCCCCAGCAGCGCGATGCCGAACTCCAGCAACAGCAGCACCGCAATAAAGGGGGCAGCGTAGAGCATCATGTGCGTGAAGGTATCGCCAAGCAGGCCGACAAATACATCGAACCCATCGGCAGCGGGCAGTGGAAACCACACCGTCGGTGGCCAGAGCAGATAGCTGTCCCAGATCACCTGCGTCAACGCCCCGAGGCCCATACTGGCCATCAGCAAAAAAATCGCCAATTGTTTGAACAGATGCCCGGCCGGCGTCGCGTCTGGCCCAAGCGAGGGGTTGAGCTGACCACCGGCCAAAGCTCCCCGCTGGTTATCCAACAACGCCCCGACCGACTCGAACAGCCAGAACGGCATCGACAGCAACACGCCCAGCAATAACCCCAGGGCCAACTCTTTGAGGACCAGCCCTCCGAGCATCAGCGCCGAGTGTTCCTGGCCCTCCAGCATGACATGAATGGCAGGTGCAGGCAGCAGTGCCATGACCACCACAATGGTATGCCGCAGCATGCCGCGTATATGTTGAAAACAGAATGCCGCCACGAGGAAAGCGCAGGGGTAGATACGCGCCATGGCGACCAGCAGGGAGGGCAAATACTCAAGATATAACAGCACAGGCAGACCTCAGTGCAGGGCCGATCGACCGATCATGTCAAAGGTCAAGTTCATCAACTGGATCAACTCCACACCGATCCAGCGACCGGTCATGATCAGGGTGATCCCCACTGCCACCAGCTTGATACCGAAGGGCAACGTCTGGTCCTGTACCTGCATCAGCGCCTGCACCAGGGAGGTCATGACCCCCACCACCACCGCCACGATCAGCGGCGGCGCCGTCAGCATGACTACCAGCAACATGCCCTGCTTGAACAGTACGATGGGTTCCATAGGTCACTCAGAGATAGGAAAAGAACAGGCTGTCGAGCAACCGCGACCACCCGGAGACCATCACGAACAAGAGCAATTTGAGCGGCAGGGAAATGGTCATGGGCGAGACCATTTGCATACCCAAAGCCAAGAGGAGATTGGAAACGATCAGGTCAATCACGATGAAAGGGATATAGATCAGGAAGCCGATTTCGAACCCCGCCTGCAACTGTGACAGCACAAAGGCCGGCGCCAGCAGGATCAGGTCCTCACGTTGGACCTCCTGCGCCATCTGCGCCGGCCACATGCGCATGGCATTTTCCAACAGGTGGGTAAGAATATCCGGGTCACTGTTGCGCAGCATGAAGGTGCGCAATGGTTTGATCGCCTCCATTCCCGTCTGTTGGAGTGCGCCTACGCTGGTCAGGTCCAGGGGCGACACCTTGACGATCTCGGCCATCTCATAACCTACAGGCGCCATGATGAACAGGGTTGCCGCCAGGGCAATACCATTGATGGCCATGCCCGGAGGCACCTGCTGCACACCGATGGCATTGCGGGTGATCATCAGCACAATCACGATCTTCAGGAACGCCGTGCAGACGACCAACAGCATGGGCATCAACGACAGTGCCCCAAGAAATATTGCCAGGACGACCGGATCTATTCCCTGGAAACTATTCATCGAGAAAAGATCACGCGAGACATCTGCAGCCCCAGCCGCCCGTCCACTTCAACCAACTGGCCCAGGCCGAGGGGGCGGTCGCCGTAATAGAGACCGGCAGTGCCGGGGGCATAGCCGGCAACCCCCAACACCGCGCCGGGCGCAAGGTTGCGTAATTCGCCGAGGGTCAGGTTCAGCGTACCGCACCGTACATTGAGCGCCATGCTCAGCTCGTCGAATGGTTCATGCCCGAACACATCCATCACCGCTGTTTCATCCTCATGCTCTGAGTAGGGCTGTGTTGCAAAATCCTCATCCACAAACATATCCTCGATAGAAGTAAGGGTCAGGCGCATCGGCCCGGACTCAGCGTCGATCCAGCCCACCAGGCGCTGTTTGCCAACCTGCACGTGGCCGGCTCCCGACGCACTGAAAAAGGCTCGCTCAAGCACCAGCACGTCACCAGCCCGCAAGCCGCGCAGTTGGTGCATGGGCAACCGCAGGTGCCCAAGCGTTACGTCAACCGCCAGCCGAAACTGCGCCGGCATCGGCTCAGCCCTGGATCGCCACGGCCCCGCCTTGCATAGCGCCAGAAAGCTCTCGACAGACAGCCACAGATAGCCCGCCACGCGAGAGGCCCCAAGCGTCACGCAGAGTCGACAACCAAAGTTCATGGGGCGAGCGCCTGGCAGCAAACGCAGGTACCCAAACAACGCCTGCACCTGAGGGCTCAGATGATGCTGGAACAACTCCCAGAACCAGGCGTCCGGATCATTCCCGGCCTGCTCGAGCGTCACGGGGCATTCACCCATCAAGCTGAACTGTGGTCCTGGCTCACTGAAGGCCAAGACGCCACAGGCGGTTTCGAAGCAGAGCGGCTGGATGCCCACAGGAGCAGTACCAGGCTCCATTCTCAACTCGCCACTCGACCCAGCGACCTCGAACGGCATACACAATCCTTGCCCCAACCGCTGCCGGGCAGCCGCAATGTCGGTTTTGAATCTGGGAAGTATCAAAGGTGGCAGCATCATGCCTACGTCGATTTTGCCAGATACAAACTGACAGGCTGGCGCAGGCTCTGCGCCAACCGTTGCTCACATTGTTGGCGTACACCACTGAGCCAGTGCACCGTATTGTCTTGCTCTGCATGCAGCTCGACATTCCAGCCCCCCTGCTCCCGGCGGATACTGGCGTTGATCCGCCCCAGGCGGCCCAGGTGAAAAACAGCCATCAACGGCCATTGCGAACCAACGAGCATTCGCGGCGCCAACTGCTCGGTCAGTGCCCCGATCATGGCGACATCGCCCGAGGCTTTGATTCCGTTCAGAGACGCTCCATATCCCCCGCTGTCCTGGCCACCATCGTCAAACAACCGGGCGAACAATCGCCCTTGCTCCCAAGGCACCAGGGCACCGAATTCAGGTGCACGATCATCGCGAGACTCTCGCGGACGCTGACGTTCAGGCGGACTAACTGAAACCTGTTTCATATCGGCTCCTGCCTCAGTAACTCAGATAACTCTTGTATTTTTTCTACCTGGCGCAAGCACAAGGTGACGTGTTTCTGCGCCTGGCCGACCCGTGCCGCCCGCTCTTGCTGCTGCTCTTGGAGTTGCAACAATTGGCCTTCTTCACGCCGGGTACCCGCCGATAATTGCCGCTCCTTGGCACTCCAGTTTTTCAGCGCCTTGAATGTCACCACCTGCCCCTGGTGCTGACTCAACAGCTGCGCGCATTGCCGGGCCTCTTCCAGGCGGGTTTGCTCGAGGATTTCCTGCGCTTCCCGGATATGCGCGACCAGCGCTTGCTGCGCCCTTTTTGCCTCACGCAGCGCACGCTCGGCGCGGTCTGCACGGTGTCGGCGCAAACGTCGCAGGGTATCGATTTCAGCCGGTAACACTTCAGAATGGGACATGGGCGGTCAGCTCAGCCAATTGGTCCATGGTGGCGGCAAGCGGCGAAGGTTCGCGCAAGTCCTGGCGCAGAAAGCCATCTACCGCCTGCCGACTGTCAACAGCCAGGTCGGTGAGTGCATCGTTGCCGGGCTGATATTCCCCCAACTTGAGCATCAGCTCGATCTGCTGGTAAGCCGACAGCAAGCGTCGTAGCGCCGTGCCGGCACGGATATGCACGGGCTCGGCAACATTGCTTAGAATCCGCGAAAGGCTGGCCAGGACATCGACCGCCGGGTAATGGCCGCGCTCGGCCAGCTTGCGCGACAGGACGATATGACCGTCGAGCAGAGAGCGCACCTCATCCGCTACGGGATCGTTCATGGAGTCCTGTTCGATCAACACTGTATAGATGGCCGTGATCACGCCTTCACGGGTCAAGCCGGCACGCTCCACCAGACGTGGCAGCAAACTGTAGACCGACGGCGGCAGACCACCGCGCCCCAAGGGTTCACCGGCAGCCAGGCCGATTTCACGTTGGGCCCTGGCAAAACGGGTCAGAGAGTCGATCAGCAACAGCACCCGCTGGCCCTTGCGCCGGAAACCTTCGGCCAGCGCAGTTGCCGTGAACGCGGCACGCGCGCGCTCCATGCTTGAGCGGTCGGAGGTTGCACACACCAACACGGCCTTGGCACGCAACTGCTCATCCAGTTCATGATCGAGAAACTCGCGCAGTTCCCGGCCCCGCTCCCCGATGAGACCGAATACGATCACATCGCACTCCACGTTACGGGCGATTTCGGCCAACAAGGTGGTCTTGCCACAACCGGCTCCGGCAAACAGCCCGACACGCTGGCCCTCCCCCAGGGTCATCAGGCCATCAATCGAGCGCACCCCCGTAGCCAGTGCGCGGTTGATCCGCGGCCGTTCGGTAGGAAGAGGCGCCTCGCATAACACTGTGGTCGCCCCAGGGGTGTCCGCTTCCACGAACGCGCTCACACCATCGCCCGCAATAGGGCGGCCAAAACCATCCAGCACCTGCCCCAACAACTCATCACCGACCCGGACCTGATGCGGAACCCCCAACCGCTCGACGCTGGCGCCTACACGCACGCCTTCAAGGTTGCCCAGGGCACTGAGCACCGCATCGCGCTGATCGAACCCGATGATCTCGGCGAGCATGTAGTCGCCCGGCCCTTTTTCGACTTTGCATAGGTCACCAATACGTGCCTGCGGCAACCGGCACTGCAGCAGCATGCCGTTCACGCGCTGGATACGACCGAGCATTGTCACCGGCGCGAAACTGCTCAACGCCTGTGACTGGTTCAGTTGCCAGGCCTCCAGACGCTCCTGCAGCGACCCCTTCACCAGCCCACCTCATAGCGTTGCTCGCCGTCAAAAACCACTTTGCTGTTATCGATCAGAACCAGGCGCAGGCCATCCACTTCATCACCCACGAATAAGCGGCTTCCTTCCTCCAGCACCACGTGGCCATTCGGGCCACCCACTATCTGCGAGATCTTGAACGGTAACCTGCCTTCGCGTACCCGTACGCGACTGAGCACCGGCACCACAGTGTCGAATTGCTCGGCAAAACGGTCGAGCATGCGCGCAATCAGTTCCACTTCATCCTGGGAAACAACACCATTGAGGGCAATCTGACCATTGACGATCTGCAAGCTGACGCGCTGGAGCAATTCACGTTCGTTGAGCATCTTCATGAGTTGCTGACGCACCTCAGCGGGTGAGTCCAACCCGGGTTTCTGAATGACCGCCGGCATCAGCGATGCCTGGGCCTCACGCTCACCGCTGAAGATAATGCCGACCGCAGCGATGATCACGGCGCATAGCAGAACCAGGCTGACCAAGCGTTTTTGCTGCAACAAGGGAATGGAAGACAGCGTCAGCGGCAATGGCGCCTGGGGAAAGGGCTCCGTTGCCGGCCGGGGCGGCTTGAGCACCGATGCCTGCCGCCAAGGATGATCGGCAGGGCAGACACACAAGCTGACGGGGCCAATCATAAACGGCGTGTTGAGTGCCAGATCGCCGATCTGCGCCAACATTTGCCCATCGCCGTTTTTTAGCAGCCCCGCTTCAGCCTGCACCGACCAGCGCCCTTCGAGCAATAGCAGGCGCGCGTGGTGCTCGGCGATACCTGGATCATCCAGCAAGAGATCAGCGTCCGCGTTGGCGCCAAGGCTCCACTGCTCACCAAACAGAGGCAGCGCAGCCCCTTGATGCAAACCATCCAACACTCGGAGTTCGAACATCAGTACGTCCCCCCGTACTCTGCAAGTAGCGCTGTGTTCATGCCAATGTCCCGTGCATCAACTCATCCTGGCCAAGGTCAAAACGCCCCAGCACCTTGACCTTGGAAGTGCTCCCCAGCTCGGCGAAAGACAACACCGGCACATGGTTGAACTCCTCAAGCAACAAGGTGCGCAAGGGGCTGCGCAAATCCTGCGCCACCAACAACACACTTTTTATTTTTGCCCGTGCGCTGAAGGCCTGGTTGAGCAGGTTGACCAGCGCAGCGCTATTGTCGCCGTCGAGTGCAAAGAACACCCCGGTCTGGGTCTGGCGCAGCGCCTCGCGCAGGATGTTTTCGGTATGCGGTGACAACAGCCAGGCATGCAGCCCATCGGCCTCGCTGTACTGGTGGTAGATCTGCGACTTGAGGGCAATGCGCGCATAGTCAGCCAGTGCTTCCGGCTCGCGTTCGTGCTGGCCATATTCGATCAGCGATTCGACAATCAACCTCACGGCCCGCAGCGGAACCCCTTCGCTGGCCAGGCGTTGCAGCACCGCCGAAAAGCGCGAGATCGGCATGATGCGTTGCAGTTCCTGCACCAGCTCGGGTTGGTTGTTCTCAAGCCAACTGAGGATCGACTTGCTCTCTTGAATCCCCAGGAACTGCGGCCCGCTGAGCATCATCGCCTTCTTCATGCGGTCGACGATCAGGCTCGTCGCCGTGAAGCGCTCCAACTGCGCGTCATTGAGCAGTGGGTCGTCGGGTGGCAGCCAGAGCCAATCCTGTTCATTGCGCTCGGCCAATCCCGGTACGCCATGCTCAGGCTCAACCGTCAGGGCGCTGCGCTCCACGGCAACGTGCTGGACCACCGACGCCTTGACCATGGGTACCTCATGGACGCAGAAGCGCATTTCATCATCGTCCAGCGAGTCATCGATCTCGACTTCAAACGGCGGCAACGTCAGGCCAATATTGGCAACCAGGGAATTTCGAACCTGACGGATTCCGTGAATAAGATCGGTCACCTCAGGCGTGCCGCGCAAAGCCGAGGGAAACTGCAGCAGATAGGGCCGGGACGGATCAAACCCGCGCAGATCCTCTTTGCCATTTTCTTCAGGCCGCACGGCTTCGACGGCTTCGGCTTCTGGCTGCGCTTCACGTCGGCGCCGACGGTCGAGGTAATAACCCAAGGCGCCGGTCATCATCGCCAGCAGAATAAACACCAGGGTCGGCATGCCAGGCACGATCGCAAACACCAGCATGGCCACCGAGGCGATCATCCAGCTCTTGGGCTCACTGGTCATCTGGCGTGCGATCTCGGCGCCCATGTTCGTGATGCCCTTGCGCCCTTCCGGCGCCACGCGGGTAATGATCATGCCGGCGGTGAGAGAGATCAACAGCGCCGGTATCTGCGCAATCAGACCATCGCCAATCGTCAGCACCGAATACAGCGCCATTGAATCGGCGGCACTCAAGCCGTGTTGGAACATACCTGTGGAGAAGCCGCCCAACAGGTTGACCACAACGATGATCAACCCCGCGATGGCATCCCCCTTGACGAATTTCATGGCACCATCCATGGCCCCGAACAGCTGACTCTCGCGGGACAACTGCTCACGCTTGTCCCGCGCTTGCACGCCGTCAATCAAGCCGGCACGCAAGTCACTGTCGATGGACATCTGCTTGCCCGGCATTGCGTCCAGGCTGAAGCGCGCCGCCACTTCGGCAACCCGCTCAGAGCCCTTGGTGATCACCAGAAAGTTGACCAGGGTCAGGATCAGAAAGATCACCATCCCAACAGCCAGGTTGCCGCCCACTACGAAATTACCGAAGGCCTCAACGATATCGCCGGCGTCCTGTTCGAGCAGGATCAAGCGCGTCGTTGCGATCGACAACGCCAGGCGGAACATGGTGGTCAGCAACAAAATCGACGGGAAGGAAGAGAACGCCAAAGGCCCGGGCAAGTAAAGCGCCAGCATGATCAGCAGGCAGGCAATACAGATATTCAGCGCAATCAGAATGTCCACCAGCCAGGTAGGCAGCGGCACGATGAAAATGAACACAATGGCCATGATCACCACGGCGCCCAAGACCTCGGCACGCTGCGCCACCTTGAGCAGTACACCGTTGAGGGTGGACAGCACGCTCACGCCAGGATAGTCGAATTAGGAAAACCAGGGCGTATGCCTTCGAGGCGGGCAAGCTCGTCCATCACCAGCAGAAAATTGTGCAGCGCCTCTTGGCGTGATTTGCTATCCGGCCACAAGGCCTCGGGCAACTTTTGAAACAACTTATAAAGCGCATTGAGAGACACGAGTTTTGATGTGCTGGCCCCCATATCTTCAGCCAGGCGCATGACTTCATTTGTCACGATGCCGGTGTCTGCATAACCCAGCATGCGTCGCAGCAGGCTTACCGCATGCATTTCGATTGCAAGGTTCTGAATCAGCTCACGACAGCTGCATAACACCCCGCTCAATGCGCCGCATTTGCCCAGTCCTGTCAGCAAGGTGCGCAACATTGCCGTAGGGACGGAGGACACATGGGCGGCAATGTCGGCCGTCAGGGCGCTGGACATCATTTTCAACCCATGTGCAAAACGGTCGTCACTGTAGATGCCGAGCAGCGCGTGCATCATGGTCGCCAGGGATTGCCGTGTCACCACACTGGCGTAATAGAGCGCGCGCAGCGCCTGGAGCTCTTCTGGATCGCCACTCTTCTTATGCAAGGCCATGGCAATATTCAGGCCCGCCTGGATCTCCCCTTTGAAGCGGATCTCCAACTTGGCAATTGCATCCCGCGCCAGGTCGGCTTCGGAGTTGCGCACGTCGGCCTCGGCCTGCCCGCACACCGCCTTGAGTACCACGAAGGTGCGTGCCGGATCACCGCCAGTGAGCCCCAGCAATGTATCGATGCTGGGTTGCGTGAGTAATTTCTGCCTGATTCGACGTACTACCGCGGCAAAGCTTTCCTGGGCCGGATGCCCCAACTGCTCATAGAGCTGCGCGAGCACCTGGACAGGAGGCACACGCACGTCAATTACACGCTTATCCAACGTACGACTGCTGGATTCCACCTCCTGACTGAAGTGCAGAGAAAGATCATCGACACCTTGGCCTGGCTCAGGCTTGGCGGCCGGGCTAGCGGTGGGGAGTTCCACTCGCGGGGTCATTGGCACTTCGTTGGTAGATTCGACTTTCATGGGCAGGCCAGTACAGGAAGAGAGTGTCCATATGTGGTCAGGCCCGCCCAGATGGTTCCACTGAAACTCACTCATCCAACAAGATGAAAAAACCCGCACAGGTCCCTGGTGCCTTTTGCAAATTACTGCACAAAAACACCGCGACCATAACGTATTTATTTATATAAATCATATATTTACACAGTAATTCTCCTTTGGCACAGGCAGTGCAAAAGAGGTAACCGCCGAAACTATTTCGACTGCGTCTACCTTAAGGAAAAATCATGAATATCCCTATTGAAGCCCTCGTTCACCTTGGTGGCAGTTCGCCTCAATTCATGCTCCATCTGACAGACGATCAACAGAAAAAACTTCGCCGTTTCATTCACAAACGGGTCCTGAACCCGGAAGACGCGGATGATCTTTTGCAATTGACTTACCTGGAGGCCTGGCGCAATCGCGAACGTTTCAGTGGTACCGCGACACTCAGCACCTGGATGTGCGGCATCGCACAGAACCTGATCCGCAATCACTTCCGGCGCCTGTATGCCAAGCCTGCACATTGCGAATTCGACGAGTCGCTGTGGCATGGCCATGAAGAAAACCACAGCCTGGACTGGGAGTTCGAAGTCAACCGGCGCTTGGAAAATACCCTGAGTGCGATTGACCACTTGCCGACCGAGATGCGCAGAACGCTGTACGCCTCGCTGGAAACCGACGGCAGTTACCAGGACACCGCCGACGTACTGGACATTCCTATCGGCACCGTGCGCTCGCGCCTGTCACGGGCCCGCGAACAGCTCAAGCGCGTCACCCACACCCCACTGCATCGGTAAGTTGAGTTAGCCAGTCATGTGTTGGGCGACAGGGATATCTGCCCAACACTGTCGGACATGGCCTGCGAGTAAACCTTCGAAAACGCCAAGCGCTTCCACTCCCCTCATCCACAACGCATTCGTCACCGCCCGTCGCCAAAACTAGGGCTTTGGCTTAAACAGTTGAAAGCGTAGAAAAAAATTCAACAAAAACGCTTGACGCATTGCCGTTCCAAGCGAATAATGCGCGCCACTTGGCTACATAGCTCAGTTGGTTAGAGCATAGCATTCATAATGCTGGGGTCCGGGGTTCAAGTCCCTGTGTAGCCACCAAGTACTAAAAACGGCTTACCGAAAGGTAGGCCGTTTTTTTATGCGCGCAAAAAAACCCCTAACTGTATTTTGACGCCCCCCTACCCCACTGTTAGTGTCCAGCCTCCCCTGAACACGGAGTGCCCACGATGCAACTGGACATCTACCAAGTCGACGCTTTCAGCCACCATCCCTTCGGCGGCAACCCGGCAGCAGTGTGCCCGCTCACCGAGTGGCTGCCCGACGAGCAACTGCAGCAGATCGCGGCCGAGAATAATCTTTCGGAAACCGCGTTCTTTGTACCCCGTGGCGAGTTCTATGAGTTGCGCTGGCTCACGCCGGAAGTTGAGGTAGACCTGTGCGGCCATGCCACGTTGGCAGCCGCGTGGGTATTGATTCACAAGTTGGCGGACGCCCCGCAGGTTCTGCGCTTTGCCACCCGTAGCGGCGAGTTGCGGGTAACGCGCAACGGCGATGAGCTGGCGATGGATTTTCCGGCAAAGAAACCCGAACGCTGCGAGCCGCCCCACGGCATGTTGAGTGCCCTGGGGCTTGAAACCGCCGAGGTGTTTGGCACCGACGACTACATCGTGCTGGTGGAAGATGAAGCACAGGTGGCGGCTCTCACACCGGACTTTGCGCGGCTCAAAGGCCTGCCTAAACGCGGGGTTGCGGTGACCGCTAAAAGCACTCGGTTTGATTTTGTCTCGCGCTGGTTCGGCCCGAATGTGGGCGTCAATGAAGACCCGGTTACCGGCTCGGCGCACACCTCGCTGGCACCGTTCTGGGCCGAGCGCCTGGGCAAGTCGCAATTGAGCGCCGAACAAGGCGGCCAGCGTAAGGGCCAGTTGCGCTGTGAACTCCAGGGTGACCGGGTGATTATTTCCGGCAAGGCCGTGCTGTACATGCAAGGCACAATTTACCTGTAAAAAACGCAGTAGCCCAAGGACCACAGCACCTTCTCAACATGAACGGAGTTCAGCGCGTGTTTTTGATTTCCTGCCGCAGCCTGACAGTCATCGCCGCAACCCTGGCCCTCGCAGCCTGCCATACGCCCGTCAACGAACAGCCTCCGGCGCCAGAGCTGGGTTCGGGCTATCGCACCGACCTGAGCACCCGCCACGCCGAGCGCCATATGGCCGCCGCCGCCAACCCATTGGCCGCTGAAGCCGGGCGTGAAATGCTGCGTCAAGGCGGCTCAGCCATTGATGCGGCGATTGCCATGCAAGCGGTATTGACTCTGGTGGAACCGCAGTCGTCCGGCATCGGCGGCGGTGCATTCATCATGCTGTGGGATGGACAACAGGTGCAGGCTTATGACGGCCGCGAAACAGCACCGGCCGGGGCGACAGAGCGTCTGTTCCTGAAGGCCGACGGTACGCCGATGGCGTTCACAGACGCGCAGATTGGCGGCCGCTCGGTGGGCACGCCTGGGGTATTGCGCGCCCTGGAGATGGCGCACAAAAAGAGCGGCCACCTGCAATGGGCCAAGCTGTTCGAGCCGGCAATTCGTCTGTCGGAGCAAGGCTTTGCCATTTCCCCACGCTTGCATAGCTTGATCGCCGCTGACCGCTTTATCGCGCAATCACCCGACATGGCGGCGTACTTCCTGAATGCCGATGGCTCGCCAAAAGCCACGGGTACACGATTGAAAAACCCGGCACTGGCCGCGGTGTTCAAGCGCATCGCCAAGGAAGGGCCGGATGCTCTATACCAAGGCCCGATTGCCGATGAAATCGCACGCAAGGTACAGGGCCATCGCAATGCCGGCAGCCTGTCCCAGGCCGACCTCAAGGGCTACGCCGCCAAGCAGCGCGCACCGCTGTGCACCGACTACAAACAATGGAAGGTCTGCGGCATGCCACCGCCGTCCTCGGGCGGGATTGCCGTGGCGCAGATCCTGGGGACATTGCAGGCGCTGGAAACCCGCGACCCACGCCTGGCCATCGCCCCCATGACACCGGTCAAGAGTGTTTCGCCGGCCGGGCTTGAGCCGACACCCGAGGCCGTGCACCTGCTCGCCGAAGCCGGGCGCCTGGCCTTTGCCGACCGCGCGCTGTACGTGGCCGATGCAGACTTCACCCCCGTCCCGGTCGCCGGCCTCGTCGCGCCAGGTTACCTGGCACAACGCGCCACGCTGATCGGCGAGCGCAGCATGGGCATCGCCAAGCCCGGCCAACCCGCCGGTATTCAGGTGGCGTACGCACCAGACCGCTCGCCGCTGCGCATCTCCACCTCACAGGTGGTGGCGGTGGACGACCAGGGCGGCGCCGTGTCGATGACCACCACGGTTGAAGCAGCATTCGGCTCTCACGTGATGGTCCAGGGCTTTTTGCTCAACAACCAGATGACCGACTTCTCGTTCATCCCCGCAGAAAACGGCCAGCCTGTGGCTAACCGTGTACAACCGGGTAAACGCCCACGCTCGGCCATGGCGCCGACCCTGGTGTTCGACCGCAAGACAGGCGAACTGCTGGCTACCGTCGGCTCCCCCGGCGGCTCGCAGATCATCGAGTACGTGAGTAAATCCCTGGTGGCCATGCTCGACTGGAAGCTCGACCCGCAGGCGGCCATCAGCCTGCCTAACTTCGGCAGTCGCAATGGTGCTACCGAGTTGGAAGCTGGGCTGTTCAGCCCGGCGCTGAAACAGGTGCTCAAGGACAAGGGCCACGCCCTGAGCGAGATCGAGATGACCAGCGGCGTGCAGGCCATCGTGCGCACACGGGATGCCCAGGGCAAGGTGACGCTCAGTGGTGGCGCTGATCCTCGGCGTGAAGGTGAGGCGTTGGGTGATTAAGGTGTTGATCTATCCGTACAGGCTTATAAAAAAAGACCTGCAACCTTACGCCTTAAATCCTACGCGGAGCGCCAGAACTCAAAGTGCCATGTCATCTTTTGCGATAAAAACCTTCTTGAGCAGCCCCATCTCACCTGCGATTTTCTGGCCCGCCCTTTCTTGCCAGAGGCTACGTCAAAGACGTAGAATTTCGCGTGCTCACTCTCATAGAATCTCCTCTATTCAGCAGGCAATGGCCTGACTATTGGACTGAAGATGAAAAAGGTATCTTCATGGCGTTTCTCGCCAGCCATCCTGATGCTGGAAATGTCATCCCGCGCTCGGGAGGTTGCCGAAAGATACGCTGGAGCCTGGAGGGCCGGGGTAAAAGTGGATCAGTGCGGGTCATCTACACCACACAACTGGAGTGCGGAGCAGTCGTCGCGCTACTGATTTATGGCAAGAGCGCCACGGAGAATATTCCGGCACATATCCTGTACAAAATCGCAAAGGAAATGAACCATGCCACTCACTGATAAAGAACTGAAGGAACGTGACGCCAAACGCAATATAGGCGAAGAACTACTCACAGCCATTCAGGATGTCAAAGCGGGACGTTACGGTGCCGTGCAGCACGTTGAGGTCACTCAGGCTGCCGAAGCAAGAAGCAAGACAGGGCTCTCACAACCCAAATTTGCCGAGCTTCTGGGCGTGTCAGTAAGAACCCTTCAAGAATGGGAGCAAGGGCGTCGCGCACCTTCCGGAGCAGCACGTTCGCTACTGCATATTGCGGCCATAAGGCCGGACGTTTTTCGCGAAGTACTCAGTAACGCCTGATCGCGTTACTGCTTCGGGCCAATCACTGGCGGTTGATCTTCAAGCCCTTGCGCCCCGCATGCCGCTCCAGCGCCAGCTCGATCAACCGGCTCACCAGCTCGCTGTAGCTCATGCCTGCCGCCTGCCACAGCTTGGGGTACATGCTGATGCGGGTAAAACCGGGCAGTGAGTTGATCTCGTTGATCAGTACTTCGCCGTCCTGCGTCAGGAACACATCCACCCGCGCCAACCCGGCGCAGCCCAACACTTCAAACGCCTCAATGGCCAGGCTGCGGATCCGCTCGCTGGCGTCATGACTGATCGCCGCCGGCACCACCACCTGGGCGGCCTGGCCATCGATGTATTTGCTGTCGTAGGAATAGAAACCACTGCTCACCACGATCTCGCCACAACCACTGGCGATGGGCTCGTCATTGCCCAGCACGGCGCATTCGATCTCACGGCCCTGGACGGCGGACTCCACCAGCACCTTCTCATCAAACCCCCACGCCAGTTCAACGGCAGCGCGGTACTCGGCTTCGCTGCCGACTTTGCTTACCCCCACCGACGAACCCTGGTTGGCGGGCTTGACGAACATCGGCACACCGAGCTTGCCAGCGGCCGTTTCAAATGAGGTGCGCGCCGCATTAGCTCGCGTAAGGGTGATGAACGGCGTGACCGCAATACCCGCGTCGCGCAGCAAGCGCTTGCTGATGTCTTTGTCCATGCACACCGCCGAGCCGAGCACGTCGGAACCGACGAAGGGCAAGTCCGCCATACGCAGCAAGCCTTGCAGGCAACCGTCTTCACCGAGGGTGCCGTGAACAATCGGGAAGATCACGTCGATGTGTTCCAGCATGCCCTGCCCGGAGGTTTCCACCACTTGCTGGCTGGCCTTGCCGGGCACCACGGCCAATTCACGGTTGGACTGGTTGAGGGCGATGAGTGCCGGGTTTTCCTGGTTGAGCAGAAAGTTCGAGGTGTCATTGAGGTGCCAGTGACCGGCCTTGTCGATACCGATCAAAACCGGCTCGAAGCGTGAGCGATCAAGGGCATCGACAATGTTGCGCGCCGATTGCAGCGAGACCTCATGCTCAGCCGAACGGCCACCAAAAATAATCCCTACCCGCACCTTGCTCATGACCCGGCCTCACTGTTGAAAGTAAGGCTTCTTACCATGGGTGGTTAGCGATTCGCTACCCGATGTGCATTGCCCCACACCTGCACAATCGTACAAGACCCCAGCAGACAACCGGTGCAGACTCAGTTAACGTGTTTCCACTTCCTTTTGTGACAAGTCACCATGGGCAACTCCATCCACTCCCTCGACTGGCTGCACCGCGCGCCCCACGCCAGTGGCCTGGACCGTATCGAGGCGTACTTTGCCGGCTTCGCCTTCGACCCTCATCGCCATGACACGTACGCCATCGGGCGCACGTTGTTCGGCGTACAGAGTTTTCATTATCGCGGCGGCACAACCCACAGCCTGCCCGGCACCACCATGGTGATCCACCCCGATGAAACCCATGACGGTCGCGCTGGCAGCGACGAAGGCTTCAAGTACCGGATGATCTATGTGGAGCCGGCGCTGATCCAGCAGATCCTTGGTGGGCAGCCGTTGCCGTTTATCCCCGGCGGCTTGTCCACCGACCCACGGCTGCACCGCGCCAGCGAAGTGTTGCTGCAGAGCCTGGATTGCCCGATAGACCCGATGCAAGAACAAGACGCTATGTTCGACCTGGCCCACGCGCTGAGCGCTGCGTCCGGGGCCCTCATTCGCCGTAAATCCTTCGACTACGTCGCGGCCGAACGCGCCCGTGAATTCATCCACAGCGCCCTGGGCCGCAGCATCACCCTGAATGAAATTGCCGACCATGCCGGCCGCGACCGCTGGGCGTTATCGCGGGATTTTCGTCTGTTGTTCGGCACCAGCCCCTACCGCTACCTGACCATGCGCCGGCTGGACCTGGTGCGCCACTTATTGGCCCAGGGCCAATCGTTGGTGGATGCGGCGATGACCGCAGGCTTCACCGACCAAAGCCACATGACCCGCCAATTTCGCAGCACCTACGGCATGCCGCCATCGCGTTGGGTGAAAATGCTCGGACGCTGAGTACTGGGTTGGACTGTGGGAGCTGGCTTGCCTGCGATGCAGACACCTCGGTACATCAGGTACACCNAGCCAGTTCCCACAGTTGATCTTCGTGGCTTTGCGCCTCTGTCAGAGCTGGCGCCCGACAATCGGTTGGCCAATGGCCAGGAAATTCCCGCCCGCCACATGGTGCAACGTGCGCAGTTCATCATGCCCTTCAAAATGCCAGCGGCCCTCGCTGAATACCCGCTCATCAGCATAGGCCGCGACCACTTCGCCCAGGAACAGGTCATAGGCCTGCTGATTATGCGGCTCGGGCAGCAAGCGGCATTCCAGCCAGGCCACGCAGCCTTCCAGCATCGGCGCCTCGGTGTGCTCACCGCTGAAAGAGTGCAGGCCGTAGGCTGCGAATTTGTCGGTTTCAACGCCGCGGGTATTGCCCACCGTCTGCACCAGATCAGCCTGCACAACACAAGGCACCTGCAGCACAAAAGTGCCGGCGCCTTCAAGTAGCTGGCGGGTCCAGGTGGCCTTGTCGAGCACCACCGCGACTTTCGGTGGTTCGAAATCCAACGGCATGGCCCAGGCAGCGGCCATGATATTGCGCTGGCCGTTGTGGGCTGCACTCACCAACACGGTCGGCCCGTGGTTGAGCAAACGGTAAGCCTTGGACAGTGGTACGGGGCGACGGAACGTAGGGCTCATGGTCGATCAGCTCTGCAAGCGATAAAAGACCTACGATACCTCAAGCACAAGCCCGACAGGTCAGCTCGACAGCTGATTGGCAAACTGCCCGACCGCACTCACTACTTTTTGCGCACCGTCCTGAATCTCGACGATCACGGTACCCGCCTCCGCCGCCAGGGCCAGGCCCTGCTCGGCTTGCGCACGACCGTCGGCCATCAAGGCCACCGCGTCGCGGGCCATGTCCTGGTTCTGGCGCACTACACCGACAATTTCCTCGGTGGCTTTGCTGGTACGTGACGCCAATTGCCGTACTTCATCGGCCACCACCGCAAAGCCACGCCCCTGCTCACCGGCACGCGCCGCTTCGATGGCGGCGTTGAGCGCCAAAAGGTTGGTTTGCTCGGCAATGCCGCTGATGGTCTTGACGATGCTGCCGATCACTTGGGACTGGGCATTCAACGCCTCGATGCCTTCACCGGCCTGCTGCATGTGCTGGGCCAGGTCGCGCATCACGTCCACGGCCTGGGTGACCACAGTGGTACCGCGCTGGGCGCTGTCGTCGGTTTGCAACGAGGTGCTGTAGGCAATATTGGCGGCCTCGGCCACCGCCTGCTCGCGGTTGACCTGGTCGGTAATGACCGTGGCGAACTTGACCACTTTGTACAACCGCTCATTGGCGTCCAGCACCGGGTTGTAGGTGGCCTCCAACCACACCAGGCGGCCGTGGCTGTCCACGCGTTTGAAGCGCGCGGCGACGAACTCACCGGCGTTCAGGCGCTTCCAGAACTGTTGGTATTCGGCACTGTTGTATTCCTGTGGTTCACAGAACATACGGTGATGTTTGCCTTCGATCTGCGCCAGACTGTAACCCATGGCGCCGAGGAAGCGGTCATTGGCGGTGAGTACATGCCCCTCCAGATCGAACTCGATCAACGCGGTAGAACGCATCAGCGCGGTGATCAGGTTTTCATGTTCACGCGAACTCTCGATGGTGCGAGTAAGGTCGCTGGAGAACATCGAAAACTGCTTGATGCGCCCCTCCGAACTGCGCACCGGCTGCACGATTGAGCGCAACCAGGCTTCCTTGCCATTGCCGCGCATAAGGCGCACGGCGCCGGCAAAGTGTTCGCCGCGGGCCAGCGCGTGCTTGAAGCGCAGCTGGAACTCGTCCTGGCGCACGTGGGCCGGCACCAGGTCTTCGATCGCGCGCCCGACAATCTCGCCCAGCGAGTAAGCCAGCTCCTGCAGGAAGTTGGCATTGGCCCACTCCACACGGCCTTCAGGGTCCAGTGTCAGGCAGAGCATTTCGCTTTCCAGGCTCTCTTTCACCTGGAGCAAGCTCGACAATTCTTCGCGCAGAGCGGTCAGCTCCTGCTTCAGGCGGGTATTGAACATGGGGCACCGTTAGGCAAGTGAGGTAGGTGTACTCACTTGCATCGGCGCTGCCGGGGTTTTCTGAAGAGCGCTTGAGCCCTGGGCCGAACTATATTTTCAACCGCCATTGTTACGGCATACGCCCATGACCTGATATTCCAGGGTATTGAGCTTGCCGCTGGAGTCTTCGTAGGTCATGCGCGACGGTACGGCGTTGCACGAGCGGATCGGCGGCGTCACGTTGACGACCTTGGCAATGTCCAGGTCCATGCCATAGCGGTACGCCTGGACCTCAGGCACCGGCTTGCCTTTTTTGATGGCGTACGCGGCCATGGCTTTCTCATTGCGCTCCATCATCAGGGCAAAGGTGCGGTCCCCACCCCCTTCGGCCAGTGCGCCAAATGACAACACAGCCGTTAATACAGCCAAACCTGCTTTATAAAAGTTCATCGCGGTTTCCTCGACTGAAAAGTTCAGTGTCGAGATTAACCAACCCACCCTGACGGCAGGTTCACCAGAACATTACTTATTTGTTAGATGGTCGTTAGTTTCCAGAATTGTAATGTGCAAGCCATGCAGTTGTTATCCGCCATTTGCAACTATCAGCCAGGGCCAGATCAATAAAAACGCCCGCCTCTATAAGAAGCCGATAACTGCCATCACCGAGGAGCGCATCATGAGCATTCGTCATTACACCCTTCCCTTTTCACTGATGGCTGCACTGCCCATGGCCGCCATGGCAGTGGAGGACAAGCCCGAGGGTTTTATAGAGGGCAGCCGCATCAACGTGCTGGCACGCAACTTCTACTTCAACCGCGATGACCGCAAAGGCCAGTCCAGCCCCACTGGCAATGGTTACTCCGAAGCCTGGGCCCAGGGTTTCATCGGCAAATTCGAATCCGGCTTTACCCAGGGCACCGTGGGTTTTGGCCTGGACGCATTCGCCATGTACGGCCTCACACTTGACTCGGGCAGCGGCCGCAGCGGCGGCAAAGGCTCGTTCGGCGTGCTGCCGGTGAACAGCGACAACCAGCCGGAAAACAGCTACAGCAAAATCGGCGGCGCGGCGAAACTGCGCGTGCTGGACACCGTGATCAAGGCCGGCGACGTGTTCCCACTTACGCCGGTGGTGGCCTACGGCGACTCTCGCCTGTTGCCCGAGAGCTTTCGCGGCGTCACCCTGCAAAACACCAGTCTGGAAGGCTTGAGCCTGCAAGGCGGGCGCCTGAGCGGCATGAGCCAGCCCAGTGAAAGCGGCATGAACAAAGGCTTTGCCACCTTCTATGCAGGCAAGGTCGACTCGCCCTGGATCGCCTACTTCGGCGGTGACTACCAGCTCAACAGCCATCTGGGCTTTAGCCTGTACAGCAGCCGCTTGAAGGACGCCTGGGATCAGTACTACTTCGGCAGCAATGCCAATTACGCATTGACCGACGACGTGTCATTGTTCGGTGACTTCAACTACTACAAGGCCGTGGACGAAGGCCAGAAACGGCTCGGCGAGTTCGACAACAACATCTGGAGCGCCAGGCTCGGGGTCAAGGTCGGTGCCCACAGCGTGGCCGTGTCGCACCAGCGTAACAACGGCGACGATGACTTCGACTACCTGCGCCAATCAGACTCGATCTTCCTCAATAACTCCATCCAGTACAGCGACTTCAACGCGCCCAAGGAGCGCTCATGGATGGTGCGCTACGACCTGGACATGCAAGCGTTCGGCATTCCCGGCTTGTCGTTCATGACCCGCTACGGCAAAGGCACCGGCGCCGACTATAGCAACGCCAATGCCGTGTATATGCGCCGCGATGCAGCGGGTAACCCCTTGACCGATCAACGCCGCTGGGAACGGGATATCGAGGCCAAATACGTGGTGCAAAGTGGGCGTTTGAAGGATTTGTCCCTGCGCTTGCGCCAGGCCACCGTGCGCTCCAGTGCGTTTGAATCAGACCTGGAAGAAGTTCGTCTGATTGCCGAATACCCATTGGTCGTGCTGTAGCCCTTACATTCGCTCGCGATTAACTAACATCTGATCACAAATAGCCAGTTATCAAAATTGTAATATTGGCCTCAGCTTCTCGTTAAGTGGAACTTTCTATACTCGCTTCAACTTATTCACCCGAGCACATTCATCTCTGAAGCTTTTGTGTAGCTCCTTTGGAAAGAGATGAATTTTTAACGCCCCGCTTGGGGCGTTTTTTTTGCCTGCGACACATGCGACCGACGGTCGCAGTTGACCCTAAAGCTACTTTAGCCTTCAGACTTTTCCCACTTCCGAACCCGCCGCCATAGGGACATGGGCGCCTTCTCTCCCCTAATTCAAGAGGTAACCCCCATGCGTATTCTTGTGGTTGAAGACGAGCAGAAAACCGCCGACTACCTGCAACAGGGCCTGAACGAAAGTGGCTATGTGGTCGACTGCGCCGCCAATGGTATCGACGGCCTGCACCTGGCCGGGCAACACGCCTATGAACTGGTGATTCTGGACGTGAACCTGCCGGGCAAGGATGGCTGGCAAGTACTGGAAGAATTGCGCCGCAACGGCACCCAGCGCGTGATGATGCTCACCGCCCGTGGCCGGCTGGCTGACAAGATCAAGGGCCTGGACATGGGCGCCGACGATTATCTGGTCAAGCCGTTCGAGTTTCCCGAACTGC
The DNA here is from genome assembly GCF_052046095.1 of Pseudomonas sp. 22072. Taxonomy (NCBI): domain Bacteria; kingdom Pseudomonadati; phylum Pseudomonadota; class Gammaproteobacteria; order Pseudomonadales; family Pseudomonadaceae; genus Pseudomonas; species Pseudomonas sp. 22072. The sequence continues at coordinate 303,469 of NZ_JBQEQE010000002.1, forward strand.
TGGCCCGCGTGCGCACCCTGATGCGTCGCAGCGAGCACATTCCACAGCCGGAAGTGTTCCGCGTCTCGGACCTGGAACTGGACCCGCGCCGCCACCGCGCTTATCGCGGCACCCGGCGCATCGACCTGACCACCAAGGAGTTCGCACTGTTGCAAGTGCTCATGCGCCAGGCCGGCGAAGTGCTGACCCGCACACAGATTATTTCCCTGGTGTGGGACATGAATTTCGACTGCGACACCAACGTGGTCGAAGTCTCCATCAGCCGCCTGCGCGCCAAGGTGGATGACCAGAGCGAGGTCAAGCTGATCCACACTATTCGCGGCGTAGGCTACGTGCTGGAAGCGCGCCCATGAAGACCGGCAGCCTGTCGATGCGCCTGGGCCTGACGGTCAGCCTGATGGGCGCGGGCCTGGTGTTGCTGCTGGCGACCCTGGCCTACCTGGCCCTCACCCATGAGCTGGAAAAACTCGCGCGAAAAAACCTGGAAAGCAAGATGGAACAGATCCAGCACAGCCTGGCCCTGGGCCTGGACGCCCATGCCATCCGCGCCCGCCCGCACTCGCTGATGGACCTGGTGATCGGCCACGACAATTTCCACCTGACCATCGTCGGTACCGCGCCCGATAACAGCGTGCTGCTGAACGTCGGCAGCAAGCCCCAGGAACCACTGCTCACCGACTTCAAGCCACGGGAAACCCTGGGCTACCTCAATTGGGTCGACAGCTACGGCAACCAGGTACTCAGTGCCTCCAGCTTGATGCGCCTGGCCAACGGTGAACGTGTGCGGGTGCTGCTGTCCCTGGACCGCATGGACGACCAGGCATTGCTCAGTGCCTACCTGCGCGCCACGCTGATTGCGCTGCCGCTACTGCTGATACTGATTGGCATGGGCGCCTGGTGGCTGGTGCAACGGGGCCTGGCACCGTTGAAGCAGTTCAGCCAGGTGGCGGCGAAAGTCACCACCCAAGACCTCACCCATCGCTTGTCCGTGGACAACCTGCCCCACGAACTGGGTGAACTCGCCCACGGCATCAACGTGATGCTCGACCGCCTGGATGCCGGTGTGCAGCAACTCTCGCAATTCTCCGATGACCTGGCCCACGAACTGCGCGCACCCTTGACCAACCTCATGGGCAAGGCCCAGTTGACCCTGTCGCGTCAGCGCCCGCCGCAGGAATACAAGGCGGTGCTGGAATCCAACACCGAAGAACTCGAGCGCCTGGCGCGGATTGTCAGCGACATGCTGTTTCTGGCGCAGGTCAGCCACCCGGCGGCGCGGGCCTCATTCACCGAGGTGTCCCTGGCGCAGGAAGCCCAGCGCGTGATGGAGTTGTTTGCCCTGAGTGCCGAAGATAAAGGCGTCACCCTGAGCCTGCGCGGCGATGCCTGGGTGACCGGCGACCGCCTGATGATCCAGCGGGCGATTTCCAATTTGCTCTCCAATGCCATTCGCCACACACCCGAGGCCTCTACCGTGTTGCTGTTGGTGGAGACCTACGAGCAGAGCGTATCGCTGTCGGTGGGCAACCCGGGGCGAGGCATTGAAGCGCACCACCTGCCGCACCTGTTCGAACGTTTCTACCGCGCCGACAGCAGCCGTACCCGTGCCGAAGGCGGCACCGGGCTGGGGCTGGCCATCGTGAAATCGATCATGCATTTGCATCAGGGGCATGCTCATGTCACCAGCCAGCCTGGGCGTTTTACGCGGTTCAGCCTGGTGTTTCCTTCAAAGCCAGCCTAGGCCCAATGTAGGAGCGAGCTTGCTCGCGAAAAACGTCAACGATAACGCGTGTTTCCTGAATAAACGCGGCGCCTGTGGTTTTTTCGCGAGCAAGCTCGCTCCTACAGAGGGTAAGCCCGCACATTGCGGCGTTTTCACGGTTGTCAGGCGGGCTCTTCATCGCGGCGATGAGCCCATTGGTACAACGCCGGCAGCACCAGCAAGGTCAGCAAGGTCGAGGAAATAATCCCGCCAATCACCACCGTCGCCAACGGGCGTTGTACTTCAGCGCCGGTGCCGGTGGCGAGTGCCATGGGGATAAACCCGAGGGACGCCACCAGCGCGGTCATCAGTACCGGGCGCAAGCGGGTCAACGCGCCTTCGTGGATCGCCACCGATAACGAGCGGCCTTCCTCGCGCAGGTTTCGGATGAAGGCGATCATCACCAGGCCATTAAGCACCGCGACGCCCGACAAGGCGATAAAGCCCACACCCGCCGAAATCGACAGCGGAATATCACGCAGCCACAAGGCCATGATCCCGCCGGTGAGCGCGAAGGGGATGCCGGTAAACACCAGCAGGCCGTCCTTGAGGTTGTTGAACATCATGAACAGCAACCCGAACACCAACAGCAACGCTACCGGCACCACGATGCGCAAGCGTTCGGAAGCCTCCTTCAACTGTTCGAACTGGCCACCCCAGGTGGTCCAGTAACCGGCAGGGACTTTCACCTGGGTAGTGATGGCGGCTTCGGCCTCCTCGACAAACGAGCCGATATCGCGCCCACGCACGTTGGCGCTGACGATCACCAGGCGCTTGCCGTTCTCGCGGCTGATCTGGTTGGGGCCCAGCACCAGGTCGAGGCTGGCAACCTGGGACAAGGCGATAAAGCCCAACTGCCCCGAGGTACTACTCGCCAGCGCCGGCACCGGGATCAACAGCCGTGACAAGCCGTCGATATCGGTGCGCAACGTGTCGGACAAGCGCACCACCATGTCAAAACGCCGATCACCCTCGTACAGCGTACCGGCCTGGCGCCCACCGACAGCGACGGCGATGGTGTCCTGCACATCACCCACATTCAGGCCGAAGCGAGCGGCCTTGTCGCGGTCGATATTGATGGTCAGCACCGGCAAGCCGGAGGTCTGTTCCACCTTCACTTCCGAGGCGCCGTTGAGCTTCTGCAAGGTCTCGGCGATTTCCCCGGCAGTCTGGTTGAGCACCGCCATATCATCGCCGAACACCTTCACCGCCACATCGCTGCGCACTCCGGAAATCAGCTCGTTGAAGCGCAACTGGATAGGCTGCGACAGCTCATACACGCTGCCCGGCACAATCGCGCTGGCCCGTTGGATATCGGCGATGATTGCCTCGCGGGACTTCTTCGGGTTCGGCCATTGGTCCTTGGGTTTGAGCATCACGTAGCTGTCGGAAATATTCGGCGGCATCGGGTCGGAGGCGATTTCCGCCGTACCGGTGCGCGCAAACACCCGCTCGATTTCCGGCACTTGGGCCAGTAAGGTTTTTTCCAGTTGCTGCTGCATCTGCACTGATTGGGTCAGGCTGGTGCCAGGCACACGCAGCGCCTGTTGGGCAAAGTCGCCTTCGCTGAGGCTGGGGATAAATTCACTGCCCATGCGGCTGGCGACCAACCCCGACACGACGATGGTCAGTGCGGCCAGGCCGAACACCAGGGGCCGACGCACCATCACCCAGTTGAGCACCGGGTCATACACCCGACGCGCACTGCGCATGACGAAGTTTTCTTCTTCCTTGACCTTGCCGGTGACGAACAACGCAATCGCCGCCGGTACGAAGGTCACCGACAGAATCATCGCGCCGAGCAAGGCAATCACCACGGTGAAGGCCATGGGGTGGAACATCTTCCCGGCCACGCCCGTGAGAGCGAAGATCGGCAGGTACACCACCATGATGATCAACTGCCCGAAGATCAGCGCGCGTCGTGCCTCCTTGGCCGCGGCGAACACTTCGTGCAGGCGTTCACTGCGGGTCAGCAACCGGCCGTGGCGCTGCTGTGCGTGGGCCAGACGGCGGATGGCGTTCTCGACGATCACCACCGCACCGTCAACGATAATGCCGAAGTCCAGCGCGCCCAGGCTCATCAGGTTGGCGCTGACTTTGTTGGTGAACATGCCGGTGAAGGTGAACAGCATCGCCAACGGAATCACCATTGCCGTGATCAGCGCCGCACGGATGTTGCCCAGAAACAGAAACAACACCGCCACCACCAGCAACGCACCTTCGAAGAGGTTTTTCTTCACCGTGGCGATGGCTTTTTCCACCAGGTTGGTGCGGTCGTAAACAGTGACCGCCACCACGCCTTCGGGCAGCGAGCGGTTGATCTCCTCAAGCTTTTTCGCCACCGCCTGGGACACGCTGCGGCTGTTCTCGCCGATCAACATGAACACCGTGCCCAGCACCACCTCACGGCCATTTTCGGTGGCGGCGCCGGTACGCAGCTCACGACCAATGTCGACCTGGGCCACATTGCGCACGCGGATCGGTGTGCCGTCCGAGGTGGTGATGACAATGTTGGCGATGTCGTCGATAGACGCCACCTGGCCAGGCGCGCGGATCAACAACTGTTCGCCGCTGCGCTCGATATAGCCGGCGCCGACGTTGGCGTTGTTGCGCTCCAGCGCCGTGACCAAATCGTTGAGGGTCAGGTTGTAAGCGGCCAGGCGCTTGGGGTCTGGCGCAATCTGATATTCCTTGGCGAAGCCGCCGATGGTATTGATCTCGGCCACGCCTGGCACGTTGCGCAGTTGCGGTTTGATGATCCAGTCCTGGATCACCCGCAGGTCGGTGGGGGTGTAAGGCGTACCGTCCTCTTTGCGCACACCGTCCTCGGCTTCGACGGTCCACAGGAAAATTTCCCCAAGGCCAGTGGAAATCGGCCCCATCGCGGTTTCGATGCCGTCAGGCAATTGCTCACGGGCCACTTGCAGGCGTTCGTTGACCAATTGGCGGGCGAAGAACAGGTCGGTGCCGTCCTTGAAAATCACCGTGACCTGGGACAAACCGGAACGCGACAGCGATCGCGTCTGCTGCAGGCCCGGTAGGCCGGCCATGGCGGTTTCGATGGGAAAGGTGACGCGCTGCTCGGTTTCCAGCGGCGAAAAACCGGCCGCCGCCGAGTTGATCTGCACCTGTACGTTGGTGATGTCAGGCACTGCGTCGATGGGCAGTTTCTGATAGCTGGCGATGCCGACACAGGCCATCAACAGCACCGCCAGCAACACGATGATGCGCTGCTCGATGGCGAATTGGATAAGGCGCTCAAACATGGGGAATCACTCGCAGGATCAATGGGCGTGTTCGGCCGAGCCTTTGCCCAGTTCGGACTTGAGGATGAAGCTGCCAGCCGTCGCCACCTGCGCGCCGGCCTCCAGGCCTTTACGCACTTCGACGTAGCCGTTTTCACTGACGCCCAGTTCAAGATGGCGGGTGATAAAGCCGTCCGCGGTGCGCACAAACACCGAGGGTTTGTCCTCGACGGTCTGGATAGCGGTTTGCGGCACGGCCACCTTGGCCTGATAAGTATCGGTGGCCACTTGCACGGCCACGAACAAGCCCGGGCGCCAGGCGTCATCGGGGTTGGGGACCGTCACGCGCACGGTGGCGGTGCGCGTCTGCTCACCGAGCAAGTTGCCCACATAGGCCACGGTGCCCAGCACTTCGGTGCCCATTTCCGTCGAGCTGACTTTCACCGGTTTGCCCACGCGAACCTTGTTCAAGTCCTTGGGAAATACGCCGAAGGTGACCCACACCTGGGACAGATCCGAGAGGGTAAAGGCATTGCTGGTTTCACTGACCACCTCGCCCACCCCCAGGTGTTTTTCCACCACCACACCGGCGAAGGGCGCACGCAGTTCATAACGATTGCCGCCGGCCAGTACCGCGCTGCCGCTGAGCGCAGTCATTTTTTGCCGCGCATTGTTCAGGGCGATTTCGGCTTCTTGCAGGGTCTGCCGCGCCAGCAGGTAATCCTGTTCGGCAGAGATTTTGTCCTGCCACAACTGACGCTCGCGCTGGAAGGTGGTACGCGCCAGTTCGACCCGGCGCTCACTGGCCGCCAATTCGCTGCGCTGGTCGGAAATCTGCTGGCTGGCGATCACCGCCAACAGCTCACCCTTCTTCACCGACTGGCCCAGGTTGACCTTCACCGCCTCCACCACGCCTGCCGCACGGGGCACGATATGGGAGGTACGGTCTTCATCAAAACGCACTTCGCCCGGCAGCGTCAGCACGGTGCTGATGGCACGCGGTTGCGCCTGGGCCAACTGGATGCCGGCGGCTTGAATCTGCTGCTCGGTGAGTTCGAGCTTGCCTTCTTCTTCCTCGGCGTGGGCGAAGCCGGAAAGCATCAGGCCCAGGGCGACGGCGAGCGCCATGCCATGTTTTTTGTTCATCAGGAGACTCCAGGAAAAATCAAAAGCGGGCGAGGTCGCCGTAAATGCGTTCGATGCGTACCCAGGCCTCGGTGGCCTGGGCGGTGGCCGCAAGGTATTGGGTGCGGGCCGCGATCAAGGTGCGCTGGGCGTCGAGCACGTCGAGGAAGTTGAACTTGCCCATCTCGAAGCCACGGGTGGCGCTGTCTACCGCACTTTGTGCGGCGGGCAGGATCTGCTGGTTGAACGCGCGCACTTCGGTATTTGCCGTTTGCCATAGGTCCAGGGCCTGGCGGGTTTCGGTGCGCAGGCGCAGCTCGGCGGCGTTGCGCAGGTCGCGGGCCTGGTCGGCGCGTCGGGTGGCCGCGAGAATGTTGCCCTGGTTGCGGTTGAACAGCGGGATCGGCATCGACACGCCCACCAGGTTCACCCGTTCGCGCACACTGGCGTCGTATTGGCTGCCGATCGACACGTCCAGGTCAGGAATGCGCTGGGCTTTTTCCAGGCCCACGCTGGCTTCGTTCTGCACAATGCTGAGTTCGGCCAGGCGCAATTCGGCAGTTTGCTCAAGACGTGCCAGCAATGGCGCGGCGGCGGGTAACGCCGGTACCGAGGTGCTTGGCGTGGCGACGGCCTGGAAGTCGGTGGCGGCGCTGCCGGTACTGGTGGCGAGGCGACGGTAGGCGTCAGTGAGGCCAATCTGTGCGCGGTTCAATTCCAGACGGATTTGCGACACCTGCACCTGGGCGCGAGTGGCTTCCACCGGCGACGACTTGCCAGCGGTGACGCGCCCATTGGCGACCACCAGGCCGCGCTCGGCAAGCGTCATGGAGCGTTGCGCCAGGTCAAGGCGTTCCTGGGCGCGCAGGGCGCCGTAGTAGCTGTCGATGACCTCGGCACGCAACTGGTTGCGACGCTGCTCCAGGGTCAGCGCGGCGGCATCCTGGGCGCGGGTGGCCACCTCGATGCGTGCACCGCGCTTGCCGCCCAGTTCAAGGGTCTGGCTGAGTTTGATGCTGGTGGTGCGGCTGTTGCGGCGGGTGTCTTCGGCGTCCCAGGAGGCCACCGGGTTGGGGATTAGGCCGGCCTGTTGCCGGCCGCCTTGGGCGATGTCGATTTCCCATTGTGCGGCCGCCAGGTCCGGGTTGTTGGCGAAGGCGGTTTGCAAGGCTGCATCGAGGGTGAGGGGTTGTGCCTGGGCGGCGTTTGCGGATATCCACACTACCAGTGCCGCCGCCCCCAACAGTGTTCTAACGAAAATTGCCATAACGAGAGTTCCACGCCCATGAAGTCGCTGAGGTTTCCCAGCGGGGGCAATGTAGCTTTCGGTACTTATCAGGGCCGTGGGCGAAAGATTACAAATCCGTTAGCCAGGCTCAGGCATGCACTTCGTCGTGATCGTCATGTTGAAAACCCTCGCCCTCGACCTGGATCGTGGCGTGGGAAATATCGAACTGTTCGTGCAGTAACTCCGTCACTCGACTGAGGATCTGTTGCTCAGTGCCCTGGGACGCATCCGCGACCAGATGCGTACTCAGCACGTTCTTGCCACTGGTGAGGGCCCAGATATGCAGGTCGTGCACGTCCCTGACCCCCGGCACGCTGCGGATGGCCTGCTCCACCTGCTCGATGTCCACACCCTCCGGCACACCTTGCAGCAGGATGTTCATGCTCGCCTTAAGCAACGTCCAGGTGCGCGGCAATACCCAAAAGCCGATGGCGGCCGCGACCACGGAGTCAACCCAACCCCAGCCAGTGAACATGATCACCAGCGCGGCAATGATCACGCCGACGGAGCCCAGCATGTCGCTCCAGACTTCCAGGTAGGCGCCCTTGACGTTAAGGCTCTCGCCACTGGCAGCGCTGAGCAGGCGCATGGAGATCAGGTTGACCACCAGCCCCAGCAGCGCAATCACCAGCATGCCGGTGGACTGGATTTCGGCGGGCGCCTGCAGCCGCTGGTAAGCCTCGTACAAGATGTAGAACGCCACGGCGAACAGCAGTAATGCATTGAAGGCGGCCGCCAGGATCTCGAACCGCGCATAACCGAAGGTGCGCTTGCGATCTGCCGGGCGCTTGGCGACTTGGATCGCCACCAGGGAAATCGCCAGGGCCAGGGCGTCGGTCATCATGTGCGCCGCGTCCGACAACAGCGCCAGGCTGCCGGTGATAAAAGCGCCGATGACTTCGGCCAGCATGAAGCTGCCGGTCAGCCCCAGGGCGATCCATAACTTGCGTTCGTGGCCGGCGCGTACTTGGGCGTGGCTGTGTCCTGCGCTCATGAAATGTCCTCGTGGGTTGGGATGGGGCGGATCATAGAGCTATAGGCCAGATCCACTGGCATGGTTTGCAAAATTGTCATCTGAGCGCCAGAGGGTCGTTAGCTTCGGGCGCACCAAAATCGTTCATGCACGCGTTGGGGAAGATGTATCAGGTATGCTTTTCGGGCCGAAACAAAAAGAAACATATTAGCCAACCTGCTCGATAAGGAGTCCCGTCTTGGAGTTATCGACTGCCGCGTGGATGGTTCACGACACCCGCCTCATGCTCTGCGTGCTGTTGGCGATCGCCAGCATCATTGTGCTAATCAGCGCGACCAAACTGCCGCCCTTCCTGTCGATTTTGATCGGCACCTTTATCGCCGGGGTCGGCGCTGGCCTGCCGCCGGAAGAAGTGGCAAAGGCGTTCAGTAAAGGCGCCGGGGCGATTCTCGGCGAAGCCGGGATCATCATTGCCCTGGGTGCGATGCTCGGCGCGCTGATGGCCGAATCCGGCGCGGCCGACCGTATTGCCACCACGTTGCTCGGGCTGGGCAAAGGCAAGTCATTGCCCTGGGTGATGGCGTTGGTCGCCATGGTGATCGGCCTGCCGCTGTTCTTCGAAGTGGGCCTGGTGATGATGGTGCCGATCATCTTTGTGATGGCCAAGCGTTCGAACCAGCCGTTGCTGAAGATCGCCATCCCTGCACTGGCGGGCATGACCACCTTGCATGCCTTGATGCCACCTCACCCTGGGCCGCTGATTGCCGTAGGCGCATTGCACGCCGACCTGGGCCTGACCATGTTGCTGGGCTTTTGCCTGGCGGTGCCGGCCGTGATCCTGGCCGGGCCGCTGTATGGCAACTGGCTGTCCAAGCGCCTGCACGTGGATGAGCCGGCCGATATCGGCGCCTTGTTCAGCGCACCGCCCAAGGCCCCGCGCCAGCCGAGCTTCGGTGTGTCGCTGCTGATCATTCTGTTGCCGGTAATCCTGATGCTCGGCAGCACCTTGGCTAAAGTCGCGTTGGCGCCGGAAAGCACCCTCGCCCTGGCCTTGAAGTTCCTCGGTGAACCGCTGGTCGCCCTCGGCCTGGCCGTAATCGCCGCGGTCGTCTGCCTGGGTTGGGCGGCGGGCATGCCACGCGCCGACGTCGGCAACACCCTGCGCAAAGCCCTGGCGCCCATCGCCGTACTACTGCTGACTATCGGCGCCGGCGGCGGCCTCAAGCAAACCCTGCTGGACGCCGGCGTCAGCCAGACCATCAGCAAAGTCGCCGAAGGCGCGCACATGCCCTACCTGCTGCTGGCCTGGCTGATCGCCGTGGCCCTGCGCCAGGCCACCGGCTCGGCCACCGTCGCCACCACCACGACCGCCGGCATCCTCGCGCCGATGATGGCCGGGTTGGCGGCGACGCAAAGCTCATTGGTCGCCCTGGCCATCGGCGCCGGCTCGGTGTTCTTCTGCCACGTCAACGACGCCGGGTTCTGGATGGTGCGTGAGTACTTTGGCTTGCAGTTGAAACAGACGATCTGGGTGTGGTCGGTGTTGCAGACGATTGTTTCGGTGGTTGGGTTGGTGGGCACTTTGTTGCTCTGGCACTTCCTGACCTGATCCTCAGGCGGCCAGGCTGTGGCGTTTGCCAAACAACGCCACACTCGCCACCCCCACCGCCCCCATCACCACGCAATACCCCACGCAGATCCACGGGCTGGTCGGCATCAGCGCGATCAATAACAACGGTGTAGTACTTGCCCAGAGTGCATAGGCAATGTTGTAGGTGAAGGAAATGCCCGACACCCGCACCTGCGCCGGAAACAGCCCGACCATCACCGACGGCACCGCGCCCACCACGCCGCAACTCAGGCCCGCCACGGCATACGCCGCACCGAGCCACACACCGCCGGCGATCAGGCTGGCGTACAGCAGCGCAATGCCTACCGGCAGCAACAGGCTGTAGACCAATACCGCGCGCCATGCGCCGATGCGGTCCACCAGCAGGCCGGCGAGCACGCAGCCAATATTCAGGAAGACGATGCCCAGGGCGCTGAGAGCGAAGGTGTGGCTGGGGCTCATGCCGAAGGTTTTCTGCATCATGGTCGGGGTGATGACCACCAGCACTACCACGGCAGACGTCAGCACGCAGGTAAGGATCATCGCCGGCAGCAGCACGGCGCGATGGTCGCGCAGCACGGTGCGCAAGGGCATTTCGGCGGCGGCCTGGCGACGCGCCTGCATCTCCAGGAACACCGGGGTTTCACTGAGCCAGCGGCGCAGCCATACGCCGATCACACCGAATACGCCGCCGAGCAGGAAGGGGAAGCGCCAGGCGTAGTCGAGGATTTCGGCAGGGGTGAAGACTTGCGCGAGCAAGGTGGCGGTCAGCGCCCCCAGCAGGTAACCGAAGGTCAGGCCGGCCTGCAAAAACCCCAAGGCATAGCCACGATGGTGACGCGGTGCGTGCTCGGCGACGAAAGTCCAGGCGCTGGGCACCTCGCCGCCCACCGCTGCGCCTTGCAGTACGCGCAACGCCAGCAGGATCAGCGGGGCGAAATAGCCGATTTGCGCGTAGGTCGGCATGACGCCGATCAGCAGGCAGGGCAAGGCCATCATCAGGATGCTCAAGCTGAATACGCGCTTGCGCCCCAGGTGGTCGGCAAAGTGCGCCATCAGGATGCCGCCCAGTGGACGGGCGAGGTAGCCGGTCACGAAAATGCCGAAGCTTTGCAACAGGCGCAGCCACTCGGGCATTTCCGGCGGGAAGAACAGTTGGCTGAGGGTCAGCGCAAAGAACACGAAGATAATGAAGTCGTAGATTTCCAGGGCGCCGCCGAGGGCGGCCAGGCCCAGGGTTTTGTAGTCGGAGCGGGAAAAACGCTGCGCCCGTGGGGAAAAGGTGGCAGTCATGTGCAGGCTCGGCAGGCAAACAAAATGGCGTGCAGGTTATGAGCTGAGCCCATCGATGGCAATCGTGACGGATATATTTGTTTTACTCATTGATCGTTGAAGATAACAACATTCCCAAATCAATGGCCGTAGAGGAACATGCCGTAAAACTGCCAAACCCCATAATAACTACAAGAGGAAAGACTCGTGGCCGATGCTATCGAAGACAGCCGCTATGCCCGATTTGCCCTGCGTTGCTCCAACTTCGCCGAGCGCTGGTTTCCTGACTCCTGGGTGTTTGCCGCCCTCGCCGTGATTATCGTCGCCGTCGCGACCCTGGGCATGGGCGCCGCACCGGCTGAAGCGGCCAAGGCATTTGGCGATGGGTTCTGGAGCCTGATCCCGTTCACCATGCAGATGGCCTTTGTGGTGATCGGCGGTTACGTGGTCGCCAGCTCACCACCCGCAGTGAAGTTGATCGACCGCCTGGCGCGCATTCCCAAGAATGGCCGTTCGGCCGTGGCCTGGGTAGCGTTGATTTCCATGGTGGCGTCGTTGCTTAACTGGGGCCTGTCCCTGGTGTTCGGCGGTTTGCTGGTGCGGGCATTGGCCCGGCGCACGGATTTGCGCATGGACTACCGTGCCGCTGGCGCTGCAGCGTACCTGGGCCTGGGGGCCGTATGGGCGCTGGGGCTGTCGTCGTCGGCCGCGCAGTTGCAGGCCAACCCGGCCAGCTTGCCGCCGTCGATCCTGTCGATCACTGGGATGATCCCGTTCACCGAGACCATTTTTTTGTGGCAATCCGGCGTGCTGTTGCTGGCGCTGATCGTAGTGTCGCTGATCATCGCCTACGCCACCGCGCCTGGCCCCAACAGCGCCCGGGATGCCAAGGCCTGCGGCATTGACCCGGCCTTCAACCTGCCCAAGCCGCAGGCGCCGACGCGCCCCGGTGAATGGCTGGAACACAGCCCGTTGCTGACGATTCTGCTGGCGTTGCTGGCGGCCGGCTGGCTGTTCCATGAGTTCTCGACCAAGCCGGCGATCAGCGCCATCTCGGGGCTCAATACCTATAACTTCCTGTTCATCATGGTGGGCGCGCTGCTGCACTGGCGCCCGCGCAGCTTCCTCGATGCCGTGGCCCGTGCGGTGCCGACCACCACCGGCGTGCTGATCCAGTTCCCGCTGTACGGCTCGATTGCCGCACTGATGACGGTGGTCAAGGGCGGCGACGGCCAGACTCTGGCGCACCATATCTCGACGTTCTTCACCTCCATCGCCTCCCACGACACCTACGCCCTGCTGATGGGCGTTTACTCAGCAGTGCTGGGCTTCTTCATCCCCTCAGGTGGCGGCAAGTGGATCATCGAAGCGCCGTATGTGATGCAAGTGGCCAATGATCTGCAATACCACCTGGGCTGGGCGGTGCAGATCTACAACGCCGCCGAGGCGCTGCCGAACTTGATCAACCCGTTTTATATGTTGCCGTTGCTGGGTGTGCTGGGGCTGAAGGCACGGGATTTGATCGGGTTTTCGTTCGTGCAGTTGCTGGTGCATACGCCGCTGGTGTTGTTTCTGCTGTGGGCGTTGGGAACGACGCTGAAGTATTTGCCGCCTGTGATGCCCTGAATAACGGGTGACCGCAACTGTTGGTAAACAGTTGCGGTCAAGGATTTACAGGAAGGCGTGCCAATAGATCAGGTAATGCACTCTGTACAAGGAATATGTGAATGGCGTGCCGCGAAGTCCGGATGCTGATCCATGATTTTCGTCGACACTTCACCAATGATGATCAGGCTCATGACCACAGCTTGTTGTGTTCGCCGGTCCTCCAAAAACTCTTCTTTGCTCAAGCCCTCTACAAAAGTGATCGCGTCAGTGGCAGCTTGCCAGATAATCCCCTAGCCGACTTTCCGTCATACTGGCCGGGCCTCCGCTAGCACTTTATCGCGAAACTTCAAAGGCAAGTCGCCAGGCGTAAGCAGGTCGACATTAACGCCGAGCAAGTCCTCAAGCTCGACCTGCAACCCACCGAGATCAAAGAGCGTTGTGCCCGGCGGCGCGTCTACCAGCAAATCAAGATCACTGCCTTCTTGGTCAGTCCCCATCAGTACCGACCCAAATACTCTGGGATTGGAAATACGGAAACGTCCGACCACTTCTCGTACAGCCGTTCGTTGCAGATCAAGTGCAGTTGAAGGTCTCACGACTCACCTCAGTGATGTGCATTAGAAGGGCAGTCTAGCAGCGCTTGAGCCGTGTAGACACGCCCCGCCCATCACACGCGTGTCTTTGTTCCGTCACATTCCATTGCTACCGTCCTGCGAAATATCTTGCAACATCTCGCCAAGGATTCCTCGCAATGAGTGACGAGCACAACGACCACCCTGCCCACGACTGCGCCCCCAAAACGCCGGTAGACACCAGCCGTCGGCGCTTCCTCGGCGGTGCGGCGGTGTTGGGGGTGGGGGCGACCTTGAGTGCCTGCGGCAATACCAGCGAAGCACCGAACCCACCCGTGGCGCGGCCGCTCACGCCCCAGGAACTGGACAAGGCGCTGCGCGAGCAGGTGAAAACCGTGGTGGTGATTTATGCCGAGAACCGCAGCTTCAACAACCTGTTCGCAGATTTCCCCGGGGTGGAGAAACCGCTGTCGGCGTTAACCGCCAAGGACTTCCAGCAGCGCGACCGCGATGGCAGCGTATTGCCTGCCCTGCCACCGAGCTGGGGCGGTGTGTTGCAGGTCGGCCCACAAACGGTGGACGGGGTGACTTACCCCAGCGAAGTGCAATTCCAGCAAAACCTGGCCAACGCGCCGTTCGCCCTCAAAGGCCCGCAGGGCGAAGACCTGCCATTGAGCCTGGTGACCCGCGACCTATGGCACGTGTTCTACCAGAACCAGATGCAGATCAACGGCGGCAAGAATGATGGTTTTGTCGCCTGGGGCGATTCCGGTGGGCTGGTGATGGGCCATTACGCCCAAAGCCGTTATGCCCTGCGCCTGTGGGACGTGGCCAAGGAGTTTGTGCTGTGCGATAACTTCTTCCAGGGCGCGTTTGGTGGCTCGTTCCTTAACCACCAGTACCTGATCAGCGCCACCGCGCCGTTTTATCCCAATGCCGCGCAGTCGGTGGCCAAGGCGCAGATCGCCACGCTGCAAAGCGATGACCCCAGCGGCACGCGCCTAAAGCCCTTGGACACGTCACCGGCCAGCGCCATGACCGGCCCACCACAATTCGGCCCCAGCGCATTGACACCCGATGGTTACGGCGTAAACACCCTGGCCCCACCCTACTGGCCCACCTGGATCCGCGACCCGCAAAACCCGGATTATTCCAAGCCCGACCTGCCCAATGTGCTGGTGCCGCAAACCCACGAGCATATTGGCGACAAGCTGTCGAAGAAGAACATCGACTGGGCCTGGTACGCCGGTGCGTGGCAAGCCACCCTGGAGCAGTTCAAGGACTCCGGCGGCATCCCCAAGATTCCGAATTTCCAGTACCACCACCAGCCGTTCAATTACTTCAAGCAGCAAGGGCCGCAAAACCCGGCAGAACGTGCCAGGCGCCTGCGCGACGGCGGTTTGGGCGATGAGTCAAGCACCAACCGGTTCTTCGCCGACGCCCAGGCCGGCAAGCTGCCCGCCGTGAGCTTCTACAAACCCCAGGGCAACTTGAACATGCACGCCGGTTATGCCGACGTGGCCTCGGGCGACCGCCATATCGCCCGCGCCTTGAAGGTGCTGCAAGAAAGCCCGCAGTGGAAAAACATGGTGGTGGTGGTGACCGTGGATGAAAACGGCGGCTGGTGGGACCACGTGGCGCCGCCCCAGGGTGACCGCTGGGGCCCGGGCTCGCGGGTTCCGGCGCTGGTGGTGTCGCCGTTTGCCCGCAAAGGCACGGTGGACCATACGGTGTACGACACGGCATCGATCCTGCGTTTGATCACCCGGGTGTTCCAGTTGGAAACCCTGGACGGCCTCAAGCAGCGCGATGACGCGATGATCGCGCGCGGCCAGAAACCCATGGGCGATCTGAGCAATGCCTTGCAGTTCAGCCTGTAGGGGCTTATCCAATAACGACATGCCGGGCGATTTAACACGCGATTTTCCCGGTCAGCCGCTACTGTGTGCAGGTGGGCTTCCATCCCGCGCAGACGGGCTTCGCTGACAAGGAATCGACTATGTTTAAACCGACCAGGCTGTCCTTCACCCTCGCCGCACTACTGGCGAGTGCGGTCGTACAGGCCGACATCGAGGTGCCACTGGGCAGCACGCAGCGCGTCACCCAGTTGTTCGCGTACCCCAACAACTGCAATGTGATCTGCTTCCGGCCATGGTCACTGGAGCAGACCGCCGAACACTATTTGAACCAGAGCCTGCAACGTGACGGTTACAGCCGGGCCAAGGTCAGTGTGAAGACCCACGACGGTCAGGTCACGGCGACCTTCAGCGGCGTGCCCGACAGTTACGGCCAGCCACTGACCACGCTGCTCAATACCGCCGACCTGGCTTACCAAGGCGCCAGCCAGCTCAACAGCGATGGCAAATGGGCCTACAACTGGTACCTGTTCCTGCCGTTGGGCATGGCCCTGGAAAACCGCAAAAGCATCGAGCTGTTGCACTTCCCTCCGGATTACTCGCTGACCCAGGCCCAGGATTACCTGGAATCGGCCACCACCGACCGCTGGGCCACCTTGTTAAGCGAAAATGGCGTACCGGCCACGGAAACGCCGGCGTACCAGACCATCATCGATATCGCGCCCATCGCTGCGCCGTCCAATGCCGGCAAAGACCTGGAAACCGTCTACGGGTATTTCACCGACTACCAGACCCGCATGGTCAAGGAACTGAGCCTGCGCCCTGGCGGCGCATTACCCATGGTGGCCTTCGGCGCGCCAGTGCGTAGCTGGATCAAGCAACAATACGGGCAAACCGTGGGCGTGCTGAGCCTGGCGCAGATCAGCCCGGAGCCTGGCAAAACCGTCGCGGTATTGGGCGCCAACCACCCAAGTTACATTTGGTATGCGGCCAGCCCCGACAGCTATGACGGTGATGAACAAAAGGCTGATGACGCCGGTTTGAAAGTGATGGGCCAGGACTTGAGCGCCGCCTGCTGGCAAGCAGGCATGGGCCAGAAACCCGCCAGCGATGCGAACGTATTGCTCAAGGCCTGCCTGAACACTTGGCAAGTCACGCGCAAGGAGCAGACGTGTGAATTGTTCTACACCTCGGTGCGCCACCTGACGCCTGAGCAGGCCAACGCCAAGTGCGCCACAGCGCCTATCAAAGCGCAGTTGAAACTGTTGAGAAATGCCGCTCCCACGCCCACCGTCATAGCCCCCGCGCTTTAAGGCGAAGAAACCGTTTCTACTGTCAACTTTGACAGTAGAAACCGGATCCCACTTCGGCGAATCTAGGGCCGCGCCCATTTGCTGCAAGACTGGCCGTCACACCCGCAGGTCCATGCAGCCCCGCTCAGGAGAGTGATGAAAACTCGAGCCATGGATAAGGCTGAAACGGCTGTGAATGACTGCCTCTATCCCTTCAAGACGCTGCTCGTGGAACAGGGTTACCCCTCGACCGAGCACTTTGAGGTCAAGCAAGAGGCTGAAGGGGTTGCGGCCAGGGTCACGGCGCGCGTGGCCTTTGAGAGTCGCACGCGCATTGCTAAGGTTTCCGGTTATGCCGTGAGCGAACGGCGCCCGTACACGCTGCAACTGTCACCCCGCATCCACTTGTACGATTGTTGGCTCTGCGGCCTGTTACAGCACTCCTGCAACCCGAACGTGTTTCTAGACACGACGTACCTGGAGCTATGGACGGTGCAACCCATCGGCGCCGGCAGCTTGCTGACGCTGGATTACGCCACCACCGAAGACACACTGGCCCGGCAGTTCGCTTGCCATTGCGGCGAGCTGAACTGCCGGGGCTGGATCACCGGCAGCAAGGAGCCGCTGAACGCCGAAGGCCAGGCCTTCATGGCCTGGTGGCGTGAGCACAAACGACCTTAGGCTTCGCCCAACGGACGCAGGCGGTATTGCGGCGGCAGTTGCTCGAAGCCACTGATGGTGGTGTTCAAACTCTTCCAGCGACCGTCCTTGATGCCATAGATGCAGCCATGGATCGACAGGCTCTGCCCACGATGCCAGGCATTTTGCACAATGCTGGTGTGGCCGACGTTGGCCACCTGCTGGATCACGTTGAGCTCGCACATGCGGTCCACACGCTCTTCTTCGGTCGGCAACTGGGCCAGCACATCGCGGTTTTCGTAGTAAAGGTCGCGAATGGTGCGTAGCCAGCCGTCGATCAGGCCGAACTGACGGTCCTGCATCGACGCACGCACGCCGCCACAGCCGTAGTGACCGGTGACGAGGATGTGTTTGACCTTGAGCACGTCCACCGCGTACTGGATCACCGACAGGCAGTTGAGGTCAGTGTGCAGCACCACGTTGGCCACGTTGCGATGCACAAACAGATCACCGGGCAACATGCCGACGATCTCGTTGGCCGGTACACGGGCATCGGAGCAGCCGATCCACAGGTATTCCGGGGTTTGCTGGCGGGCGAGCTTGGCGAAGAATTCGGGATCTTCCTGTTTGATCGCGTCCGCCCAGCGTTCGTTGTTATCAAGCAGGTCTTGTAGTTCGTTCATCAGGGAAGCCTCAGGAATGATGCGCAGGTTTGTGACTGACAAGCCCTCGTCCGGGTCACGCCAGGCGCTAATTAGCTTGAATTTTTTGGCTGCCATGCCTGTCCACACACTATAAGCCCCACAGTATGAGGATTGGCCATGACTGAATCACGACGTCCCTACGGCGCAACGCAGCCGGAACCGATCGATGACAACGAAGACCGCATGGGTGAGATGCGCGAGCTGGATTTTGACGAGCAGGACCAGACTGCGGAAATCGGCGACGAGCTGCCCCGCCGTGAGCGCGACCATCTGATGCCCGACGAACGGGTGCGCGAAGCCGGGCTGACCGGCGCATCGACGGATGATCATGAATCCACCGACGACGATATGAGCCCGGAGACGCTGATCCGTGAGGACGGCGCGCGGGATGCGCAGGAGGAAGGCGAAGACAATGCCGCCGACTATGACTTGAGCGTCGTGGGAGAAAATGACATTGGTGGCGGGAATGGGTTGGATGAGGCGGAACTGGCTGATCTGGACCCGCTGAACCGCAAGCCCTGATCGATCATCACCCTATGTAGGTGTAGGAGCGAGCTTGCTCGCGAAAAAACCACCGGCGCCGCGGTCATCCAGGAAGCACGCGTTATCGTTGACGTTTTTCGCGAGCAAGCTCGCTCCTACAGCTCACGGTTGTTCAGTCGACGAGGGTGCAGGCCATCACGACTGCATCTTCGCGGCCACCCACCGCCGGGTAGTAATCCCGGCGACGGCCGATCTCGTTGAAGCCATAACGCTCATACAGGCGAAACGCGCCGGTATTGCTGTCCCGCACTTCGAGGAAGCATTCTCGCGCATTGGCGGCATAGGCACGCGACATCAAATGCTCCAGCAGCGCCAGGCCCAAACCTCGGCCCTGGTTTTCCGGCTTCACAGTAATGTTCAGCAAGTGCGCTTCATCGAGAATGATCTGCACCACCCCGTGCCCCACTTGCTGCTCGCCTTCGAACATCAGCCAGATCTGGTACTTGCCCAGCCCGTCGAGAAAAATCCCGCGGGTCCAGGGGTGGCTGAACGCCGCGTATTCGATTTTCAGCACGGCGTCGAGGTCGGCCTCGGTCATCGGGCGAAAGGATAAAGCCTCACTCATCAGTTGTTTTCCAGCGCGCCATCAGCCGGCGCATGGCTTGCCAGACATCAGCCTTACGCTGTGGCTCTTCCATTAATAATTCCAGGCCCGGCAGGGCCCACACCGAACCCAGGCCTTCAACCTGCAGCTCGCGGTACCAGGCCTCGGCGTTGGCTTCACCGGCAAACCGCACAGCGGGCAGGCCGATCAGCCACAGGCACACGCAAGGCTCGTCTTCCAGGCGTGCCGAGACAAACCCCTGGACGAAATCTCGTGCGGCCTCGGGGCCCTGGTCCATGGTGCCGCGCACCAGCAGCGGCCAGCGCACCGGCTCACCGACGATTTGCGGGCTGTCGGGCAGGCCGGCGGCGCGCAGCATGTCCTTGAGCAAAAGGTAGGCCGGGTCGCGGGACTGGAAACGTTCGCCGGTCGGCAGTTCCACCAGCAACAGGCAACGCCCGGCCCGCAGCAATTGCAGGGCAAAGCGTGGCGGCGGCACGACCGGCGCCTTGGCCACCGGCGCAGCCTCCTCCACCACCTTGGCAGCTTTGGTCACCGGCGCAGGGCGCGGCACTTCGATCTTGGCCCGTTCGACCACCGGGCGCGTCTCAGGGGTGGGCTTGACCACCGCCACGGGCGCGGCCGCTTCTTCCCCCGACGACTCGAACGCCTCATAAGGCTCAAGCGCCTGCAACAACTCGGGCCGCGACGGCGCGGCAAACGGCAGTTCGGTGCGGGGCAGCCAGTTGACCACCTGCATGGCGGTCAAGTAAGCGCGACGTCGGGACTCGATAAGCACAGCTCGGCCACTTGTGGATAAGTAAAGAGCGGGGATTCTACCGCTGTTCGGCAACAATCGCCCACTGCGCACTGACCGGCTGTGGATAAATCCCGCGCCTGATGCAGTACAATCGCGACTTTTAATCGCCAACCAGCCGGCCATTCCCATGATCGAACCCAAGCGCGTCCTGCGCGCCCTCGCCGAACACTGGGCCTTACTTGAGCCTCTGTGCGAACACTTCGACCAAGGCACCCTGAGCCTGGCCGAGCTGCGCGCACAGTTGGCCGCCCAACAACTGGACAGCACGCCCCAGGACATCACCAGCCTACTGGACGTGTGGATTCGCCTGGATATCCTGGTGCCTGTCGCCAAGAGCCCGAACCGTTTCGAGCTCAACGCGCAGATCCACGACTTCCTCGCCTATCTTCGCAAGGAGCACCGGCTTGGCCTGTGCCTGGAAATCGAAGCCTACCTGCGCCACCTGGAGCGTCTGGCCGGTTACATCCAGGACGCCTTCGACATCCGTGACGGCCACGACCTGGCCCGGCAACTGCGCCTTCTGGATATGCGCGTGCGCGATGTGCTCAAAAAACTCGCCAACGACGAACAGGCCCTCGCCGCCGTGGCCGACCGCGCCAAGACCAGCGACCGCCAGATCCCGTTGCGCCAGCGTTACGCCGAGGTATTGGCGACCTGGGACGAATACGTCGAGCCGATGATCCAACTGGTGAACGCCGACGGCGCCTTCGAGCAAGGCGTACGCAAGGTGGAAAACGTGCTGCTGCGCATGCTCACCGAGCAACAGCGTCTTGGCCACCTGGTAGATGACGACATGCTGCTGCGCACCCATGCGCGCATCCTCGAGATGCAAACCAGCGCCCAGCTGACCTTGCGCCATGCGCGGGAGTTGCTGCTGCCGCTGCGTGAAGAAGCACGCCGGCATAACGCCGTGACTCGCGGTGCGGCGCTGGCCCTGTCGGCGATTCGCCGCAAAGGCCTGGACGCGGTGCCGCAAGCGGCGATGCCGATGTTCACCCGGCCGCAAAGCACCTTTTTGGGCAGTGCGAGCCAGGTCGAGGCCTATGTGTATGCCCTGGCCAATTTCGAACCCAAGCCGGCGCGTTTCCCCAAGGCGCACAAGTCCCACAAAGGCGAAGCCCAGCGCGCACCGCGTACGGTCAAGGAAATGCTCGAACGCTGCGAAGACGCGCTGCCGATGCCCGACCTGATGACCTGGCTGCTGGAGCAGGAACCGGACGGCGCCACCGATGAATTGCTGTACTGGTTCTCGCGCCTGTCCCGGGAAAAACGCTTCAAGCGCGAGCGCCTGGAACGTCGCGATTACCACACCCACGAGCACCAGGTCAGCCTGCGCTCCTTCGCCCTGCTCCCGGCCGGCGTCGATGCCACCGAGAATTCTGCGAGCACGCCTTATGCATCTTGATCTATCCGAACTGTCCCAGCTGGCGCCGATCTTTCGCGAGCTGTTCAAGGGTTACCACGTCAGCCGTCGCGACCCGGAGCTGTACGCGCAATTGTCGAACTTCCAGGACCAGTACCGCACGCTGTTCAAGGCCCTGGGCTTTGAGCTGGTGTGCGATACCCGCGGCTTCTATTACTTCGTGCCGGACACTGCCGTGGCTGCCGCGCAGGTGAACAAAACCGCCCAGCGCCTGGCCCTGTTCACCTTCATCATCGTCGAACACCTGGCCGACCAGGGTCGCGACCCGATTGCGGTGCTCGACGGCGGCAGCCTGGGCCGCGATGAATTGCCTTCGTTGCTGGAGAAATACCGTGACCTGTTTATCCAGGCCGAGGTACAGACCCAGGAAGAGCTCGAAGAAAAAATCATGCGCCGCATGACCCAACTGGGTTTTGCCAGCGAAGACAACGGTATCTACCGCTTCCTGCCGCCGATGCACCGCTTCCTGGATGTGTGCCTGTCGGTGCAGCAGGACCGCGACCTTGCCGCCAGCGTACATAGCGTACTGCCGCTGCCGGCACCGGTGATATTCGACGAAGACAGCGACGAGAAACTGCTGAAGACCGATGACCCGCTGGATCTGAGCGCCTTCACCGAAGAAAGCGAAGAAGATGCCCTGGCCCGTGCCATTGCCGAAGAACAGGAGACCGACGCATGAGTAAGGAACGCTACGGCATCCGCCGCTTCGCCCTATTGAACACCGCCGGTTACAGCCTGGGCTTGTTCCCGCTGGAAGAACCGCTGTCGGTGTACGGCGCCAACAACCTGGGTAAATCCGCCTCGATCAACGCCTTGCAATTCCCGATCCTGGCACGCATGTCGGACATGAGCTTCGGCAAGTACACCCTGGAACAATCGCGGCGTTTCTACTTTGCCACCGACACCAGCTACATCCTGGTAGAAGTCTCTCTGCCCCACGGCCCGCACGTTATCGGCGTGGTCGGCCGCGGCCCGGGCGGCGGCTTTGGTCACCAGTTCTTTGCCTACGCCGGCAAGCTGGACCTTACCCACTACCAGAAAAACGACACCTGCCTGCGTCAGAAAGAGCTGTTCACCAACCTTGAGCGCGAGGGCCTGAAAGCCTACGAACTCAAGCCCGATGAACTGCGGCGCTTGCTGGTGGGCGGGCATACGTCGGTCCCGCTGGACCTGACGCTGATTCCGCTGCGCTCCACCAGCGAGCAGAGCCTGAAGACGTTCCGCGCGCTGTTTATCAACCTGCTGCACATGCGCGAAATCACCGCGGCCAAGCTCAAGCAACTGTTCCTTGATGCCTTCGAACACAGCCTGCGTTCGGGCAGTGTCGACTACATCGCGGCCTGTGAAGAAGCCTTCCGTGATGTGCGACGCATGGAGCAGGACTACAACTCGCTGGTGGCTGCCGGCCCCTTGGTTGAAGCCCTGGCCAATGGCGTGAAACAGCGCGACGCCCTGCGCGGCAAACTGCATCGCCTGTCGCCGCTGCTGGATTCGTTGCTGGGCACCTGGTCGGACTACGCCAGTGCGCGCAAGGAAGAGCTGACCATCCAGGCCGAACACTACCGCAACGAGCAGGACGCGCTGCAAAACGACCAGCGCGGCGGCACACAGGAGCTGATGCGCCTGGAGCGGGAAATCAGTGGCATCCAGCGTTGGTTGGGCGAGTTGTCCGTGCTCAAGCACCGCTTTGCCCTGGTGGATGACGTCAAGATGCTGGAGCAGCAATTGCTCGCCGCCAAGGATGCCCACGATGAACTGGCGGGCGCCTTGGCGCAGTCGCGGCAGTTCAGCGCCGAGGACTTGGAAGAACGCCTGCGCGACCTGGAAAAGCGCTTGAAGTCGGTCAAGCAGCAACTCGATCACGCGGACAACAACAGCTACGCCAAGCTGCGCGAAGAATTTTCGCAGCAGGATGTCGAGCGCCTGATGCGCCTGTTCAACAGCTCGCTGTTCAGCTTGCCGCTGGGCGAACATGGCATCACGCTGGACGAGGACGGCCAGTGGGTCAAATCCCTGGAGCAGATTCTCGATGGCTTCAAGGGCGAGCGCTTTGAGGTGCCGGGGCTGTCCATCGACATCTCGCACATCGAGCCGCCGGCACTGCAAGCCCTGGCGGATCGCGCCGCGTTGCGTGACCAGAAAGAGCGCCTGGAAAAAGAGCTCAAGCAACTGAAAACCCAGCAGGCCGTGGCGTCCGACCGCGCCGCAAGCAAGACCCAGACCGAAGCGCTGTACCAGCAGGTACTGGATGCCCAAAAGGCCCTGGAAGACTTCCGCCGCACCCAGACCCTGAGCGCCGAAGAAGGCGAGAAGCTGGAAAACCTGGCGCAGATGGAAGCGGCCCAGGACGAGTTGAAGCGTTCCAGCGATGCCTTTACCGAGCGCGTCCAGCAACTGTCGGCCAAGCTGCAACTGGTCGGCCGTCAGATCGGCGATATGGAAGCCAAGCAACGCACGCTGGATGACGCGTTGCGCCGTCGTCAGCTGTTGCCGGCGGACCTGCCGTTCGGTACGCCGTTCATGGACCCGGTCGACGACTCCATGGACAACCTGCTGCCGCTGCTCAATGACTATCAGGACAGCTGGCAGGGTTTGCTGCGCGCCGATGGCCAGATCGAAGCGCTGTACGCCCAGGTGCGTCTCAAGGGCGTGGCCAAGTTCGACAGTGAGGATGATGTCGAGCGTCGTCTGCAACTGCTGATCAACGCCTATGCGCACCGTACCGACGAGGCGCTGACCCTCGGCAAGGCGCGCCGTGCAGCGGTCACCGACATCGCCCGTACCCTGCGCAACATCCGTAGTGACTACGACAGCCTGGAACACCAGTTGGCGTTGTTCAACCGTGAGATCAACAAGCGCCAGGTCTCCAACCTGCAAAGCTTCCGCATCGTACTGGCGCCGAACAAGGAAGCGCTCAAGCATATCGACCAGATCATCCACAGTGCCGGTCAGTATGAAGAAGGCGAGACCCTCTCGGTGTTCGACCTCAGCCAGAGCGCCGAACAGGACAACAAGAACGAAGAAGCCAAGGAATACCTGGCTCGCCTGGTCGCCGCCAACCATAACCAGTTGGGCCTCAAGGATTTGTTCGAATTGGCGTTCGAAATCACCAAGGTCAACGGCCAGCCGGTGATCCATACCGACATCGACGGCGCTGCGTCCAACGGCACTACCATGACCATCAAGGCGCTGACCAACATGTACTTGTTGCTGCACCTGATGGACCGCGACCAGGCCGGTCGCGTGCGGTTGCCGTACTACCTCGATGAAGCGGCAGACATCGATGAGAAGAACCAGGCAGCACTGCTGGAAACCAGCCTGCAATTGGGCTTTGTACCGATCCTGGCGAGTGTGAAGCCGCAGGTGTCCGCCCAGGTGGCGATCGACCTGGAGGGCGGCAGCGGGCCGAACGGGATCTACATTGATGAGGCGGACTGGAAGTACATCCGTCGCCATGATGTGGTGAAGGCGACGATGAATGTGCAGGCGGACGAGCCGGAGCTGGATGAAGTCTGACGGGCTGTACTGAAAGGCAAAAAGGCCGCGATCTTTTGGGATCGCGGCCTTTTTTTCGGCTTGGGATTTGCGGTGTGTTTGTGGGCCTCATCGCGGGCAAGNATGCATATCCCTGTGGGAGCCGGGCTTGCCCGCGATAGCCGCGCCTCGGTTTATTTACCGAGTGGAATCTTAGGCGCCCA
The DNA here is from genome assembly GCF_052046095.1 of Pseudomonas sp. 22072. NCBI lineage: Bacteria > Pseudomonadati > Pseudomonadota > Gammaproteobacteria > Pseudomonadales > Pseudomonadaceae > Pseudomonas > Pseudomonas sp. 22072. Next base: position 328,442 of record NZ_JBQEQE010000002.1, read on the forward strand.
GGTCAGCCATTCATCCTCAAACTTGTCGAACAACGGGAACGTCTGCTGCGGCCGTGCCGGGTTACCCATGCGCTCGCCATCCGGGGTGGCAAAGGCGATGCCGCCGGCCACCAGCGTTTCAAGGGACTCGGTACGCACGGTCGCGCCCTTGAACAAGCCGAAGTCGAGGCCAAAGCCGCTGGTGTTCCAGAAGCGGCTGCCACTGCGTACCAGAGGTGCGTACTTGGGCTCGATCAGGATGTGCACCAACACACGGTCGGCGGTCTGGCCCAGCTCATAGCCGGTGACTTTGCCGACCGTCACTTCACGGTAGGTCACCGGTACCCCTTCCTTCAACGAACCACGGCGGGCGGCGCTGAGTGTGAGGCTCAGGCCAGCTTCCTGATGCACGGTTTCAGGCGGCTGGGTCAGGGCGACAAAGCTCTTCTGCGGGCCGGCGTTTTTCGCGGCCGGTTGCACCTCGATGTATTGGCCAGTGACCAGGGTCTCCAGGTTAGCCGTCTTCATCAGCCCCAGTTCCGGCTTGACCACCCAGAACTGGCTGCCCGTGCGCGCAATGCGGTCCGCAACCTGAGTGATACGCGCCTTGAGCAGCACCGACTGCATGTCGGCACTGAGGTCGACACTTTCGATCTTGCCCACATCCAGCCCCTTGAAGCGCACCGGTGTGCCGGCGCTCAGGCCGTCGGCGCGGTCGACTTTGATGGTCACCAGAGTGCCGTGCTGGTTGGCGGCATCACGGTCGGCATACAGGCGAAAGCGCGGGATGCGATGTTTCAATGGCACGTTCGGTTCCGGCGTTTCGAAGGCGATACCGCCCGCCATCAGGCTGGCCAGGGATTCGCTTTTGACCTGGATACCGCCGGTGAGCCCGCCCGTAAGGGTGACGCCGCTGGCATTCCAGAAGCGCGTCGAGCCGTTGACCAGGCTTTCGTATTCCTTCTCGATATGAACGCCGATCACTAGTTGTTTTTTCTTGCGTGAAAACTGGTAACTCTGCACCGAACCGACTTTGACCTGTTTGTACAGAATCGGGCTGCCGACATCCAACGAGCCCAGGCTGTCGGTGAGCAACACCATGTGCAGGCCCGGGGAACGCAGGTCCAAAGGTGGCGCCTTGGCGCGGGCTACGTATTCGCGTTGTGGCGGGGTGCCTTTGTCGCCTGGGCGAATCGCGATGTAGTTGCCCTTGACCAAGGCCTCCAGGCCGGTGATGCCCGCCAGGGAGATGGACGGTTTGACCACCCAGAATTGCGTGTCTTCGACCAGGTAGTCTTCAGCCAATGGATCGAGGGTCAGCTCGACACTGGCGCTGGACAGGTCCGGGTCGATCTTCAGGGTTTTCAGGCTGCCGACCTGGATGCCTTTGTACATGACCGGCGTACGCCCGGCCTGCAGGCCTTCAAAGTCGGTGAGTTTGACCTTGACCTTGATGCCCGCTGCGGCGGCGTCGAAATCTTCGTATAGCCGGAAAGGCAGACTCGGGTCGGTGGGCGGGCTGTCTTTGCGGTTTTCAGGAGTGGCGAAGGCGATACCTCCGGCGACAATGCTGGAGAGGGATTCGCTGCGCACTTTCAAGCCGGAAAGGTTGGCGTCGATACTGATGCCGCTGGCATTCCAGAAACGCGTGTGTTTGCGCACCAGGTTGGCATAGGTCGGCTCGATATAGACCTTGACCTCGACGGTGCTCTGGTCTTCAGACAGCAGGTAGCTTTTGACCTGGCCGACCTGAATCTGCTTGTAGAACACCGGACTGCCACGGTTCAACGAGCCCAGGCGATCGGCCTTGAGGGTCAGGTGCAAGCCGGGCTTGGCGTCGGATAACGGCGGCTCTTCGGAGAGCGCCTTGAACTTGCGCGTGGGCTCGCCATCACCGGGGCTGGCGGCGATGTAGTTACCTGAAACCAGGGTTTCCAGGCCGGTGATACCGGCAAGGCTGACGCTGGGCTTGACCAACCAGAAGCGGGTGTTGGTCTTGAGGTACTGCTCCACGTCCTTGTTCATCTCGATGGTGGCGATCACCCCGCGATTGCTGCCTTCGTCATCCAGGGCCAGGGTTTTGACCTTGCCCACGGTCATGCCTTTGTAGACCACTTCGGTCTTGTTGACCTGAATACCTTCGCCGCTTTCAAAGCGAACTTGAATCTCGATACCTTGCTGGGAATAGGCACGCCACCCCAGCCAGCCACCGATGATCAGGGCAATCAGGGGCAGCACCCAAATGGCCGACCAGTTAGAGGCTGGGCGGGTTTTAGCTTTAGGCAAATCACTCATGGTCGTCGTCCGACTCCGTGTTATCCCAAATCAGTCGGGGATCGAAAGTTACTGCGGCAAACATCGTCAAGATCACCACACTGGCGAACGCCGCAGCGCCGAGGTTGGCCTCGATACTGGCTAGCCGCCCAAAGTTAACGAGCGCCACCAGGATGGCGATCACGAAGATATCCAGCATGGACCAACGCCCAATGAACTCGATAAAGCGATACATCACAATGCGTTGTTGCGCGGACAGCGGTTGGTGACGCTGCACCGAGAACAGCAGCAGGCCAATGCCGACCAACTTGAAGGTCGGTACCAGGATACTGGCGATGAACACCACGGCAGCGATAGGAAACATCCCGTGCTGCACCAGTTGGATGACACCCGACATGATGGTGCTGGGGTCGCCTTGGCCAAGGGAGCTGACCGTCATGATGGGTAACAAGTTAGCGGGGATATACAGGATCGCCGCGGTGATCAACAGCGCCCAGGTACGTGTAAGGCTATTGGGGCGACGGGCATGGATCAACGCGCCACAACGTGTGCAGAGCTGCTCCTCGCTATCCGCTTCCTGCTTGTTCAACTCATGGCATTCGGTACAAATCAGAATACCTGCATCAATCGCCCGCATGGTCATCCTCTCCTGACAGCGCTTGCCAGATCTGATGGGGCGACATCACCACCTCAAGCAGAACTTGAACCATTAATAGACTCACGAAGCAGACCAGACCCAGGCCAATTGTGATGGAGGCCATGTCGGCGAGCTTTACGATCGCCACCAGCACACCCATCAAGTAGACCTCCAACATCCCCCAGTCCTTCATGTGGTGGTAGATGCGATATAGCAGCAGCCCGTAATTGCGCCCGATGTTCCAGCGAATACTGAGCAGCACTGCCAACTGGCACAGAAGCTTGAGCAAGGGGATGCCCATGCTGCACAGGAACACCACGGCGGCAACGCCTTGCATGCCCGTATCGAACAGGCCAACGACGCCGCTCCACACGGTGTCCTCCGAAGACTGCCCGAGTAGATTGAGCTGCATGATGGGCAAAAAGTTCGCGGGGACGTACAGCAGCAGGGCTGCCAGTACCAAGGCGAGACTGCGCTCGACCACATTGTGACGGTGAGCGTATAGCTCGTAGCCGCAGCGTGGGCATTGAGCTTTTTCGCCGAGGGCGAGCGTTGGTTTGCGCATCAGCAAGTCGCACTCATGGCATGCCACCAGATCGTCTAGCGGTAAATCCGATACCTCGTGGGCATCAACCGGATCGGGCATAGATAGGGCTCTGACTCTAAAAATGATTAGGTGGCTATTCTAGTGGTGTCGCTCAGAAATAACTGTGCAAATTTGTCGGGGCAGTCAGGTCGGAGGTTGGGGCGCACAGGTGTACGGGGACAAGGTGGACACTTTTCGAGCGCCCAAAACAAAACCCCAACTGCTTTCGCAATTGGGGTTTTGGAATTTAATCTTTACGATGACCTACTCTCACATGGGGAAACCCCACACTACCATCGGCGATGCATCGTTTCACTGCTGAGTTCGGGATGGGATCAGGTGGTTCCAATGCTCTATGGTCGTCAAGAAATTCGGGTACTGAGTCGTGGCCAGCTGGCCTCGCTTCAGCAAATTGGGTATGTGATAGATCGTGGTGTTTTGTGAGCGTCGAACTTTCGGTTCATTGCGTCTTCACACACCGCAATCTGGCCTTTCGACTCAAATTGCTTGGGTGTTATATGGTCAAGCCTCACGGGCAATTAGTATTGGTTAGCTCAACGCCTCACAGCGCTTACACACCCAACCTATCAACGTCGTAGTCTTCGACGGCCCTTCAGGGAACTCAAGGTTCCAGTGAGATCTCATCTTGAGGCTAGTTTCCCGCTTAGATGCTTTCAGCGGTTATCTATTCCGAACATAGCTACCCGGCAATGCCACTGGCGTGACAACCGGAACACCAGAGGTTCGTCCACTCCGGTCCTCTCGTACTAGGAGCAGCCCCTCTCAAATCTCAAACGTCCACGGCAGATAGGGACCGAACTGTCTCACGACGTTCTAAACCCAGCTCGCGTACCACTTTAAATGGCGAACAGCCATACCCTTGGGACCGGCTTCAGCCCCAGGATGTGATGAGCCGACATCGAGGTGCCAAACACCGCCGTCGATATGAACTCTTGGGCGGTATCAGCCTGTTATCCCCGGAGTACCTTTTATCCGTTGAGCGATGGCCCTTCCATACAGAACCACCGGATCACTAAGACCTACTTTCGTACCTGCTCGACGTGTCTGTCTCGCAGTCAAGCGCGCTTTTGCCTTTATACTCTACGACCGATTTCCGACCGGTCTGAGCGCACCTTCGTACTCCTCCGTTACTCTTTAGGAGGAGACCGCCCCAGTCAAACTACCCACCATACACTGTCCTCGATCCGGATAACGGACCTGAGTTAGAACCTCAAAGTTGCCAGGGTGGTATTTCAAGGATGGCTCCACGCAGACTGGCGTCCACGCTTCAAAGCCTCCCACCTATCCTACACAAGCAAATTCAAAGTCCAGTGCAAAGCTATAGTAAAGGTTCACGGGGTCTTTCCGTCTAGCCGCGGATACACTGCATCTTCACAGCGATTTCAATTTCACTGAGTCTCGGGTGGAGACAGCGCCGCCATCGTTACGCCATTCGTGCAGGTCGGAACTTACCCGACAAGGAATTTCGCTACCTTAGGACCGTTATAGTTACGGCCGCCGTTTACCGGGGCTTCGATCAAGAGCTTCGCGTTAGCTAACCCCATCAATTAACCTTCCGGCACCGGGCAGGCGTCACACCCTATACGTCCACTTTCGTGTTTGCAGAGTGCTGTGTTTTTAATAAACAGTCGCAGCGGCCTGGTATCTTCGACCGGCATGAGCTTACGGAGCAAGTCCTTCACCCTCACCGGCGCACCTTCTCCCGAAGTTACGGTGCCATTTTGCCTAGTTCCTTCACCCGAGTTCTCTCAAGCGCCTTGGTATTCTCTACCCAACCACCTGTGTCGGTTTGGGGTACGGTTCCTGGTTACCTGAAGCTTAGAAGCTTTTCTTGGAAGCATGGCATCAACCACTTCGTTACCTAAAAGGTAACTCGTCATCAGCTCTCGGCCTTGAAATCCCGGATTTACCTAAGATTCCAGCCTACCACCTTAAACTTGGACAACCAACGCCAAGCTGGCCTAGCCTTCTCCGTCCCTCCATCGCAATAACCAGAAGTACAGGAATATTAACCTGTTTTCCATCGACTACGCTTTTCAGCCTCGCCTTAGGGACCGACTAACCCTGCGTCGATTAACGTTGCGCAGGAAACCTTGGTCTTTCGGCGTGGGTGTTTTTCACACCCATTATCGTTACTCATGTCAGCATTCGCACTTCTGATACCTCCAGCAAGCTTCTCAACTCACCTTCACAGGCTTACAGAACGCTCCTCTACCGCATCACTTACGTGATACCCGTAGCTTCGGTGTATGGTTTGAGCCCCGTTACATCTTCCGCGCAGGCCGACTCGACTAGTGAGCTATTACGCTTTCTTTAAAGGGTGGCTGCTTCTAAGCCAACCTCCTAGCTGTCTAAGCCTTCCCACATCGTTTCCCACTTAACCATAACTTTGGGACCTTAGCTGACGGTCTGGGTTGTTTCCCTTTTCACGACGGACGTTAGCACCCGCCGTGTGTCTCCCATGCTCGGCACTTGTAGGTATTCGGAGTTTGCATCGGTTTGGTAAGTCGGGATGACCCCCTAGCCGAAACAGTGCTCTACCCCCTACAGTGATACATGAGGCGCTACCTAAATAGCTTTCGAGGAGAACCAGCTATCTCCGAGCTTGATTAGCCTTTCACTCCGATCCACAGGTCATCCGCTAACTTTTCAACGGTAGTCGGTTCGGTCCTCCAGTTAGTGTTACCCAACCTTCAACCTGCCCATGGATAGATCGCCCGGTTTCGGGTCTATTCCCAGCGACTAGACGCCCTATTAAGACTCGCTTTCGCTACGCCTCCCCTATTCGGTTAAGCTCGCCACTGAAAATAAGTCGCTGACCCATTATACAAAAGGTACGCAGTCACCCAACAAAGTGGGCTCCCACTGCTTGTACGCATACGGTTTCAGGATCTATTTCACTCCCCTCTCCGGGGTTCTTTTCGCCTTTCCCTCACGGTACTAGTTCACTATCGGTCAGTCAGTAGTATTTAGCCTTGGAGGATGGTCCCCCCATATTCAGACAAAGTTTCTCGTGCTCCGTCCTACTCGATTTCATGACTAAGAGATTTTCGCGTACAGGGCTATCACCCACTATGGCCGCACTTTCCAGAGCGTTCCGCTAATCTCAAAGCCACTTAAGGGCTAGTCCCCGTTCGCTCGCCACTACTAAGGGAATCTCGGTTGATTTCTTTTCCTCAGGGTACTTAGATGTTTCAGTTCCCCTGGTTCGCTTCTTGCACCTATGTATTCAGTACAAGATAACCATCTTATGATGGCTGGGTTCCCCCATTCAGACATCTCCGGATCAAAGTCTGTTTGCCGACTCCCCGAAGCTTTTCGCAGGCTACCACGTCTTTCATCGCCTCTGACTGCCAAGGCATCCACCGTATGCGCTTCTTCACTTGACCATATAACCCCAAGCAATCTGGTTATACTGTGAAGACGACATTCGCCGAAAATTCGAATTTCTCAATTAAGAGAACTCACAAATTTTACCTTAGCCTGATCCGTTACCAGTGAAAGTAACGTTCAGTCTATCTTTCTATCACATACCCAAATTTTTAAAGAACGA
>NZ_JBQEQE010000003.1:0-76734 GCF_052046095.1 Pseudomonas sp. 22072
GTATATTTTTATGCCAAATGCGTCCTTAAGCTCTCGAAGGTCTCTCACGTAGCGCTGGTAGTCCTCCTCGGCAGCAAAGACCACCTGGCGGTTGTGACCACGCTGTACAACATGATGAGGATAGTTGGGCAAAACGACATGTCCCACTCTGGGCATAGGTAACCTCCTTCCTTAGAGAATTACAGCCTAGCAAATGGAAAAAAATAAATCTGTCCCCTTTTTTCTATCAGAAAAAAATAAATCTGTCCCCTTTTTTCTGTCATCAAACAGTAGGCGTATATTTTTATGCCAAATGCGTCCTTAAGCTCTCGAAGGTCTCTCACGTAGCGCTGGTAGTCCTCCTCGGCAGCAAAGATCACCTGGCGGTTGTGACCACGCTGTACAACATGATGAGGATAGTTGGGCAAAACGACACGTCCCACTCTGGGCATAGGTAACCTCCTTCCTTAGAGAATTACAGCCTAGCAAATGGGGAAAAAATAAATCTGTCCCCTTTTTTCTCAATGCGAGTGAGCTTTTGGCTTCGGCATCAGCAATGGCGAATGAACAGGCGTTTTCCTCAAACGGATCACAGCGACTTCAAACCTTCGGGTTGGCCCAGCTGATCGAAAGCGCGCACCTTCTAGTAAACGATGCTCTGAAAAAAACGAGTCCAGTAACCCTCTGATTTTTAATGGAGAAAAATAGATGAGGATAGGTTACGCAGTTTTATTCGAAATATCGTGGCCTACCCCATCTATCACTTATATTTAAACAATTGAATACTTACAAAAAAATGGTGCCTTATAGACATCCATTTTGGCTAACTATAAAGCTAGCAGGTACCAAAAAATAAAACCACGTTATTAAACAGCAAACCGCCAATAGAGCAATCAAATAAATCTGCCCCTTTTCCACTCCAACTAGACTGAAAATTTTTTTGAGTAACGCTCTTCTAATCTTTCAGCAGACCTTAGAACGCCATCCCCATCATCAGGAAAGAAAGCAGAATAAACATCTGCTGCAATTTTCATCAGGGAAACGTAGTCAGGCACTGGGATACTTGAAGTTTCCACTTCGCCCAAAAAGAAACTAACCTTATTGAAACTTTCTGGATCGTCCCAGTCCTGATCAAGGGCGTAAAAAAAACCTTCACTCACAGAGAAGCCAAATCCCTGCGAAGCGTCATAGATGAACGCTGGAAAATTAGTCCTTCCCCTCGCCATAGAAGCCTCTATCAATTCGTAAAGATCTTCATAGTCCAGACCAGTTGAAGCAAATGACTCCTTGAACCTCTTAAGCCAAGCCAAGCTATCCATTAGTTTGTCCTCGGGGGCATAGTGATAAAGGAATTTGTTATTTCTCCTGTCTTGCTATTACGTGTCACTTGGAAGTGATAGCCATCAACTTTAATACTAGCTTCTCTCAACGCTGGGTTGGTTTTAAACAAAGACTCGGCTTGGACTGCCGCTCGACTAGACATATCAGCCACCCTGCTATCCGGCAGAACCTTTGGATCGTAAGTCGTTTTCGTGGATGTAGGCTTATACTCACCCATTTTGCCACCTGTCAGCGAAAACGCGTAACCAGAGGGCCTAACATTTCGCCAGTAAAGTACCGAGTTCCTAAGTCTTTAGCAGGCTCCATCCCTCCGTAATACTCCTTCATACGAACTCTATCAGAAATCTCTTTCAGATATTTCTGCAGTAGAAGCATAACTTTATCAACATCACTAAAAACAGAATCGTCAAAACACAGCTCTACGTCAACACCGCCCCCACATTTTACAACTCTAAGTAATACAAAAAAATCGGAGGAAGCAGATACAATATCAAAACCATACAACTTAGCAGACACACAAACATCACCTTCAAAACGACAAAGCTCCGCAACCATACTTTGATCAAGGCCCAAGCAACTCGCAATACCGAGCACTTCTGAAGCTGTCACATCGTCGACGCGCTCCGAATGACTCTCCAAATCCTTCAGAAGAATAATAATATCGTCTTCAACCACACCACCTAGAACAACCTCATATAACTCTTTCATAAATTAGTCGACAAACCCTTTAAATGCCCCATCTAAATTCAACCGTATGCCACGCCCGTCGCCAAGACGTTTCTCTATAAATGGAATTCCTTTTTCTGTTGTCACCGACTTAAACTCGCCGGGAGCACGTATTATTTCACGTAACTGCTTCATAGCCTGCTCGTTCCAAGTAGCCATAGACCCTGTAGTCTTACCCCAAATATCAGGATTTCTACCCGCGTGCTTCGATAGTGCATGACCGATAACGGTGGAACCTTTGTAAGGTAATTGAACGAAAAAAAATGGACAGATTTATTTTTTCAGAGACTCATCCGCTACGTCTCAAGATCTTCACAAAGCCCAAACCTCAAAAAACCTGCCCCCTTTTCTTGTCAAGTAAGTGACGCTCAAATTTGCCCCATTTTTTCTTCTAGCCTCACCCCGACTCAACAATGAAATCTTTCGCTAGAATCATCGCCTCAAAAAAACCAGAGAATGGAACTCTCAAAGTCGCGCTACTTAAGTCAGCAAAGATCTCCACCTCTAAAGCGTCCACCCCTTTATCCTGATTAACTTGAGCAATTGGTTCGCCTTTATATTGAATCTCCGCAGTCAGCCTTTTATAGCGATTATCACTAAAGCCCAGAACTTCAAAATCCGAATTACTTTCAAGTTTCATGGTTTCGCCTTAGGGTCCAAAAACCCAGAAAATGAGCCATCATTATTGTAGCGCAGACCTCTTCCATCGGGAGCCCGGACCTCTAGCCCACCGCGACTCAAATTTGAGAATGTTGAATTTGAATTCTTGAGAACGTCATCAATAATACCGAGTGCAGTTGCATTTTGCTTTTCAATTCCACCTGTGAGTTTTGGGAACGTTCCAGTAGCTCGCTGGCCAGAAGCATGCTTTGTGAGCGCCCTAGCAGCCTCTGTCAGACCTTCCTTATTGATAGGATTTGAAGCTGCGGCAGATAGATCATCGAAAGTGCGGCCGCCGAAATTTTGCAGGGCGGAAGGCAATCCTTTTGCACCTCCCATCACAAGCCGACCTAATACTGCCGCCAGCCCAGCACCTGTGAGTTCACCGGCCATAAAATAGCCCCAAGCCTTGACGAACTCGTTAGCCGGTTGAACCCCTTCAAAACCTTGTCCTTGGGCCAGCTCCAGCTGTGCTTGGGCAATTTGGTCGTTAGTGGCACCTTTTTCCAGCATGTCCTTTGCCAGAGTAGTCGCCGCTGATCCGTATTCACTTAAGCCTGGTGGCAGATGCTCCAGAAAATTGTATTGCGTCAGGTTTTGCGCAACCCAAGCCCCTTTCTCGATCTTGGCAGCGTCCGCATCTTTCTGCCCCGCAGCCGCCAACACACCCACGATCTGCGAACTCATCGTCAGCAACTCTTCGTTGCCGTTAACCAGCGTATTCAGATGAGTAACCAGCGCCTCATTCGCCCCCGCTGCCAACGCACCGGTTTTAAAATCGCCGCCCGTAGCCTCAGCCAGCAAACCACCTACCATCGCGTGAATCGCAATCTTGGGTGCCGACCCATCGGCAACTACACCTTGGGTGTAATTTCCCACCAGATTGAAACTAGCTGCCGCCAACGTATTGAACAGCGCACTTTTTAATGCATCGCTGGCGCTACCGCCCTGCCCGAGTGCCTTGCTCAGCAGCATGGATGTGCCGCTTTGCAACGTCTGGTTGGCGGCAAATTTACCGACACCGCTCCACGTATTCAGTAGACCTGGCGTCGTGACTTTCCCAGTGATTGTGTTTGTTTGAGTCCCCGTCCAATCACCAAAATATGCAGCGGTCATGCCAGCCGTGACGCCAGCAATCACATACCCCTTCATCGCATCCGAAGAAGTCACGTCCTTGAGTACCGCGCCCAAGTTGCCACGGTTGTTAACGACACTGACCGTAGCGTTGGTCGCTGCTCCTGCAGCCACTGCTCCAGCTGCCACGCCAACGCCCGCCCCTGCGCTGGCAGCCGCACCCGCAGCCAACGGCCCAACCACCGCCGCCATCACAATCGCAATAATGATCTGCGACGCAGGCCCCAACCCTGAGTTGCTGTACTTGAAGCTGTCATGAATCTCCTTGACCTGCCTCCAGTCCACATCCCCACGAGCCTCTGCATCCTTAATCCAGGCCAGTTGAGTAAAAAAAGGGGACAGATTTATTTTTCAGAAACTCATCCGCTACTTTTCAAAATCCTCACAAAACCAAACTTCAAAAATAAATCTGTCCCCTTTTCTTTGATCGCTAAAATAAATCTGTCCCCTTTTCTTATCAGGCCGCCCTTGTTATAAGTGCTCGCGCTCCAGGATGCATCTATTTGCCTTGGAGCTGGTAATGCCTTGACCGCATCATCTACAACAGCCCCAGTTGCTTTTGCACCTACTTATAGAGCTGGAATTGATTAGAGGATAATGCCAACTGTGAAACTGTTCGCCCCTGCTCGTCACAAAACTCTATTTCATACCCCTCAACTGGCTGACTATAGATCTCGATAATCGCGCCCTTCATACCTGCCCGCAACCCCTCCTCCGGAATATCCTCGATTAACACAACCACATCAAAAAGCGAATAAACCACCTTATACTCCTTACTTGACATAGAGGGTCGTCATCCTAGGTGTGGCAGAACCCGGATCATATATCCAGCCTGTACGGACAGTTGCCGTATTACCGTTTGGCCCAGTTATTGGCATATCTATAGTTATACGCTGACCAAATTTATCAGAAGCGCCTAACTTCGCAGGATACAGCGCTGCACCCTCCTGTACTTTTGTTATTAAACTGGCAGCATTCGTTTGATTGTAGCCCAAGGCCGACTCAAAGACCTTTGCTTTGTTACCGCCAACAGGGTGCGCTGTGTTCAATGCATAAGATGTCACTTTGCTCGGATCAATAACCGCTTTTTCTGCATTTACCAACCGGCCAGATGCTTGGGTCTGAATGACAGCCTCTGCGTGAGTATAATTTTTCCAGTTACCTGTCGGGCCTGCTAGAGGAGTCCGCGGCACGGTAGCAGCTACCTCGCCGGTTGCTTTTGCACCCGCCAACTCCACCTTAACAACCTTAGCAGTGACCTTTTCGACGAGCAAGGCCCCGCTTTTCAGCGCTCCCCCAACCCCCGTCCCAAGCGCCACCACGTCGCTTATCAGCTTCCCGGTTTCACGCCCTGCGTTAAACGATCCACCCGCCCCAGCTCTTTCATACTCTGCTTCCAGATTGTCAATTCGTGCGATGTAGGACTGCTTCATAGCGTCCGAAACATTACCCAGCACATCCCCGCTCTCAAGCACAGATCTCAACGCCCGATACGTCTCTATCGGGCTGACGGCAACTTCCAAGATGCCCTTGACCGTATCAAGTAGCCCTTCCGGCACCCCAACCACTGCCCCACCCGCAAAGCTGGCGTCCTGCCCGGCGTCGATCAATTCCCACTTCGTATTGATCCTGAGTGTTTCCAGTGAATCTTTGCTTTCTTCCAGCTCTTTCGCTCTCTGAGCCTTTTGATGATCGCCCAGATAGTTGTATTGCGTGGCATTCTTTGCCACCCACGCCCCAGTTTGCAGGCTCTGCGCATCCGCATTGCTCTGTACCGATGCCGCAAGCACACCAAGCAACTGCGAGTTCATGACCAGCAAACCTTTCTTCTGGTCATCGGGCATGTCCGCGTAGTTCTTGGCGAGGCTATCCAGCAATGCCTCATTCACACCCGCTGCCAGGGCCCCTGTGCGGAAATCTCCTCCAGAAGCCTCAGCTGCCAACCCGCCCATCAAGGCATGTAGCCCAATCTTGGTAATGCCACCTTCTGCAAACCGGTTCTTGGAAACATCCCCGACCAGGTTGAATCCATAAGCCGCAAATGCGTTAGCCAAACTACTCTGCAACGCGTCGCCAAGACGGGCTTCGCCCCCGAGCGCCCGATCTACCAATATTGATGTTCCGTTTTGCAGTACTTGGTTGGCCGTGAACTGCCCCACACCTTGCCAAGTGCTCAACGGACTTACGGTGGCAACTGCACCTGAGTTGGGGAGTGCAGTGGAAGTACCTGTCTGAGTGCCGGTCCATTTGTCATAGACACCTGCAGTCAAGCCCGCAGTGACGCCGGACACCACGTAGCCTTTCATCGCGTCGCTGGAAGTGACATCCTTTAAGACGGTGCTCAGGTTTCCACGGTTATTGATGGCGCTGATCGCACCGTTACTCGCCATGCCAGCAAGCACGGTACTGCCCGCAGCATTGGCCCATCCGGCAGACGTGGCCGCAGTCCCAACAGCCGTGGCACTCGCCATCGATGTCCCCGAACCAGCTGCGGCAATTGCACCGCTGGCGGCTCCCATCGTGAAGTAGGTAACAATGATCGCGATGATGATCTGCGCGCCGGCGCCCAAGCCTGAATTGCTGTACTTGAAACTGTCGTGCAGCTCTTTAACCTGGCGCCAATCCACGTCTCCGCGCTGCTCGGCCTCTTTTAGCCAGGCCAGTTGCGGGTCGGCTTTGACCATCACATCAATCGTCTGACTAACCGTATTTTGATCGATCTGCTTGATGTCAATTTTCAAGCCATCGACGGCTTTAATCACGACGCTGCCTTCTGCAATCATCTGCGTCTGACGTAGCGTCTCGTCGGTATTCCCCTTGCCCTTGGAGCTGGTCCAGGCGAGGTCGCCCTTGCTCTTGGTGTGGCTCTCGTCATGCAGATCCTTCACTGCCTCAAACGTCACCGCCCCACCGCTGACAATCGCAATACCCCCACCACTTTCAAGCTTCGCCGCCTGGTACTTCTGATCCCCACCACTCTCCAGCGTCAGATCACCCCCAGTCTTGATTTCACTCCCGACATTCTTCACATCGGTCACTTCATCACGCTGAGTCTTCTTGCTGCCCCAATTGCCCTTCTTGCTCATGTCATACAGCGAGTAATGACTGTCCTGCGCCGCCAGCATTTGCAGTTCGTTATCAGCGTGCACATAGGCTTCATTGCCCGCGCTGATTTTGCTGGCGACTAGCGTGAGGTCGGTGCCGGCGATGGCGATCAGGTCGCCGCCGGCTTTGAGTTCGGCGCTTTGTTGGGTGACGTCGTCCAGTTGGGTGGTGGTTTTGGTGCCGCCTTTTTTGCCTTTGGAGTAGTCGTGTTGTTCGTTGGCGGCGGCGGCCAGGGTCAGATTTTCTCCGGCCTTGACGCTGAGGTCTTTGGCGGCGCTGACGGTGCTGGCGACCACGGCGATGTCGCGGCGGGCGTCGATGGCGAGGTTGCCGCCCACGTCCACACCGGAGGTATGTTGCAGGATGGTTTGCTCGGTGCCGCTGATACGGCGGCGTTGGTAGGCGTAGTCGTCCTGCTCGGTCTGGCTGGCGATCAGTACGTCGCGCCCTGCGGTCACACTGGCGTTGCCACCGGCCTTGAGGTTGCTGCCGAGGTTAAGCACGTCGCGCCCGGCGTTCAGTTTGAGCGTGTCGGTGGCTTCGAAGCGGGAGGCTTCGCTGGCCACGTCGTTGCGCAGTTGGTAGCCCTGGCCTTCCTGTTTAAAGGTGGTGACGGTGCGCTCGTTGATGATGTCGCCGGTCACAGCAGTGGCGCTGATGTCGCGGCCATTGATGATGCCGCCACGGCTGTTGCGGATCGAGTCGGTGGCGAGCATTTCCAGGCGGTTGCCGGCTTGCATCAGGCCGCTGTTGTCGATGTTGCCCGCGACCATACTGAGGTTGTTGGTGGCCCGCAGGGTGCCGCTGTTGTGCAGGTCGCCGCCGGTGACCAGGCTCACGTCCTGGCCCTGGATCAGTGCGCCGTTGGGCGCCAGGCGGTTGTTGGCCTGGGCCAGGTAGAGCACGGGGGTCAGGACTTTCTGGCCGTTGACCTCGGCTTCTTCCATCCACACGATGTCGTGGGTCAGTGCCGCGACTTGTTCGGCGGTGAGGGACACGCCCAGTTGCAGGTTGAGTGAGTCCTTGTAAGAGATGGCGTTGTCCATCAGGTAGCGGAACAGCGCGTCATCACTGGCAAGGCCGTTGATGTAGCGTTGGCCGGTGCGGGCCACCACGGCTTCGCGGATCAGGCGTTGCTCGTACAGGCCATCGCCCAAGCGCTTCCAGCTGGCGTCGGGGTTGTAGCCGAGTTTGCCGAGCAGGTAGTCGGAGCTCATGAACTGCTTGAGGTCGGTGAGCGCCGGGTTGGTTTCGATCAGGTATTTGTGGCTGTTATCTACCGGGGTGATTTCCGGCAGGCCTTGTACGCGGGTGACTGATGGGGCACGGCTGTCCAGAGCCAGCGGGCCCTGGCCGTTGACTGCACCGCTGACGGGCTGGCCGTCGAGGCTGAAACCGCGCTCTTGCACGGCGTTGTAGTCGAGGGTTTTCTCGCGCTCGGCGGCGCTGATTACACGTCCACTCACGCTGAAGTCACCGCTACCGGTAGCCGCGTTACCCGCTGCACCACCCTTCGCGGCCTGGCCGCTGAGACGGAACAGGCCGTTCTGGCTGGTCGGCAAACTGAAGCCGGGCAAGGTCACCGGGTTGACCTGGCGTTGGGCCAGATCTGGCGGTAGCTGTGCGGAGATCGCCGGCTTGACGGTGGAGGCAAATACCTCGGAATTGGTGTTGCGGTTGGCCGCCGGGGTGTCGATGTGGGTAGCGTTGGGGCGGATGACGCTGTTGTCGATCCTGGAGGTCGCATTGACCGTCACCGCACCTGCGGCCTGAATCACCGCCTGTGCAATCACGCTGCCGGTGGTGGGCACTACATAGCTACTGCTTTCATAGAAATTGCCAACGCCTGCCCTGACCTGGTCCATCGTCATCTGGCCCGGGCGGTAGTCGCCTGAGTTGGGATTGTTGTAGATGTTGAACTGGTTCTGGCGCTCCATGAAGGTGTTGTAGATGCCACGGTCGCGGGTATAGAGCCCGGAATTGAAGTGACGCTCTTCGCCGCCTGCCGCGCCGCGGTTGGTCAGCACATCGGTGTTGATCAGGATATTCCCGGCGGCGGATACCGAGCTGTAAAGGTTATCGAAGGTCTGGCTGCCCACAGTCAGGTCGCCACCGGCGTTGATGAACGCAGAGGCCGAGCTGCCGGTGATGACATCTTCGTATTTCTCCACCGAGTTGAAGTACAGCTCGCAGCCTTTGCCTTTGCAGTAGTCGTTCCAATAGATATTGAGGTTGCCCGACACCAGCTTCATTTCAGTGGTGAACTGGTCACGACGGTTGCTCAGGGTGTCTGCCAGCAAGCGCATGCCGGTGCCACTTTCCAGGCTGCCGGAGACGTTCTCGATCAGGCTGCTGCGCGCGCTCGCATCATCCCGGGCGATGTCCAGGGCGCCGAGGCTGTAGACGTCGCCATAGCGGTTGCTGAAATCATTGACGCGCAACGCCATGTCGTTGCCGCTGAAGAGCAAGCCCTTGTCATTGACCAGGTGCGTGGCGTTCAGCCGGACTTTTCCGGCGCCGCCCAAGGTGCCGTAGTTGTTCAGGGTGGTGGCATTGACTGTCAGGTCGCCGATGGCAGTCAGGCGCCCGTGGTTATTCAGGCTCGTGCTAGTGACCTGGTTGAGTGCGCCGCCGGCAATGCGGGCGTTCTCGCCCAGGTCCATGCTGGCGCTGGTGAGGCTCATGTTGCCCAGGCTGCTGACGCGGCCGTTGCCGCTGTAGCCACCGGTGAGCGTCACACTGAGGGTGCCATCACTGGCCAGAAGGCCGTCGTTGGTCCAGGTGTCGCCAATGCCGATCAGGCTTTGTGCACCGAGCAACTGGCCGCTGGCGGTCTGGGTGAACTGGCCGATGTCGAGGTTCAGGCGCCCGGCCTGGATCACGCTGCTGTTGGTCCAACTGGCAGCCTTGATGTCCAACTGGCCGTTGGTGACGAAGCTGCCGCCGGCCCGGGTGACTTGGTCGGAGGTCAGGTCGAACGTACCGGTGCCGGTGTGTACGATGCGCCCGCCGTTATTGTCCAGGCCGGCGGCTTGCAGGTTCAGGTGTTCGTTGGCGCTTTCAAGCACGCCGAAGCGGTTATCGAACAGGCCGGAAACATCGATGTCGGTCGTGCCCGTACGGCCCATGGCCCGCAGGTTACCGCCGACGTTGTTGATGGTTTGCGCAGCAAGGCGCAGGACGTCGTCGCTTTCAATCAGGCCATAGCCATTGCTCAGGGCGCCAGTGAGGCCGAAGTCGATATTGCGTGCACCGACCTTGCCGCCCTTACCGGCCGCCGTGCCCTGGTTATCGAAAGCCTGGGCAGTGACCTTGAGCAAGGTATCGGCGTAGACACCGCCGCCCTGGTTATTGAAGGTCGTGGTGACGATGCGGCTTTCACCGCCGAGTGCGGACAAATGCCCCATTTGGTTGAGCAGCCCGCCCTTGGCTTGGATATCCAGCGACTGCGCCTGAGTGATGCCGTTGCTGTTAGTGAACAACCCAGTGACCAGTTTGACCCAGCCCTTGCTGCTGTTGAGTACGCCACCGGCCGTGTTGGCTACACTGGCGGTTTCCAGGTCCAGGTTGCCACTGAGGCTGTCGACGCGGCCGCCCTGGTTACTCAGGGCGCCGCTGAGGCGCAGGCGGTTATCGGTCTGGCTTTGCAGCGTGCCTTGATCGTTGGTGAGGGCGCGGGCGGTAAGGTCGAGCTTGCCCTTCTGGCTGAACATCAGGCCGTCTTGCTGGTTTTGAACGTCACCGGCCAACAGCTTGATCACCAGGTCTTTCTGGCTGGCAAGCGTGCCTTTGGCGCTGTTATCCAGGTCGCCATTGGCGAGGGTCAGGTCAAGGCGATCCTGGCTGACCAGTTGGCCGCCTTGGTTGCCCAGGCTGGCGGCGTTCAGCAACAGGGCTGCGCCACTGGCCAGGCGCGCATTGTTGGCATTGATCAGCGCGCCACTGAGGGTACCGTCCAAGGTGCCCTGGCTGATCAGTTGGCCAGCACTGTTGTCGAGACTCTCGCCGATAAAGGTGATGTTGGCGGCGTTGATACGCCCACCACGGTTGAGAATTTGACTCTGGGCATTATTGAAGCCCAGGTGTTGAGCTGCGGAAATCAGGCCGTTGTTGCTGTTATCCAGGCGACCGGCAACGTTGAGGTCGACATCGGCCTGGCCGGAGATGATCCCCTGATCATTGTTCAGGCTGCCCGCGATGAGCGTTTGTTTGCCCATGCTGACCAGGGCACCCGCCGCGTGGTTATCCAATACACCGGTGAGGTCAGTGTGCAGGGTGCCACTCTTGCTCGACAACGTGCCCTCGGCGCTGTTGTCGAGGCCATTGCCGACCACCGTCAGACCGTTCCAGCCGGAGATCAAGCCCTTGTTGGCGTTGACCACGGTATCCGCTTCAAGGCGCAATTGATCGGCACTGAGGATGACCCCGCGATCACCGTTATCGATGCGTTTGGCGGCGATGGTGAACGCCGTCTGGCTGGAGATTTCGCCTTGTTCTCGGTTGGTCAGGTTAGCCAGGCGCGCGAAGGTCAGCGGACCTTTGGCGCTGATCAAGCCTGCGCTGTTTTCGAGATTTCCGCCTTGCAGATCGAGGCTCACAGCGCGTTCTCCGATCAAGCGGCCCTGGCGCTGGATCAGCTGTTGGACGATGAGTTTCAAGTCGCCCTTGGCTGAGATTTCGCCATCCAGGCTTGAGTCGACTGTTTGCCCGGTCAGAGTCAAATCAGCCTGGCTGTTGATCAACCCGGCAGTGTTATCGAGGTTGGCAGTGGTCAGGTTCAACGCCTGTTGACTGCCGATCACACCCGCGCGGTTATCCACATTGGCGGCTGTGACCGTCTGGCTACCATCGCTGACGATTCGCCCGCCCTGGTGATTGTCCAGCGCGCCGGTGTTGAGCGTCTGGAGCGTGCCGGCCGAAAGGCTGCCCTTGTCGCTGTTGTTCAAGGAGCCTGAGGTGGTCGTCAAAACCGTAGCGGCAAAGATCTGCCCCTGGTTATGGTTATCCAGCACGCCGGTGACCTTCAGGTCCAGCGCACCACGGCTGGCGAGCGCGCCACCGGCCTGGTTGTCCAGGCTGTCGGCTGCCACCTGCAGAACGCTCTTGGCGGACAGTACACCTTCCACACTGTTATCCAGCGCCTTGGCGATACGTACCTGCAGGCTGTCGCCACTGATGACTTTACCGCCGCGGTTATTCAGCGCATCGGCCATCAACAGGAATGATTGGGTGCTGGAGATTTCACCGCCCTGACTGTTGTCGACGGTGCCCAGGTTGTTCAGCAGCAGTTGGCCCGGTGTCGCGATCAGGCCGTGGTCACGGTTGATCAGTTGCCCATGGCCCAAGTCCAGGTCGATGCTGGTATTGCTGATCAGCTCGCCACGATCATGTTGGTCCAGCCCGGTCAGGGTTGCCTTGACCGTGGACTTGGCGAAGATCGAACCTTGTTGGCTGTTGTCCAGTCGCCCTGCGTTGAGGGTGATGCCAGCGTCACTGCTGATGCTGCCGCGCTGGCTGTTGTCCAGGCCGGCGCTGCGCACGTCCACCTGTTGCTTGGCGCTGATCACGCCGCCCTGGCTGTTGTTCAGCGCAGTGCTGACCAGCGTGGCGGTGCCATCGGCCAGCAGCTTGCCAGCCTGATTGTTCAGTTGGCCCTGGGTGGTGATCGACAGCGCATTGGCCGCAGAAAGAATACCGCCCCGGCTGTTATCCAGGGTGCCAGCCCTGACGGTCAGTCCGCCCTCGCTCAGCAGCGTGCCCTGGCCTTGGTTGAGCAAGTCTCCGGTCAGGCTAATGGTCAGGTCTTTTTGGCTGGTAACGCGGCCACCCAGGCTGTTATCCAGTTGGTCGCCATTCAATGCCAGGCTCTCACGCCCCGCCAGCAAGCCGTTGCTCTGGTTGAGCAGGCGCTGCACCGTGAGCGTCAGGCCGCTGTCGCCGATGACCTTGCCGGTGGTGTTGTTCAGTTGATCGGCGACCACCAGCACCCTGGCCTGGCTGGAGATCTCGCCTTGCTGATTGAGGATGGTCTGGCTGCGCAGGTCCACGCCCTTGGTGGCAGCGATAAGGCCGCCGTTGCGGTTATCCAGGGACGCGCCGGTCAGGTTCAGCGCACCGTCGCTGACGAGTTCGCCCGATTGTTGATTGAGCACACCGACGGTTGCCTGCAGGTCGCCCTTGGCGCTGATACGACCGGCGCCGTTTTCGAGCTGGTTGGCGTTGAGGGTCAGCGCACCATCGCTGCCCAACTTGCCGCCATTGCTGTTGTTCAACTGGTTCAGTTGCACGTGTGCGGCGGCCTTGGTGCTGATCACGCCCGCTTGGCTGTTATCCAGATCGCCGCCGGTGAGGGTCAGCGCGCCGTCGGCAATGACCAGGCCACCCTGGTTGATCAGGCTGTCGCCGTGCAACGCCAGGGTGGTTTTGCTGGACACCAGGCCGCCCTGGCTGTTGTTCAACTGCCCTGCGGTTATTTGTTGAGCCCCCTGGCTGACGAGGTTGCCTTCATTGCGATTGTCCAGCAGCCCGGCGACGGTCAGGTTCATCACGCCTTGGGCGGCGATGGAACCTTTGTCGCGGTTATCCAGGCTGGCCGCCTGTACTGTCAGGCTGGACGCAGAGAAAATCCCCAGGCGGTTATCGATGGTACCGCTGGCGGTTACGTTGAGGTTGCTGCCCAGCAATTTGCCTGAACGGTTATCCAGGTTCGTGGCAATCACGGTTGTCTGGCTGGCAGAGATTTCACCCGCCTGGTTACTCAGTTGCCCTGCGGTTACACGGGCCTGCGCCTGGCTGGCGACCAGGCCGTTATCGTTAGTCAGTTGGCCAGCGTTGAGCGTCAGGTTCTTGAGGCCGATCACGCGACCGTTCTGGTTATCCAGCGCAGCGGTCACCGTAACGTCGGTGCTGTTTTCACTGTGCAGCAGACCGTTGGTGCGGTTATCCAGACCGGTGGCCGTGACCTTGAGCGAGTCCTTACCCAGTACACGACCGCCACGGTTGTCGAGTTGACCGGCGTTAATCACGGCGGTGGTACCGCTCAGAGTGCCGCCTTGATTGTTCAAGGTTTGGTTGGCCGTGGCGGTAAGGGTTCGGCTGGCAACCACGCTGCCGCTATTGCTCAGGTTTGCCGCGCGCAGACTGACATCGCCACCGGCATTGCGGCTTTCATCGGCGTTGACACCGGCTTCGATGATGCCGCTGTTGACCAGCGCCCCACCGCTGGTCACGGTGATGCTGTCGCGGGCCGCCAGGCTTTTCTGGTTGCTCAGGCCTGTAGAGGTTTGTACATCGACTCGCGTGCCGGCATACACCGCACCCGTAGCGTCCAATTGACCGGCCTTAATCACCACCGCTTCGCTGGCTTTGGCATTAGCCAAACTCAGTCGTCCATTGGCATCGAGCTGAATATCACCGCCACTGGCCATTAACGTACCGTCGAGCTTCACGCCCACCCCGGCCTCGGTGCCCACCAGTTTGATCGCCCCGGCATACATCCCACCCAACGCCGTCGAATCAATCGCCAGCTCCGGCTTGGCACTGCCGTCATCGGCCCGGGCGGTGGCTTGCAGACTTTTAGCATCGACGTCATTGCGCCCGGCAATCACGCTCAAGTTGCGCGCGTTGATCTGTGCGTTAATCCTGGCCGAGCGGGTGATGATTTCAAAGCGGTCGACGTTATCGGCATTCAAGCCCTGGCCGTCGATGGTCACGGCGCCGCCATCAACCTGGTAACGTTGCAGTTGCCCGCTTGCGTCGAGTATCGGTTTGCCGGTGGTCAGGGTGACGTTGGGGGTGTTGATGAAGCCGCAGCCACTGCAAGTAATGCCATAGGGGTTGGCGACGATGACCTTGGCCGACTGGCCCGCCACTTCGGTGTAGCCGCGCAGTTGGCTGGGGCTGCCGCCGTTGACTTCGTTGAGGATGACGTTGGCGGCGCGGCCTTGCAGGTTCGGGTTGCCGAGGATGATGCCGCCCAGTTGCGTCGATTGGGTACGGTCGGTGGCGTTGTTGAGTATCACGCCGTTGGCGCCGACGTTGTAGTCCTTGAACTGGTTGTGGGACAGGCCACTGCCATTGGGGGCGGCGATGTTTACCACCGGCACGCCATTGCCCGCCTGGCCGACCGTGGTGCCCGGCGCGCTGACCACGATGCCTTCGGCCTGGGCCAGCAGCGGTTGCCAGAACAGCGCGTTGGCCAGGATCAGCGCCACGCCACGTTTGGGCAGGCCCAGGAACGCGTCACGGCTTTTCAGGGCAGCAGAAGGCTGGCGAACCAGGAAGGCAAATTGGCGAACATCCATTTCAAATTCTCGTTGCAACTGGGCGTTGAATTACAGGAAGAAATCCATGCGGAAGTAGATCGGTGCTTCGCGCTCAAGCAGCGCGGCCGGTCGTTCCAGTGAGTGGGCAAAGGTCACGCTGGTGCTCACGTGTTGGCCGCGGGCGAACAGCTCAAGGGAGTTGCTCGAGACGCGGCCGTGCACTTCGCCGTTGTAGCGACCATTGCGGATCACGCCCTGGTCGTAGCCCACGCTGGCACCGTACTCGCCGAACACCGGGCGCAGCCAACCGAGGGTCACCGGGCGGCTCCAGCGCAGGTCATTGCGCCAGTAACCGCCGCTGTCGCCGGTCAGTTGCTGATCCTTGTAGCCGCGTACCGACGCCGAGCCACCGAGGCTCATGCGCTGGGGGCTGAACAGCACGTCTTCGCTGCGTTGGCCGGTGGCCAGGCTGGTGAAACTGAACGACTCTCCCCACAGCGTGAAGGGTTGCAGGTAGCTGACGGTGGCGGTGTATTTGCGGTAGCGCGCATCCGGCACGCCAGGCATGGGGTTGTGATTGCCTTGGGCGTCGAAGGCGCCGGTGCCGTTTTGCATGCCCACATCGACGTTGACGAACGCACTGCCGATACGACGACCATGGTTGATGCCCAACTGCAGTTCACTGAGGCGGTTGCTGCTCTCTTTGAGGCGGCTGCTATCGATGTAGTTGTTGGTGCGCAGGTGGGACAGGCCGACGTTGAGCGACGTCTTGCTCACGGCATCACGGTGGATCACCCGCTCAGCGCGTAACTGATGGTTTTCACTGTCACCGGTTTGCTTGAAGTCGAAACCGTCGCCCTGGACGACCGAACGGTAATCGCTCTGGTTGTAGCTATAGCTGAAGTTCCACCAGCCCCAAGGCACGTTGTAGTAGAGCATCGCGTTCTTGGAAGTTTTCTGATGGTCGCTGACCGCGTCATGGCCGCCGCGCAGAATCAGCTGATCGGCCAGGCCCAGCGGGCTGTCCCACTCAAAGCCGGTGCCCCACTGCTGTTCGCCGGTGCTTTTCTGGCCATCGTTATTACGTGAAAGACTGGCGCGCCATGGCTTTTGCGGGGTGTTTTTGACCAATACCGAGCTGCCGCCCACGGCCTCGCCCGGGGTCAGCTCCATTTGGGCTTGATTGGACGGCAAGCGATTGAGTTGGTCGACGGCCTGCTCGATTTCTCGCAGGTTCAATATCTCGCCGCTTTTGCCGGGAAAGGCCATGGCCAGCTCGCGGTCCGTCAACTTGCTGTTGTCGGCGCCCTTCAAGCCTTCGAGTTTGCCCTCCACCACCAGCACTTGCAGATGCCCCTTGGACATGTCCTGTTGCGGCAAGTAGGCGCGACTCGTCATCAGGCCTTTGTCGATGTAGAAGTCGGTGAGGTCTTTGAGCAGGGCGTTGAGTTGTGAGACGCCCAGGCATTGACCGGTGTACGGTTTGAGCAGACGCTCGCGTTCAGGGGCAGGCAGGTGGTCGGCCCCCTGGAGTTCAATGGTTTGGATCGGGAAGCAACGGCTGTCCACCGGGGCTGCTGGCGCTTCGGGCCTGGCCTCTTTGCCGGGCAGTTCCTTGAGTTGTTCAAGGCGGCGTTGCTGATCTTCCAACAGGCGGTTTTGCCGGTCGCGGATCAGGTCCTGATCACCCGGAAGGGTTGCCGCCATCACGCTGGGGGAGGCGAGGCAGACAAGCAGGGCAATGCTCAGTGAATACCGAGTCCGTGGCGGTTGGGAATTCATGTTCGATCCATCGAATTTACGAAGGGTGGCAAACTAACATCGACCGCCCCTCACGCCAATAAACCGACTGCACTTTAGGCAATGTCTTAAAAAATTCGTAAGCAGCTGACACAGAAGAAAAAATAACCAAAAAGGAGAGAGTTTCGTTTGAAGTTCCGATTTGGTTTCCGACCAGCGGTATCAGGTTTGATACACATTGAAGGCGTATACGAACGACCGGACTATCGGTCAGCGCCGGTCCGCGTATGAGTATTTGAATTTAAGGAATGCTTTTTGGACGGCGACGGAATCTGAGCAAGAGACGACTCAGCGTCGACTCGGGCCTGCCAAATCACAGGCAAAAAAAAACCCGGAAATCCTCACTTGCGTGGGCCTTCCGGATTTTCTAAACCGCCAAAAATGGTGGGTCGTGTGGGATTCGAACCTACGACCAATTGGTTAAAAGCCAACTGCTCTACCAACTGAGCTAACGACCCGCTGTGTGGTGGCGCGTATAATACTGATTTCTAAGGATTATTCAACACCTTATTTTAAATAAATCAGAAAAAACGCATTTGAACGGTAATTCGGTGGGTAGAACGCCTATCGCAGCAGCCGGATCAGCGCCCCGGCTCGTCGTTCCACAGGTACTTGTGCAGCTGCAATTGCAGGCGTACCGGCAGGTTGTCCGCCACTACCCAATCCGCCAGGTCACGGGCATTCAGGTCGTGATGGCTCGGCGAGAACAGCACCTCGCCCGCTCGACGCTCCAGGCTATACTGGATCAGCTTGGAGGTGGCCCAGTCATAATCGTCACGGGAACAGATGACGAACTTGACCTGATCGTTGGCCGTCAGCAAGTCCATGTTCTCGTAGCGATTGCGGTGGGCTTCCTTGGAGTCCGGGGTCTTGAGGTCAACCACTCGGCTGACGCGCGGGTCGACCGCGGAGATGTCCAGGGCGCCACTGGTTTCCAGAGAGACCTCGTAACCGGCATCACACAGCTGTTTGAGCAACGGAATGGCGTTGGGTTGCGCCAGAGGCTCACCGCCCGTCACGCAGACGTAGCGCGGCCGGTAACCGGCAACCTGCTCCAGGATGTCGTCGAGGGTGCGCACAGTGCCGCCGCTGAAGGCGTAGGCGCTGTCACAGTATTGGCAACGCAACGGGCAGCCGGTGAGCCGTACAAATACGGTGGGCAGGCCAGCAGTGCGCGTTTCACCCTGCAACGAGTAAAAGACTTCGGTAATACGTAGTGTGTCTTGCATAGTCGCCACGGGCGTAACAGCTAAACAGGCTGTCCGCCTCCGTCAGGCACTTCAAGGGATTGCGCCAACGCGTCAACCCCAGGAAGCGTGTTTCATAAAAGGGCGTGGATTCTAACGAAAAAACCCGCGACAAGCGCGGGTTTCTTCTGAATGGGCTGCATTGCTTACAAGCGTTGCAGGTCCCGCTGGGCCAACTGCGCCGCGGAAGTACCCGGATACTGGGCAACCACCTGCTGCAGAATACCTTTGACCTTGTCGGTGTGACCCAGGCGGCGTTCTACGTCAGCGAGTTTGTACAGCGAATCCGGAACCTTGGCATGCTTGGGGTACAGCTGGCTGACCTTGGCAAAAGCCTGGCCCGCCGCCTGCAAATCACCCTTTGCCAGGTTGACCTCACCCAACCAGTACTGGGCGTTGCCCGCGTACTGGCTGTTGGGGTATTTGCGCAGGAAAGCGGTAAAAGCCTGGCTGGCTTTATCGAAATCCTTGGCCTTGATCAGGTCGAAGGCTGCATCGTAATACAGTTTTTCCTTCGCTGGATCGCCCGGCTCGCTGCTGGCGGCAGGAGCTGCAGCGGCGGCCCCCGCTGCTGCGCCACCGGCAGCGGCACTGGGTGCGCCACCGGTAGAAGAATTATCAGGAGTAGCGGCAGGTGCAACACCGGCTCCAATACGACGGTCAAGATCCTGGTAACGCTCCAGGCCTTCTTGCTTCAGCTGGTTCACTTGGTTCTGCAGAACTTCAATGGCGCCTTGTTGCTGGGCCAACTGATCCTGCATGCGTTGCAGCTGGTTGAACAGTTCGCCCTGTGCCGAGGGAGCGGACGTAGCCGCTCCCCCCGCATAGGCGCCGTTCGTGCCATAACCCGCTGGCGGATAACTGCTCCCGCTATTGTTATAGCCTGAGTTGCTATCCGTTACAGGAACCGCAGCCCACACCGCAAGCGGTGCGAAGCTGAGAGCCAATACAGTTAGAGCACGACGGCACATTCGCATGACGAATTACTTACGCAGTTCGACGCGACGGTTCTGAGCCCACGACTGTTCGTCGTTGCCAGTTGCAACTGGACGCTCTTTACCGTAGGAAACCAGTTCCAGTTGGCCTGGAGCAACACCTTGCAGTACCAGGTAGCGCTGAACGGCTTTCGCACGACGCTCGCCCAGTGCCATGTTGTACTCACGAGTACCACGGGCGTCAGTGTTACCTTCCAGAACAACGCGAGCGCCGTTAGCTTTCAGGTCCTTGGCGTGAACGTCCAGAGCGCGCATGGCTTCTGGCTTCAGGTCCGAACTGTCGTATTCGAAGTAGAAAGTGGTGATAGCGCGCAGAGCAGCTTCTTCGCTCAGGGAGCCGTCGACCGCACCAGTGTTGGCGCCGTAACCAGCGTTTGGATCAACAGCTGCGCCTTCACCGGCATTGTCGCCGCCTTTAGAGGAGCAACCAACGGCTACGGACAGAGCCAGAGCCAGAGCAGCAAACTTACCAAACTTCAGCATTTCCATCGTGAAACTCCTAATGAACCCCAGTGTGTTAAGTACTTCTTTTTGTAGCGCCGCGTCAGTTCAGGTAAGGGGACCAGGATGGTTCTCTGACTTCGCCTTGTGCGGTAGGAAGTGGGAGCCTTACGCGTCCGTTGATGGACACGAGCATCAAGACTCCCCGGCCCTGCTGGCGGGTGGCGTAGATTACCATGGTGCCGTTGGGCGCAACAGTGGCTGACTCATCAAGGTTGGTATCTGTAAGGATTTTTACGGTTCCGCGCTGCAAATCCTGGGCCGCAACCCGGAAATTAGTGAAACCATCCTGACGGTGAATCATCACCAACGTCTTTTCATCGGCCGAAAGCTTGGGGTTGGCGTTGTAGTTACCAATAAAGGTCACACGTTCCGCACCGCCGCCGTTCACATTTGCCTTGTAGACCTGAGGCTTGCCGCCACGGTCGGAGGTGAAGTAGATGGTCGAGCCATCCTTGCCCCAGAACGGTTCGGTGTTGATGCCCGGGCCGCTGGTCACACGCGAGAGTTGACGCGAGGCCATGTTCATCACGTAGATATCCGGGTTGCCGTCCTTGGACAGCACGAAAGCCAGGCGCGAACCGTCCGGCGACCAGGCTGGCGCACCGTTGAGGCCTTCGAAGTTGGTGATCTGCTCACGACGGCCAGTATCGATGTGCTGCACAAAGATACGCGGGCGACGCTGTTCGAACGATACGTAGGCAATACGCTTGCCGTCCGGCGCGAAGCGCGGCGACAGGATTGGCTCACGGGACTGCAGCAAGGTCACTGCACGAGCACCGTCGTAGTCCGAACGCTGCAGGGTGTAGCGGGTATTGTCTACAGAGAAACGCTCAGCCGTGACATACAGCAGGCGCGTCGAGAACGCCCCCTTGATACCGGTGAGTTTTTCAAACGACTGGTCCGAGATGTAGTGAGCCATGTCGCGCAGTTGTTCGGCGGTACCCGATACGCTGCCGGTCAAGACCTGCTGCTCGGTGGCCACGTTGAACAACGTGTACTGGATCTGCAGGCGACCGCCGGCCGGCGTGATGCTGCCGACCATCAGGTACTGGGCACCCACCGCCTTCCAGTCACGGAAGATGACTTCGCTGGCCTGGGTTGGCTGGCTGATCATGTTGCCTTTTGGAATCGGCGCGTAGTAACCGGAGTTACGCAGGTCGTCGCTGACGATCTGGGCCATGTCGTCCGGCAGCACGCTGCCGCCCTGCCAACCGAACGGCACGACTGCAATCGGGGTGGCCCGATCACTGCCGCTGGTTACCAGGATGTTCTTTTCATCCGCCGCCGCTATCCCTGCCATACAGCAAATAACGACAAGCATTCCTCGAAGAAGGTTTCTCACAAGGCTAGATCCTCAGGTGTGAATGTCATCTTGAATGAACGATAGGGAGCGAAGTCACTTGGTTTCATTCCCTGCATCTCGGTCAACCGGCCAATATTCTTGACCGCGGCAACCGCCGAACTGTCGAACGAACCGTCACCACTGGACTTGGCCACGCTGACCGAAGTCACCGTACCGTCCGGCAACATGCCGATCTGCAGCACTACTGTCATGCCTTTACGTGCCGAAGGTGGACGTGTCCAACCTTCCGCTGCCCGCGCCCGAATCAGGTCGTCGAAACTGCCCGCGACTTCATCGCCACGCTCATCGGCCAAGGCTTGCTGACGCTGCGGCGTGTCGGAAAGCAAATCTGCCAGGGCCTGGGCCTTTTTCTCTTCGGCGGATTTGCGTGCTGCTTCCTGGGCCTTTTTCTTGGAGGCGTCGGCGGCAGCTTTCTTCTTCGCTTCGTCGGCGACTTTCTTCTTCGCCTCGTCTGCTTCAGCTTTTTTCTTGGCGTCTTCGGCGGCTTTCTTTTTCGCGTCTTCGACTATCTTTTTCTTGGCTTCTTCAGCGGCCTTTTTCTTGGCCTCTTCTTCGGCAGCCTTCTTGGCTTCTTCTTCCGATTTCTTCTTGGCTATATCAGCCAATTGTTTCTCTTCGGCCTTTTTCGCTTCGGCAGCTTTCTCGGCTTTCTTGGCTTCATCAGCCTTTTTAGCCTCGTCGGCCTTCTTGGCTTCGTCAGCCTTTTTCGATTCCTCGGCCTTTTGAGCCGCCTCTTCTTTCTTTTGTTCCGCAGCAGCCTTCACCGCTTCCTGCTCGACCTTCTTCTGTTCCATCTGCTCGACTTCAGTCTGGCGCGCGGCCGACTTCTGGGCCTCACCCGCAATCTTCTGATTGGTCTGGGTGGTGGCCTGACTTTTCGATTTCAGCTGATACAGGGTCGCCTGCACGATCGGCTTGGCTGGCGGCAGGTCCGGGGTCATGGCAAAGCTGACGAACAGCATGCCGAACACCAGGACGTGCAGGGCAATTGCCCACACGCCAGGCCAGAAGTAGCTTTCCGAGGCGGACGGCTCTCGCTGTTGCTGCATCAGGGCGCCTCGGTAATCAAGCCAACGTTACCGACGCCGGCCTTCTGCAGCCCGCCCATGGCGCCCATGACGGAGCCGTAGTCGACCGATTTGTCACCCCGGATAAACACCTGGGTGTGCTTGCCGCCTTCGTTGCCGGAGCGAATGATCTTGGTCACCGCATCGGTCATTGCAGGCAAGGTCAGGGCCTTGTCCTGCTGCTTTTGCGTATCGACTTCGCTGCCAAGGTTCCAGTAATAGGTCTTGTCAGCCTTGATCGAAATGGTCAGGACCTGAGTGTTGTTGTCCTGCGGCAAGGCTTCACTGGAAACCTTGGGCAGATCAACTTTCACGCCCTGGTTGAGCATCGGCGCGGTCACCATGAAGATCACCAGCAGCACCAGCATCACGTCGATGTAGGGCACTACGTTCATCTCGGCGACCGGCTTGCGCTTTTTGCGAGCTCGAGCGATTAAAGCCATTGGGAATTACCTGCTTATTCTTCGCTGGTGTGCACTTTACGGTGCAGGATCGCCTGGAATTCATCGGCGAAGGTGTAGTAACGGCCGATCAAGGTTTCGCTGGTTGCGGCAAAACGGTTGTAGGCGATTACTGCGGGGATAGCGGCGAACAGGCCGATCGCGGTGGCGATCAGGGCTTCGGCAATACCCGGGGCCACGGTGGCCAGTGTGGCTTGCTGCGCCTGGGCCAGGCCACGGAAGGAGTTCATGATGCCCCATACGGTACCGAACAGGCCGATGTACGGGCTGACGGAACCGACGGTGGCAAGGAACGGCAGGCCCTGCTCGAGTTTCTCTTCTTCGCGGGAGATGGCCACGCGCATGGCACGGGCCACACCTTCCATCACCGCTTCAGGATCGACACCTGGCTGCTGGCGCAGGCGCGAGAACTCCTTGAAGCCAGCACGGAAGATCTGCTCGACGCCCGAATCCGGATCCGGGTTGCTGCCTGCCTGGCGGTACAGTTTGGACAGGTCGATACCCGACCAGAAGCGCTCTTCAAAGCTCTCCAGGGCACGTCGACCGGCGCGCAACATGTTGCTGCGCTGAAAAATCATGACCCAAGAGGTAACCGATGCGGCTACCAGGGTCAGCATGACCAGTTGAACCACGACACTGGCATTGCTGACCAGGCTCCACATGGAGGAATGGTCGACGACGGTAGGTTCCACGCTAAATCTCCTGCTTTGATTGTTGACCCGCGCCGCTCACGGCGGCAAAGGCCGCGCGTAGAGTTTCGGGAATGGCCCGAGGTTTCAAGCTGTTGGTGCGCACACACGCCACCAGGAACTGCCCCTCACAGAGCAGCGTTGCATCCGTGGCCCGCCTGACCTGCTGTTTGAAACGCAGGCTGGCACGGTTCAATTCGATGACTTCAGCACTGACCAGCAACTCATCGTCCAGTCGCGCCGGCGCGTAATACCGCGCCTCGCTGGAATGCACGACGAATAACAGGTCCTCGCCTACCAGCTCGGACTGGGCAAAACCCAACTCCCGCAGCCGCTCGGTTCGAGCCCGTTCCATGAATTTCAGGTAATTGACGTAATAAACGATGCCGCCGGCATCGGTGTCCTCGTAATAAACGCGACAGCGATGTGCGAACGACTGATCCCCGTTTTGCGCGCGCATACTCTAGTGCTTACTCCTCAGGTTGCCAATTGGCTGGGCAACTGTTTTTTCATTCCTGAACGCTTTCAAATGACGACGCCAGACACTGGGACAGCACAAAGCTCAGATAAATCACCCCACATGACAAATACCCTGTAGGAGCGAGCTTGCTCGCGAAGAACCTGAGCACGCCGCGTATAACCAGACATACCGCGTTATCGTTGGCGTTTTTCGCGAGCAAGCTCGCTCCTGCAATTTTTTAATCGTCCACTGCATCGAGGAATTCGTCTACCACGGGCATCTCTCCCAATCGTGACGGAATGTTTAGCCCGAAGTGCAAATAGGCATGACGCGTCACCACCCTGCCCCGCGGGGTTCGCATGATGTAGCCCTGCTGAATCAGGTACGGTTCCAGAACATCCTCAATGGTATGGCGCTCCTCACTGATGGCTGCGGCCAGGCTGTCCACGCCGACCGGGCCACCGTCGAATTTCTCGATCATGGTCAAAAGTAGGCGTCGATCTTGGTGATCAAAACCATGTTCGTCCACATCCAGCAGGTTCAAGGCCAGGTCCGCCACGGCCTTGGTGATGTGGCCCTTGGCACGCACCTCGGCAAAGTCTCGCACGCGGCGCAGCAAACGGTTGGCAATTCGTGGCGTACCGCGAGCGCGTCGAGCGATTTCAAAGGCGCCTTCCGGGTCCAGGGGCAAGCCGAGGATACTCGCCGACCGGCTGACAATGGTCGCCAGATCGGCGGTGCTATAGAACTCTAGACGTTGAACAATGCCGAAACGGTCTCGCAGCGGGTTGGTCAACATGCCCGCGCGGGTGGTCGCGCCCACCAGGGTAAAGGGCGGCAGGTCGAGTTTGATCGAACGGGCCGCCGGGCCTTCGCCGATCATGATGTCGAGCTGGAAGTCTTCCATGGCTGGGTACAGCACTTCTTCGACAATCGGCGACAAGCGATGGATTTCGTCGATAAACAGCACGTCATGGGGTTCAAGATTGGTCAGCAACGCGGCCAAGTCGCCAGGACGCTCAAGCACCGGGCCGGAGGTGGACTTGATCGACACGCCCATTTCCTGGGCGATGATATTGGCCAGAGTGGTCTTGCCCAAACCCGGCGGGCCGAAGATCAGGGTGTGGTCCAGGGACTCACTGCGCCCGCGAGCGGCCTGGATAAACAGCTCCATCTGCTCGCGCACGGTGGGCTGGCCGATGTATTCGGCCAGGCTCAACGGGCGGATGGCCCGGTCCTGGACTTCTTCACGGTCACGCGGGCCGGTGGCCGCGATCAGACGATCGGCTTCAATCACTTAAATCATTCCCTTCAGGGCACGGCGAATCATGTCTTCAGCGCTCAGGTTCTTGTCCTTGATGGCCGATACGGCCTTGCTGGCTTCCTGAGGCTTGTAGCCCAGGGAGATCAGCGCATTGACGGCATCGCTCTCGGCGTTGGCGACCTGGGCCGCCGGCATATCCGGCTGGTTCGGTACCAGGGCGAACATGCTCGGCACCACCTCCCAGGCTTTGAAGCGGTCCTTGAGCTCGACCAACAAGCGCTCGGCGGTCTTCTTGCCCACCCCCGGCACCTTGGTCAGGGCCGAGGTATCCTGGGCCGATACAGCCCGGACCAATTCATCCACTTCCAGGCTCGACATCAAGGCCAGGGCCAATTTGGGCCCCACGCCATTGAGACGAATCAGCTCGCGGAAGAAATCGCGGTCACGCTTGCCGATGAAACCATAGAGTAGTTGCGCGTCTTCGCGCACCACTAAATGAGTGTGCAAGGTTATCGGCTCGCCGACCGACGGCAGGCGATACAGGGTGGTCATGGGCACTTCCAGCTCATAACCCAACCCATTCACATCCAGAATCAGGTGCGGCGGCTGTTTCTCAGCCAGGGTGCCGCGCAAGCGTCCAATCACGGTTCAGATCCTTAAAGCTTGGGGGTCAGATCGGAGCCTGACCGCAAAAATAACGATTGCGCTGATGCTATCAGAGACGCAGCCGCCCGCCACGACTACGTGCTGCGCCCAAGCCGTGAGGCAACAGGCTGGAGCGGGTATGGGCATGGCAAATGGCGATGGCCAGGGCATCCGAGGCGTCGATCTGCGGCTTTGAAGTGAGCTTGAGCATGTGCATGACCATCATTTGCACCTGCTCCTTGTTGGCGCCACCGGTGCCGACCACGGCCTGCTTGACCTGGGTCGCGGTGTATTCAGCGATCTCCATGCCCTCCTCGGCACCTGCCACGATGGCAGCGCCCCGGGCCTGCCCGAGCTTCAACGCCGAGTCGGCATTCTTGGCCATGAAGACTTTCTCTATGCCCATGGTGACCGGGCCGTAGGTCTGGATGACTTCACGTACGCCGCGATAGACGATCTGCAGCCGCTCGGCCAATTCCCCTGCGCCAGTGCGGATGCAGCCCGAGGCGACGTACACACAGCCGCGTGGGGTCTGCTGCACCACGCCAAAACCGGTGATGCGCGAACCGGGGTCGATACCTAGGATTAAAGTCATAACGCCTGCGGGTTGGATTTACAACGGTATGTGCCAGGCACACATTTGTGTAACAGCATAGAAGCCCTGTGGGAGCTGGCTTGCCTGCAATGCGGGCACCTCGGTGCTTCTGTCAAATCGAGGTGATGCTATCGCAGGCAAGCCAGCTCCCACAGCGGATATTCATCGTTCTTAAGCGAGCTGTTCGGCCACAGACTCAGGGATGTCGGCATTCGAATACACATTCTGCACGTCATCCAGATCTTCAAGCATGTCCAGCAGCTTCAGCACCTTCTGGGCACCGTCCAGGTCCAGTTCGGCACTGGTGGTCGGCAGCATCACGATCTCCGCGTCGGTGCCGCTGAAACCAGCGGCTTCCAGGGCATTACGCACGGCGTAGAAGCTGGCGAACGAGGTGAACACATCGATGGAGCCGTCTTCGTTGGTGACCACGTCATCGGCATCCGCTTCCATCGCGGCTTCCATCAGCGCGTCTTCATCAGTGCCCGGTGCGAAGGTGATCTGCCCCTTGCGCTCGAACAGGTAGGCCACCGAGCCGTCCGTGCCAAGGTTGCCGCCACACTTGCTGAACGCATGGCGCACGGCTGCCGCGGTACGGTTGCGGTTGTCGGTCATGCATTCGACCATCACCGCCACACCGCCCGGGCCGTAGCCTTCATAGGTCAGCTCGACCATATCGTCGGTGTCGGCCGCACCAGCACCACGGGCCACGGCGCGGTCGATGATGTCGCGGCTCATGTTGGCGCCCAGCGCCTTGTCCAGCGCCAGGCGCAGACGCGGGTTGGAGCCCGGGTCACCGCCACCCTGACGGGCAGCGACGGTCAGTTCGCGAATCCACTTGGTGAAGATCTTGCCTTTCTTGGCATCCTGACGCTCTTTGCGGTGCTTGATGTTCGCCCACTTGGAATGGCCAGCCATAACACAACTCCGAATTCTCTAGAAACCTTATCAATCCCGCCCCAGGCGAGATTTCCCTCTTTTAAACGCAAAGGCGCATCCGAAGATGCGCCTTTTTGACTGCGTACAACCTTATCGCGCTTTCACGCTGCAGCCTTACTCAGCCTTCGGCGTCTCGCGCAGGCGGATGTGCAGCTCGCGCAGTGCCTTGGCATCAACCACACCCGGAGCCTGGGTCATGACGTCCGCAGCGCTCTGGGTTTTCGGGAAGGCGATCACTTCACGGATCGACTGGGCGCCGGTCATCAGCATCACCAGACGGTCCAGGCCGAACGCCAGGCCACCGTGCGGCGGCGCACCGTATTTCAGGGCGTCGAGCAGGAAGCCGAATTTCTCTTCCTGTTCCGCTTCGTTGATGCCCAGCAGGCGGAAGACCGCTTGTTGCATCTCTTTGCGGTGGATACGGATCGAACCGCCACCCAGTTCAGTACCGTTCAACACCATGTCGTAGGCACGGGACAGCGCGCCTGCAGGGTTGGCTTCCAGCTCTTGCGGGGAGCACTTCGGTGCGGTGAACGGGTGGTGCAAGGCGCTGAAGCTGCCGTCGTCGTTCTCTTCGAACATCGGGAAGTCCACAACCCACATCGGCGCCCATTCGCAGGTCAGCAGGTTCAGGTCGTGACCGAGCTTGATACGCAGCGCGCCCAGGGCCTCGCTGACGATCTTGGCCTTGTCGGCACCGAAGAACACGATGTCGCCGTCAACCGCACCGACGCGATCGAGGATCGTGTTCAGGTTGGCTTCAGGGATGTTTTTCACGATCGGCGATTGCAGGCCGTCGACACCGTTGGCGCGCTCGTTGACCTTGATGTACGCCAGGCCCTTGGCACCGTAGATGCCGACGAACTTGGTGTAGTCGTCGATCTGCTTGCGCGGCATGCTCGCGCCGCCAGGCACACGCAGGGCGGCGATGCGGCATTTAGGATCGTTGGCCGGGCCGCTGAACACCTTGAAGTCGACGTCCTTGAGCTGGTCGGCCACGTCCACCAGCTCCAGCGGGTTACGCAGGTCTGGCTTGTCGGAACCGTAGCGGCGCATGGCTTCTTCGAAGGTCATGTGCGGGAATTCGCCGAACTCCAGGTCCAGGACTTCCTTGAACAGGTTGCGGATCATCTGCTCGGTCAGGCCCATGATCTCTTTTTCATCGAGGAAGCTGGTCTCGATGTCGATCTGGGTGAATTCCGGCTGGCGATCGGCACGCAGGTCTTCGTCACGGAAGCACTTGGCGATCTGGTAGTAGCGGTCGAAACCAGCCACCATCAGCAGTTGCTTGAACAGCTGCGGCGATTGCGGCAAGGCGAAGAAGCTGCCGGCATGGGTACGGCTCGGTACCAGGTAGTCGCGCGCGCCTTCCGGGGTGGCCCGGGTGAGGATCGGGGTTTCGACGTCGAGGAAGCCGTTTTCATCCAGGAAGCGGCGGATGCTGGTGGTCATGCGCGAGCGCAGGCGCAGCTTCTCGGCCATTTCCGGACGACGCAAGTCCAGGAAGCGGTAGCGCAGGCGGGTTTCTTCGCCCACGTCGGAGTATTCATTGAGTGGGAACGGCGGGGTTTCCGACTCGTTCAGCACTTCCAGCTCATAGCCCAGCACTTCGATGCCGCCGGACGCCATGTTCTTGTTCACGGCACCGGCCGGACGCAGGCGTACCTTGCCGGTGATCTTCACGACGTATTCGCTGCGCACGCGGTCGGCGGCGGCGAAGCTTTCGGCGCGGTCCGGGTCGAACACTACCTGGGCCAGACCATCACGGTCACGGATATCGAGGAAGATTACCCCGCCGTGGTCGCGGCGACGGTGAACCCATCCGCAAAGGGTGATTTCCTGACCTTCCAGGGTCTCGTTCAGTTGGCCGCAATAGTGGCTGCGCATCATGGTCGTGGTTTCACTTCTCGTAATTCGAAATTCGGTGGCAGGCCCGCCTCGTCACCGCACATTAAAGCAGGGGACGGATAATGCAGGAGCCTGCGCGTAGAGTTCAACTCAGTCTGCTTTGTCGCCGCCGGCCAGGTTCTTCTTGGCACCGGTCTTGAAATCAGTCTCGTACCAGCCGCTGCCGCTCAGGCGGAAGCCCGGCATGGACAACATCTTCTTCAACTCAGGTGCCTGGCAGGCAGGGCAATCGACCAGCGGCGCGGCGCTGATCTTCTGAATGGCTTCCAACTGATGACCACAGGAAGCGCATTGATAGTCGTACATGGGCATGGAGATGTCTCGGCGATCAGATCGTTACAGCGCCACGCCCTGCCCTGTGCATAAAGCCCGGCATGCGCAGCAAAGCGCGGGATTATATCTGGTAAATCAATACAGCGCAGCCGGCTTTGTGCCCAGGACCCGGCCCGTCGGGCTGAAGGCC
The DNA here is from genome assembly GCF_052046095.1 of Pseudomonas sp. 22072. Lineage (NCBI taxonomy): Bacteria > Pseudomonadati > Pseudomonadota > Gammaproteobacteria > Pseudomonadales > Pseudomonadaceae > Pseudomonas > Pseudomonas sp. 22072. The sequence continues at coordinate 29,610 of NZ_JBQEQE010000003.1, forward strand.
CGGCCATCGGACTACTGCGCGAGCGTATCCCCGGACGTGAGGGCGCCCCGACCTTTGAGGACGTGAACCACGCACACCACCCTCACCAGCCCACTGAAGTTCTTCACGCCTCCGTAACGCAAATGCACTTCCCGATCGACATAGGACAACAGCGCACTGACCGAACAGGTATTGAGCCTGGCGATTTCCGTCAGGATATTCCAATAGATCTGTTCAAGCCGCAGGCAGGTAGAAAACCCATTGAGCCTGACCGAACGGGACAGTGGCTTGGCCAGCCCCATATCAAAACCCTTGGTAAAAGGGTCGACCTTTATCTTGTGAAAACCACAGGCTTCCATCATTCCCTTACCCACTCCACGTGACATACACCTGACACTCCATTGCCAAACAGCAGCCAATGGGCTTCTCCCATTGGACGATGGCCTATAAAACAGCAGCCAGCGCAGAGCAGCCAGAAGACGGGGAGTTGTTAGTTGTAGGACAACGCCAGGAAGCGCAGGGAAACCAGCAGGCGGCGCCGAAAAGGCGCCGCCTGGGTTCGACAGTTACTGGTTTTCAAGCAGGGAGCGCAGCATCCACGCGGTTTTCTCATGAACCTGCATACGCTGGGTCAAGAGGTCCGCCGTCGGTTCATCACTGACTTTGTCGAGCAATGGGAAGATGCCTCGCGCGGTACGCGTGACTGCTTCCTGGCCGGCCACCAACTGCTTGATCATCTCTTCGGCGCTCGGCACCCCCTCTTCTTCCTTGATGGAAGACAGGCGGGCGTAAATTGAATAGGCACCCGGCGCCGGGAAGCCCAGGGCACGGATACGCTCGGCGATGGAGTCCACTGCCAGCGCAAGCTCGTTGTACTGCTCTTCGAACATCAGATGCAGCGTACGAAACATGGGGCCTGTGACGTTCCAATGGAAATTGTGGGTCTTCAGATACAGAACATAGGTATCGGAGAGCAGGCGGGAAAGTCCGTCGACGATGGATTTACGGTCTTCTTCACTGATACCAATATCGATTGCCATGTGTTTCCCCTTCAATTGACGAGCATTCATTGATCAGGTGCAGTTCCACTCTAGCAAGAGAGTGCGCCACGTGCAGCCCGACACACTCGGGCTGCATGCGGCAAATCGCCCCGCACCGACTGCGGGATCTGACTTGGCAAGCCTATTTACCTGTAGGAAGGGTCTAGGCCACCACTGAAAAAATCCCGCACCTGTCTAGGACAAGCGTTTGACGCAGAAATGCCGTGGCCGTGGCAACACCCCGAAATGCTTGATTTGAGTAGGCACAGCCTTTGCTGTTAAATAGACGCGGTGTGGCTGCCGTTTATTCCTGCGGCACGTCACATAGGCTGATACCCGCGCACGTGCTCAACGCCTCCCATTGTTCAGAAGCGAACCGTGCCAGTCAGCTCTTCCTTGTGATCCGTCTTAACGTGAGTTAACCAAAATGTTGAAAATCGTCCACCTGCTAACGGGCGTCGCAGCCTTGCTGCTGTCCTTTATTCCGAGCCTGCAGCCTGAAAGCCTGCCCTACCTGGAACAACACGACGCCCTGTACCTGGCCTTGTTCGGCCTTCTTAACCTGACGCTCGCACCGGTAGTCCCTTACTGGAACAAAGGCACGCGTCATCAACTGCAAAACCTGGTCAGTGCGCTGCTGGTGCTGACTGTTGTCGTACAAACCCTCACCCTCCTGGCGCCCATGCCTGAAGTCGGGGGCCATCCGGCCATCCTGCTCAGCCTGGTGATCGCTGTGGTCGCCATCGTTCTTCACCTGGCCATCAGCTTCTACCGCTCGTCTCCAGCGGCCGCGTCGCAAAACTATGACATGACCAACCGGGATACCGGGACCGTCAAGTGGTTCAACACCTCCAAGGGCTTCGGCTTCATTTCCCGCGACTCGGGCGACGATATCTTCGTCCACTTCCGAGCCATTCGTGGCGAAGGCCATCGCGTCCTGGTCGAAGGCCAGCGCGTAGAGTTCTCGGTGATGAACCGTGACAAGGGCCTGCAAGCCGAAGATGTCATCGCTGCCCTGCCGCGTCGCTGATCCCAGCCCTCGCAGCAAAAAAAACCGCGATCCAGCCTTGGCTGGGTCGCGGTTTTTTTATTGCTTGCGCACTCAATAGTGTGGCGGCGGCGCTTCCTCTTCGGATGACTCGAACTGCCCGCCCATTTCTTCCTGGCGCTTGAGCAATGCAGTCATTTGCAATTGCAGACGTTCGACGGCCCGCTGCTGGGTGACCAGGATGTCGTTGAGGGTCTCAATGGTGTCGTCCTGGAAGGCCAGGCGGCTTTCCAGGTCGGTGACGCGTTCTTGCAGGTCCATGGTTCAGTCCTGGGTAAAGATGAAGTCGGCAGGCAATAGCTCTCGCAATCGGCTGCGAGTCGCGGCCACCTGCTCTTCGGTGTAGGGCCGGGCCGGGTGCTTGCCCCACACCGGGGCTGGCCAGGCGGCGTCGTCGCGCTTGCGCACAATCACATGCACATGCAACTGGCTGACCACGTTACCCAGCGCGCCGATGTTCATCTTGTCGGCCGCCAGCCCGTCGTTAAGCAGCTGCGCCAGGGCCGTCGTTTCTTGCCACAAGGTTTGTTGATCTGCGACATCCAGTTGAAACACTTCGCTGATACCTTCGATGCGCGGCACCAGGATGAACCAGGGGTAATTGGCGTCATTGGACAGCAGCAGGCGACAGAGCGGGAAGTCCCCAATGGCCAAGGTATCTTGTTGCAGGCGTTGATCTAAGGCGAACACGTGGCACTCCGTTCGGCAGGTCGGTAACAGGTGCCCAGCATACCTTCGAATGCCCAAGGCTTCACGGGCAATGCTGGCGGCCTTGAGGCAACCAGGCAAAAAGATGCACCCTTTAGAGGCAACAGCCCAGGTGAGCAACGCTAGGCCGGGCCTCAACGGGATGCACCAAAATAACCCACCTGTGCCTCAAAGGGATCCGCCGATTACCCACTGATAAGGGTCAACCGGTAACGTTTTACCCAGGTACAGGATTCAGGTACCACCGAACCGGGGTAACACCCTGGCGTCAAGCCCAACCGAAATGGCGTAAAACCCCCGTGCTTATGCGGTTTTTACAGGTTCATCACACTTTTCACGAAAAAATGACATTCGGTAAGTGGTTTGAGCACGCTTGTTGCATTCACCCCCATATCGTCGGCAACGACACCCGTTTGGACACAGGTGTTTCGCGATAAAAATAGTGGCGTTTCAATGTGTATCAGGGATGCGTTCAAACTTTGAAAGAAGTCTGAAAACAGCATTGAAGTTGTCAGCCTGGATACATTTCAGGCTGTGAATTTGCGACATGGATCTAGCGATTTACGACAGCCTCGTAAAGAAGCTGAAAGGATAATTGAGTAAGTATCGTCAATAGGGTCTGCGTGAGATAACTTTGCGCCGACACAAAAAGAAAGAGCCGCCCAGATAAAAATACAGGTGGGACGGCAGTACTCTTCCTAAAACCAAAGGAGCAAATCACGATGCGCGTGATGAAGTGGAGCATGATCGCCCTGGCTGTTTCAGCAGGCACCTCGCAGTTCGCAATGGCGTCCGCCCAGGACGATTCCAAGGGCTTTGTTGAAGACAGTACGTTCAGCATCAATACTCGCGCGCTGTACTTCAGCCGTGACTTCCGTAACAACCCGTCGGGCCCAGGCTCCAAGAGCCGTGCTGAAGAAACCGGCCTGGGCTTCAATGCCCTGTACGAATCGGGCTTCACCCAAGGCACCATTGGTGTCGGTGTCGACGTGATCGGCCTGATGGGCGTCAAGCTCGACAGCGGCAAGGGTCGCGCCGGCACCGGCCTGTTCCCAACCGGTTCCGACGGTCGCTCGCAAGATGACTATTCCAAAGGCGGCGGCGCGGTGAAGTTCCGCATCTCCAACACTGTGCTGAAAGTCGGTGACCAATACACCACAGCCCCAGTGTTTGCCTCCGACGACAGCCGCCTGCTGCCAGAGCTGCCGCAAGGTATCTCCATCACCAGCAACGAAATCAAGGGCCTGAAGCTTGAAGGCGGTCACTTCACTTCCAGCGTCGCGCAGAACCAGACCTACCACGACAGCCTGGGCCTGACCAAAACCGACTTCGTCGGCGGTGTGTATGCCTTCACTCCAGAAGTCACCGGCAGCCTGTACTACGCGAAAACCGAAGATTACTTCCGCAAGTACTACAGCAACCTGAACTGGACCCACGCCCTGAGCGATGATCAGTCGTTCGCCCTGGACTTCAACATCTACGACACCAAGAGCGACGGCGCCGGCCTGCAACGCGCAGAGAAAGATGGCGTGACCAAGCTCGACAACCGCGCCTTCAGCTTGCAGGGCGCGTACACCATCGGTGCTCACACCTTCACCCTGGCAGCCCAGAAAGTCACCGGTGACGGCGACTACGGTTACGGCGTAGACGGCGGCGGCACTGTGTTCCTGGCCAACTCCATCGCCCGTTCCGACTTCAACGCCGAAGGCGAAAAGTCCTACCAGGCGCGTTATGACATCAACATGGCAACCTTCGGCATTCCGGGCCTGAGCTTCATGACCCGTTATGTAACCGGTAGCGGCGCCAATACGGGCACCACCTCGAATGGCAAAGAGTGGGAACGCGACATCGAAGCCAAGTACGTGATCCAGAGCGGCCCGGCAAAAGACCTGAGCCTGCGCCTGCGTCAAGCAACTTACCGTTCCGGTGATGGCGTGTACTACGGTTCGCCGTCGATCGACGAGCTGCGTCTGATCGCCAACTACCCGCTGAACATCTTGTAATTGCCGGTTCAATTACAACGATGACTTGAGGCTTCGGCCTTAAACAAAAAGCCGCTCCTCTGTTTAAACAGGGAGCGGCTTTTTTATTGCAGTTTTATTTCAACCAACAAAACAACTAGCAAGCTAAGTAACTAGTTTTTCAAAGCTGACCTTTCGGCCAACTTCGATAGCATCACGCCAAGTTACTTCGGCGCACTTTCCTGCATCACCCGAATAACCCGTTGCGGAAACGGAATATCAATCCCGGCCGCTTTCAAACGGTCACGCGCCAGTTCATTGAGCATAAACATCACGTCCCAATAATCCGGTGTGTTGGTCCAGCAACGCAGGGAGACGGTGATGGAACTGTCGCCCAAGGTCGACACCACCGCCACGGCGGCAGGGTCCTTCAGTACACGCGGGTCTTCAGCCAAAGCCAGCAGCACTTCACGGGCCTTCTGCAGGTCCGCCTCATAGTCCACACCCACGTCAAACACAACCTTGCGGGTCGGCTGGCGGTTGGTGTTGGTGATAAGGCCGTTGGACAGGCTGCCGTTGGGAATGATCACCGTCTTGTTGTCGCCGGTGCGCAGCACCGTGTGGAAGATCTGGATGCTGTCGACGGTACCCGAGGTACCCTGGGCTTCGATCCAGTCACCGATACGGAACGGGCGGAACAACAGAATCAACACGCCGCCGGCAAAGTTCGCCAGGCTGCCTTGCAAGGCCAGGCCGATTGCCAGGGTAGCGGCACCGATCGCCGCAACGAACGAGGTGGTGGCCACACCAATCATCGAGGCCACGTTGACCACCAGCATGACTTTGAGCGCGATGTTAGCAAGGCTGGTGATGAAGTGTTGCAGTGCCAAGTCAGCGTTACGCATGGCCAGCAGACGGCCCACGCGGTGAGTCAAGACGTTGATCAGCCACCAGCCGATGGCCAGGGTGACCAACGCCAGCAATACGCGGCTGCCGTATTCCATGATCATGGGGAGCCAAGACTGGGAGGTCTTGATCAGGTGATCCATTTCAGCGTTCAAATCCATCTACTTTCTCCTGTTGTGCGGCGATAAGGCTGTATTGACTGCCTGAAAACGCAATTGAGCCCCGAAGGGCTCAATTGTAGGCACTGATGCTGGGGCGTGGGACGCCAAAAGTGCCCACAGGTTCCCCAAAGTGCCATCAGTCGCGGAAGTTATTGAACTGCAGCGGCATGTCAAATGTCTTGGCGCGCAGGGCCGCAATGGCCTCTTGCAGGTCGTCACGCTTCTTGCCGGTGACACGAACCTGCTCGCCCTGGATGGCGGCCTGGACCTTGAGCTTGGCGTCCTTGATGTGCGCCACGATCTTCTTGGCCAGCTCTTTGTCGATGCCTTCCTTGAGCACGGCTTCCTGCTTCATCAGTTTGCCTGAGGCGTAGGCGTCCTTGACTTCCAGGCACTGCACGTCGATCTTGCGCTTGACCAGGGCCAGCTTGAGGATCTCGATCATCGCTTCCAGCTGGAAATCGGCTTCAGCGGTCAGGTTGACGGTCAGTTCCTTTTCCTTGAATTCGAAGCTGCCCTTGCCTTTCAAGTCATAGCGACGGTCCAGTTCCTTGACGGCGTTCTCGACGGCGTTGGTGACTTCGTGTTTGTCCAGTTCAGATACCACGTCGAACGAAGGCATGTGATTTCTCCAATATAAGGGGCGGGCTCAGTAGAGATGGAGCGCGCCCGAGCTAAAATGCCGGGGCATTATAGCGGTTCTTTCGCGCCGTTCACCGCTGGCGACCTTATGGAGTACACACTGATGTCGACCCCGTGGCATATTCTTGGCGCCGGCAGCCTGGGCACCCTCTGGGCCACGCGGCTGGCACGTGCGGGGGTGCCCGTCAGGCTGATCCTGCGTAACCAGGCGCGCCTGGCCAGCTATCGCGCAGGCAAAGGGCTGACCCTGGTGGAGCACGGCGTGGAACAGACTTATCCGGTCATCGGCGAAACGCCTGGCAGCCCGGAGCCGATTCATCGCCTGCTGGTCGCGTGCAAAGCCTACGACGCTCAAAGCGCCATCGCACAGTTGCAGCATCGACTGGCGCCGGACGCCGAATTGATCCTGCTGCAAAACGGCCTCGGCAGCCAGGACGCCGTGGCTGCGCAATGGCCGTCGGCGCGCTGCATCTTTGCCTCCAGCACCGAGGGCGCATTTCGCGATGGCGATTGGCGGGTGGTATTCGCCGGCCATGGCTACACCTGGCTGGGGGACGCGAGCCATCCCACCCCGCCGCTGTGGCTGGATGATTTGCAAGCGGCAGGCATCCCCCATGAATGGGCCACCGATATCCTGACGCGCCTGTGGCGCAAGCTCGCGCTCAATTGCGCCATCAACCCACTGACCGTGTTGTACCACTGCCGCAACGGCGGTTTGAGCGCCCACCACTGCGAGGTCGCCACGCTCTGCGCCGAACTGGCCGAACTGCTGGAGCGCTGTGGCCAGCCTGCGGCTGCACAGGACTTGCACAGCGAAGTCGAGCGGGTGATCCAGGCCACCGCCGCCAACTATTCCTCCATGTACCAGGACGTCGCCAACGCCCGACGCACCGAGATCAGTTACCTGCTGGGCTACGCTTGCCAGGCCGCGGCCCGCCATCAGTTGGCAGCGCCGCACCTGCAACAGCTACACACGCGGTTGGTGGCGCATCTGCTTGCACGCGGATTGGCCAGCGACTGAGGCACGCGCTACCCTGCCTACCTGTCTATCACCTGGGAAACCCCTGATGCCATTGCGCCAGCGTCTTGAAAATCTACCGGTAGGGCAGAAACTGCTGGCGGCCCTGCTGGTGTTGTTGACCACCGTATTGCTGGTGGCCAACCTGACGTTTATCAGCGCCGCCTACTGGATCTCCCAGGAAAGCATGGCCCCCCAGGCCTTGCAGTCCATTGGTCGACTGGTGTCCAACCCCGCGCTTGCCGCCGAGGCCCTTGAGTCTCCGACCAAGGCAGAGGCGCTGCTCAATGAGCTGACCAGCTATTCACCGTTGCGCGCCGCCGCTTTGTACGATGGCGAAGGCAACCGCCTGGCGCAGATGCAGCACGGCGACCGCCTGCACCTGCCGGACCACTACCGGCATATCGAAGCGTGGCGCCTCACTGAATTTCGCAGCAACCAGGTCATCACCCTGCCCCGTGGCACTGAGCCTTCGGGGCATTTGTTGCTGGTGGCCAGCAGTGAGCTGCCGGTGGCGTTCTATACCGGCACGCTGACCGCCAGCCTGGGCATCCTGATTTTCAGTGTGTTGTTGTGGCTGGTCATCGCCCGGCAGATCAAACGCCTGATCACACGGCCGATTCATGAACTTGAAGAACTGTCCCGCCAGGTGACCCGCGAGGAGAACTACGCTTTACGCGCCGGGCGTGGCAACCGTGATGAAATCGGCAGCCTGGCCGAAGCGTTCAACACCATGTTGTCGCGCATCGAAGCCCGTGAGCAGCAGCTCAAACGCGCGCGCGACGACTCCCAGGCTGCGTATGACCAGGCTCAGGGCCTGGCCGAAGAAACCCGGCATACCAACCGCAAGCTGGAACTGGAAGTCCAGGTACGCAGCAAGATCGAGAAAAAGCTCACGGGCTTCCAGAACTACCTGAACAGCATTATCGACTCGATGCCCTCGGCGCTGATCGCCCTGGATGAACAACTCTACGTTACCCAGTGGAACCAGGAAGCCACCGCCCTATCCGGCACTCGCCTGGACGAAGCCCTGAACCAGCCGGTTTTCCTGGCCTTCCAGCCGCTCAAGCCGTACCTGCCACAGATCAAGGCCACCGTGGAGCAACACACGGTGGAGCGGATTGAGCGGGTCACCTGGATCAAGGACGACGAGCCCAAGCATTACGCGCTGACGTTCTACCCGTTGATGGGCGGCGCCGGGCGCGGAGTGGTAATCCGAATCGACGACATCACCCAGCGCCTGTCCCTGGAAGAAATGATGGTGCAATCGGAAAAAATGCTCTCCGTGGGCGGCCTGGCCGCAGGTATGGCCCATGAGATCAACAACCCGCTGGGCGCGATCCTGCATAACGTGCAGAACATTCGCCGGCGCCTGTCTCCCGAGCTGCCCAAGAACCTGGAACTTGCCGAACAGGTGGGTATCGAGCTGGAGACGGTCAACCGATACCTGCAAGGCCGCGAAGTCCCGCAATTGCTCGACGGCATTCAGCAGGCCGGGGCGCGTGCCGCGAAAATCGTTACCCATATGCTCAGTTTCAGCCGCCGCAGCAATCGCCAGATGGCGCCCTGCGATTTGCCGGCGCTGATCGACCAGGCCGTGGAAATCGCTGGCAACGACTTTGATCTGACCATTGGTTTCGACTTCAAGGGCCAGGCGATCATCCGCCAGTTCGATCCGCAACTGGGCCCGGTACCCGGCACCGCCAACGAGCTGGAGCAAGTGCTGCTCAACCTGTTGAAGAACGCCGCCCAGGCCATTCATCTGCGTGAAGACGACAGCGAACCCGGGCGCATTATCCTGCGCACCCGTCTTAACCCGCCGTGGGCAGAAATCCAGGTAGAAGACAACGGCATCGGCATGAGCGAAAACGTGCGCAAGCGCACGTTCGAACCCTTCTTTACCACCAAGGAAATCGGCCAGGGCACCGGGCTAGGCCTGTCGGTGTCGTACTTCATCATCACCAACAACCACAAGGGCCAGATGGAGGTGCATTCCACCCTGGGCCAGGGCACCTGCTTTACCTTGCGCCTGCCTTTGGCCGGCAGCCAATTGCCCCCCACTGAACTTACCCAACTGGAGCACTGACCATGGGCTTTCGCCTGTCGAAGATCTACACCCGTACCGGCGACAAAGGCGAGACCGGCCTCGGCGACGGCCGCCGCGTGCCCAAGGACCATCCACGCGTGGAAGCGATTGGCGAGGTGGATACCCTGAACAGCCAACTGGGCCTGCTGCTGGCCAACCTTGAAGAACAAAGCGGCAAGCACCCGGCGTTGAAGGACGTGATTGAAGTGCTCACGCCTTGCCAGCACCGTCTGTTTGACTTGGGCGGTGAACTGGCGATGCCGGTATACAAGGCGCTGAATGCGGCGGAAGTGGATCGGCTGGAAGCAGCGATTGATCGCTGGAACGAGGAAGTCGGGCCGCTTGAGAATTTCATCCTGCCCGGCGGCTCAGCCCTGATTGCCCAGGCCCATGTGTGCCGCAGCCTGGCGCGCAGCGCCGAGCGCCGCTGTCAGCACTTGAATGCGGTGGAGCCACTGGAGGGTGTGGGGTTGGCGTACATCAATCGGTTGTCGGATTTGCTGTTTGTGGCGGCCAGGGTGATTGCCAAGCGCCAAGGCGTTGCGGAAGTGTTGTGGCAGGCGGCGGCCAAGCCACACTGACCTGATCGCTCCCACGCTCTGCGTGGGAATGTATCAAGGGACGCTCCGCGTCCAAAACATGACGCAGAGCGTCACAGGAGGCATTCCCACGCAGAGCGTGGGAATGATCATCACACCTGCGGCCAGAACGCTCGAATACCTGCCACACCTTGCGCACCAGCCTCCCAGGCCTGCTCCCGCTGCGCCGGCCCAACCCCGCCCAACAGAAACACCGGCTTGCTGAACCCGGCGATCAACTGCTGCGCCTGCTCCCACCCCAACGGCTGGGCATCCGGATGGGTCTGGGTCGGCTGCACCGGCGACAGGGTGACGAAATCCACGTCCATCATTTCTGCCAGGGCCAGCTCTTCCGCGTTGTGGCACGAAGCCGCCAGCCAACGGTCTTTGGGCAGTGGGCGGCCCTTACTGGCGTATTTGCGCAACTGCGCCGAGGTCATGTGCCAGCCGGCAGCTGGGAAATCCCCCAGCCACTCGAACGGCCCCTTGAGCATCAATTGCGCCTTGCCGGCACACAGGCCCACCGCATCTACCGCCAGGTCACGGTATTTGGGGTCATAGCCGTTGGGCGCACGCAGTTGAACCAGCTTGATGCCACCAGCAATAGCCTTTTGGATACCGCGCAACAGCGTCGGGGTCTCCAGCTCGCCAGGGGTGATCAGGTACTCGGCGGGCAAGCGTGCCGCGGCGACAATCGGCGCATTCGCCGCCGGAAATTCATAGTTGACCAGGTCCCGCGGTGCCACCCACGCCAACGGCTGCCCTTCAGCGCCATGGGGCTCGCCGGTAAAAGCCGAGACTTCCCAGACATCCAGCAATACCTGCTTGTCCGGATAGTCATGTTGCACCTTGATCAGCGGCCGCGCCGTGGTGACCTGGATGCCCAGCTCTTCCTGCAATTCACGGGACAAAGCCGTGGCAACCGACTCATCAGCCTCCACCTTGCCGCCGGGAAACTCCCAGAGCCCGCCTTGATGCTGAGTATCGGCACGGCGCGCCAGCAGGATCCTGCCATCGACACCGCGGATCACCGCTGCTGCTACATGCACTCGTTTCACGCCACTGCTTCCTCTCGTCGTAGCCCTTTGTAGGAGCGAGCTTGCTCGCGAAGAACGTCAACGATAACGCGTGCATCCAGGATAACCGCGATGGCATTGAGTTTTTCGCGAGCAAGCTCGCTCCTACAGGGGGAGGGTCATTTTCAGGTACGGTATTCCGCGTTGATCTTCACGTACTCGTGGGACAGGTCGGTGGTCCAGATGGTTTCGCTGCAGTCACCACGACCCAGTTCGATACGGATGGTGATTTCTTCCTGCTGCATCACCGCCGAGCCCTGGGCTTCGGTGTAGGTTTCGGCGCGGGCGCCACGGCTGGCAATGCACACGTCACCCAGGAACACGTCGATCTTGCTCACGTCCAGGTCCGGCACGCCAGCACGGCCGACAGCCGCGAGGATACGGCCCCAGTTCGGGTCCGAAGCAAATAGCGCGGTCTTGATCAGCGGCGAGTGCGCCACGGTGTAGCCCACATCCAGGCATTCCTGATGGTTGCTGCCACCGTTGACTTCAACCGTGACGAACTTGGTCGCGCCCTCGCCGTCACGCACGATGGCCTGGGCCACGTCCATGCACACTTCAAACACTGCCTGTTTCAACGCCGCGAACAATGGACCTTCGGTGGAAGTGATTTCCGGCAGATTGGCCTGGCCGGTGGCGATCAGCATGCAGCAGTCGTTGGTGGAGGTATCACCGTCGATGGTGATGCGGTTGAACGACTTGTTGGCGCCGTCCAGCATCAGGCGTTGCAGCACATCACGGGAGACCTTGGCGTCGGTGGCGATATAACCGAGCATGGTGGCCATGTTCGGACGGATCATGCCTGCGCCTTTGCTGATACCGGTGACGGTGATAGTCACGCCCTCATGCACGAACTGACGGCTCGCGCCTTTTGGCAAGGTATCGGTGGTCATGATGCCGGTAGCGGCAGCCGCCCAGTTATCCACAGACAGGTCATCGAGCGCGGCTTGCAGGGCACCTTCGATTTTTTCCACCGGCAGCGGCTCACCGATCACACCGGTGGAGTAAGGCAGCACCTGGCTGGCGTCCACGCCGGTCAGTTGCGCCAGCTTGGCGCAGGTGCGCGCCGCCGCGACAAGGCCCGGCTCGCCGGTGCCGGCGTTGGCATTGCCGGTATTGGTCAGCAGGTAGCGAATCGACCCAGCCACCCGTTGCTTGGCCAGAATCACCGGCGCAGCGCAGAAGGCATTGAGGGTGAACACGCCCGCCACGGTCGAGCCTTCCGCACAACGCATCACCACCACATCCTTGCGCCCCGGGCGCTTGATGCCCGCCGAAGCGATACCGAGTTCAAAACCGGCAACCGGGTGCAACGTGGGCAAAGGACCAAGACCAACAGCCATGAATGCGCTCCTCAAAAATAGGTGATGTCTGTGCCGTCGCTATCGACGGTGGGAATTAATGGCAAAACGCCGCGACGGCAAAGGCCGGTCGCGGCGCGGGGTGTTGCAGCGTCAGGCGAAAATCTTATTCGATCTGGCCGTGGCAGTGTTTGAATTTCTTGCCCGAACCGCAGTAGCACAGCTCGTTGCGGCCCAGCTTCTGGTCATTGCGAACCGGGGTCTGGGCCAGGGCCACATCGACCTCTTCACCCAATGCTTCAGGCTCATCCAGGCCCGGCGCTTCGTCATGCTGGAACTGCATGCGCGCCGCCAGTGCTTCGGCTTCCTGACGCAGGCGTGCTTCTTCCTCGATCGGGTCTTCGCGACGCACCTGAACGTGGGACAGCACGCGGATCGAATCGCGCTTGATCGAATCCAGCAATTCGGAGAACAGCGTGAACGACTCGCGCTTGTACTCCTGCTTCGGGTTCTTCTGGGCGTAGCCACGCAGGTGGATACCGTGGCGCAGGTGGTCCATGGTCGACAGGTGGTCTTTCCACAGGTCATCCAGCACGCGCAATACGATCTGTTTCTCGAAGGTGCGCAGAGCTTCGGCACTCGCTTGCTCTTCTTTCTCGTTGTACGCCGCCAGCAGCTCGGCCATCAGTTTTTCGCGCAGGGTTTCTTCGTACAGGTGGTCGTCTTCGTCCAGCCATTGCTGAACCGGCAAGTCCACACCGAAGTCGCTCTTCAATGCCGCTTCCAGGCCGGCAACATCCCACTGCTCAGGCAGCGACTGTGGCGGAATATGGGCGCTGACAGTGGCGTTGAGCACGTCCTGACGGAAATCAGCGATGGTCTCGCCAATGTTGTCGGCGGCCAGCAACGTGTTACGCATGTGATAGATCACTTTACGCTGTTCGTTGTTGACGTCGTCGAACTCGAGCAGTTGCTTGCGAATATCGAAGTTACGGCCTTCTACTTTGCGCTGGGCCTTCTCGATGGCGTTGGTCACCATGCGGTGCTCGATCGCTTCACCGGACTGCATGCCCAGGGCTTTCATGAAGTTCTTCACCCGGTCCGATGCGAAGATACGCATCAGGCTGTCTTCCAACGACAGGTAGAAACGGCTGGAACCGGCATCACCCTGGCGGCCGGCACGGCCACGCAGCTGGTTGTCGATACGACGCGATTCGTGACGCTCGGACGCGATCACCTGCAAGCCACCGGATTCCAGCACAGCCTGGTGACGCTTCTGCCAGTCGGCCTTGATCTGGGCGATCTGCTCAGGCGTCGGGTTGTCGAGCGAGGCCACTTCCACTTCCCAGTTGCCGCCCAACAGGATGTCGGTACCACGACCGGCCATGTTGGTGGCGATGGTCAGTGCGCCTGGGCGACCGGCCTGGGCAATGATCTCGGCTTCTTTTTCGTGGAACTTGGCGTTCAGTACCTTGTGCTCGATGCCTTCCTTGTTGAGCAGGTTGGACACGTGCTCGGAGGTCTCGATGGTGGCGGTACCCACCAGGATCGGACGGCCCTTGGCCATACCGTCCTTGATGTCGTTGATGATCGCCGCGTATTTCTCTTCGGCGGTCAGGAACACCAGGTCGTTGTAGTCTTTACGCGCCAACGGTTTGTTCGGCGGAATGACCATCACGGCCAGGTTGTAGATCTGGTGGAATTCGAACGCTTCGGTGTCGGCCGTACCGGTCATGCCGGACAGCTTGTTGTACAGACGGAAGTAGTTCTGGAAGGTGGTGGACGCCAACGTCTGGCTTTCGGCCTGGATGTTGAGGTGTTCCTTGGCTTCGATGGCCTGGTGCAGGCCTTCGGACAGACGACGACCGGGCATGGTACGACCGGTGTGCTCGTCAACCAGTACCACCTGGCCGTCCTGCACGATGTATTCGACGTTGCGATGGAACAGCTTGTGGGCGCGCAGGCCAGCGTACACGTGGGTCAACAGGCCCAGGTTGTGCGCCGAGTACAGGCTTTCGCCTTCGGCCAGTTCGCCGATCTGGGTCAGCATTTCTTCGACAAACTGGTGACCGGCTTCGTTGAGTTCGACCTGGCGGGTCTTCTCGTCGATGGTGAAGTGACCTTCTTTGGTCACCACGCCTTCCACTTCCTCGATGTGCTGCTCAAGACGCGGGATCAACTTGTTGATCTCGGTGTACAGGCGCGAGCTGTCTTCGGCCTGGCCGGAGATGATCAGCGGGGTACGGGCTTCGTCGATGAGGATGGAGTCGACTTCGTCGATCACGGCAAAGTTGAGTTCACGCTGGAATTTTTCATCCATGCTGAACGCCATGTTGTCGCGCAGGTAATCGAAACCGAATTCGTTGTTGGTACCGTAGGTGATGTCGCAGGCGTACGCGGCGCGCTTCTCTTCCGGCGGCTGGAACGGCGTTACCACGCCGACGGTCAGGCCGAGGAATTCATACAACGGGCGCATCCAGTTGGCGTCCCGGCGAGCCAGGTAGTCGTTCACCGTCACAACGTGCACGCCCTTGCCGGACAGTGCGTTGAGGTAAACGCCCAGGGTTGCCACCAGGGTCTTGCCTTCACCGGTGCGCATTTCGGCAATCATGCCTTCATGCAAGGTCATGCCGCCGATCAACTGGACGTCGAAGTGGCGCATGCCCATGACGCGCTTACCGGCTTCACGGGCAACCGCGAAGGCTTCGGGCAGCAGCTTGTCGAGGGTTTCACCTTTGGCTATGCGGGCCTTGAACTCTTGGGTCTTGGCGCGCAATTGCTCGTCCGACAGAGCAACCATCTGCTCTTCGAAGGCATTGACCAGCTGCACCGTCTTGAGCATGCGTTTGACTTCGCGCTCATTCTTGCTTCCAAAAAGTTTCTTTAACAAAGGCGCAAACATATCGGCAGGTTCTTCCACACATAGGGATGGAGGGCGCACCGTGAGTGGCCCGAGCAGCCCTCACGGCCGCATTGCGAACGCGCATTCTACCCGGAATCGTGGGTGAGGAAAGTGGCGTTGTTCCCTGAGACAGGCACGGCATAGTGAGAGGGCATGTTTAAAATAAGGGCTTTTGCTGGAACTTCAACCCACCAGGCGCAGAAGTTACTTATTGATTTGACGGAGAAAGCCCTGCCGACGCAGAGCCTCAGGGCATACAGGCGCTTTCTGCTAAGATAGCCGCTCTGTTACCTAAGGTGTCTAAACATGGCATTTCGCCCTCTCACAGCCCGCGCGCCCGGCGCGTTGCTCCGCGAAGCCAAACCGCTGAAAGCTATCTTCGGCCAGGCGCAACGCTTGGGCCATCTGCAACGCCTGCTGGAAAGCCAACTGCAGCCGGCCGCCCGGGAACATTGTCACGTCGCCTCCTGGCGTGAAGGCAACCTGCTATTAATTGTCACCGATGGGCATTGGGCCACCCGCTTGCGCTACCAACAGAAGCGCTTGCAGCGCCAGTTGATGGCGTTCGACGAATTTGCCAATTTGACGCGCATTCAGTTCAAGGTACAGCCACCCACCGTGCCGCAAGGCGCAGTGGGGCATACCATGGACCTGTCGGAAACGGCCGCCGAAACCCTTCAGGCCACTGCTGAAGGGATCAACGACCCGGGGTTGCGCGCTGCCCTGGAACGGCTGGCCGCCCATGCCCGGCCCAAAGCCTGAAGCGCTATTTGCGTTTGCTGCCGCCCAGCAACGAACCCAGCAACCCCCGCACCAACTGGCGCCCCATCTGATTGGCGGCCTGCTGCATGGCTGATTTCAACGCCTTGCCCGCCGTGGTCCCCAGGAATGCACCCGCCTTGTCGGTGAAGCTCGGCTCTTCGGCGGCCGGAGCAGCCTGCTCGGCAGGCCCAAGCTCCTTGCGGGCCATCAGCACCTCATAGGCAGACTCACGATCCACTGGTTTGTCATAGCGCCCCAACAGCGGCGAACTGGCAACCAACGCTTTACGTTCGGCTTCGGTGAGCGGCCCGATCCGCGATTGCGGGGGAGCAACCAGTACGCGCTGGACGACTTCCGGCGTGCCCTTTTCCTGCAAGGTTCCCACCAATGCCTCACCAGTGCCCAATTCTGTAAGCACTGACAAGGTATCGAATGTCGGGTTGGGCCGAAAACCGTCCGCCACCGCTCGCAGGGATTTCTGCTCTTTGGCGGTGAATGCGCGCAAACCGTGCTGGATGCGCAGGCCCAGTTGCGCCAGTACCGTATCCGGCAGGTCGCCCGGCGACTGGGTGACGAAGTACACGCCAACCCCTTTGGAACGGATCAGGCGCACCACTTGCTCCAGGCGCTCCTGCAAGGCTTTTGGCGTATCGGCGAACAACAAGTGCGCTTCATCGAAAAACAACGCCAGCAACGGTTTGTCGGCATCGCCGCGTTCCGGCAATTGTTCGAACAACTCTGCCAGCAGCCATAACAGGAAGGTCGCGTAGACCTTCGGCGCTTCATGCACCAGGCGGCTGGCGTCCAGCAGGTGGATGCGCCCACGCCCATCACTGGCGGGCTGCAAAATATCCTCCAGTTGCAGGGCCGGCTCGCCAAACAGGGCTTCGGCGCCCTGCTGCTCCAGCACCGCCAGGCGTCGCAACAAGGCCTGGCTGGAACCGGTGGTCATCAAGGCGGCGTCTTCGCCCAGCAGTTCCGGGTGATAGCGCAGGTGATTGAGCAGTGCCTTGAGGTCCTTGAGGTCCAGCAGCAACAGGCCTTCGCGGTCGGCCACTTTGAACGCCGCATAGAGCGCCGACTGCTGGCTGTCGGTGAGTTCCAACAGGCTGCCGAGCAAGAGCGGGCCCATTTCACTGATGGTGGTGCGCAACGGATGACCGGATTGGCCGTGGATATCCCACAGGGTGACCGGGTACGCCTGGGCCGTGTAATCAAGGAAGGGCATACCGGCGATGCGCTCGGCCACTTTGCCCTGGGGGTTGGCGGCGGCGCCCAGGCCGCAGAGGTCGCCTTTGATGTCGGCAGCGAACACCGCCACGCCCGCATCACTGAAGGCTTCCGCCAGGCGCTGCAAGGTGACGGTCTTGCCGGTGCCGGTGGCGCCGGCGATCAACCCATGACGGTTGGCCAGGCGCATGGACTGGGCGATGGGCTGGCCGTCAGGGCCTGCACCGATAAGCAGTTGTGTGGAGTCAGGCATTTCGTCACCTATGGTTAATCTTTAGTGCCGCGAGGTCGATATAGACGGATGTAAGCCCGACAAAGACTAAAAAACGGTCAGATAATTCCGATACGGACCAACGGAGCTATCACCAGAAATACCACACCTTTTTTAACGCTGCCATTTCGCGCCTCCCGCATTGGATGCGCCTCGGAT
The DNA here is from genome assembly GCF_052046095.1 of Pseudomonas sp. 22072. Classification (NCBI taxonomy): domain Bacteria; kingdom Pseudomonadati; phylum Pseudomonadota; class Gammaproteobacteria; order Pseudomonadales; family Pseudomonadaceae; genus Pseudomonas; species Pseudomonas sp. 22072. The sequence goes on from NZ_JBQEQE010000003.1 coordinate 47,438, forward strand.
ATTAAGACCTTAGCGGACCCTTCAAGCCATGAACAAAAATCTGCGCTTCAGCCACAAGATCCTGCTTGCAGCCTCCCTTATCGTCATCGCCGCCTTTGCGTTGTTTACCCTCTACAACGACTATCTGCAGCGCAACGCGATTCGCGACGACCTCAACAACTATCTGCACGAGATGGGCGACGTTACCGCCAGCAACATCCAGACCTGGCTCACCGGACGTATCGCCCTGGTGGAAAACGCCGCACAGAACATCGCCGTCAACCCTGAAAAAACCGTCGTCGCCAGCCTGCTGGAGCAGAAAGCGCTGACTTCGTCATTCATGGCGACCTACGTCGGTGACAGCCAGGGCACGTTCACCATCCGCCCTGACACCAAGATGCCCGACGGCTTCGACCCGCGTGTTCGCCCCTGGTACAAGGGCGCCCAGGCCAGTAATGGCTCGACCCTGACCGAACCCTATATCGACGCGGCGACCGGGCAACTGATCATCTCCGTTGCCACGCCCAGTACCAAGGGCGGCCAGAGCATCGGCGTAGTCGGCGGCGACCTGAGCCTGCAGACCCTGGTGGACAACATCGGCGCGCTGGATTTTGGCGGCATGGGCTATGCGTTCCTGGTCAGCGCCGACGGCAAAGTGCTGGTGCACCCCGATAAAGCCCTGGTGATGAAGACCCTGTCGGACGTTTATCCAAAAGACACGCCGAAGATCAGCGGCGACTTCAGCGAAGTGCAAGCCAATGGCAAGACCAATATCGTGACGTTCACACCGATCAAGGGCCTGCCATCGGTGAACTGGTACCTGGGCGTTTCGGTGGACAAGGACAAGTCTTTCGCCATGCTCAGTGAGTTCCGCACCTCGGCGGTGATCGCCACGATCATCGCGGTGGTGATCATCATCGCCCTGCTCGGCATGCTGATCCGCGTCTTGCTGCAACCTTTGCACCTGATGACCCGCGCCATGCAAGACATTGCCGACGGTGAAGGCGACCTGACTCGCCGCCTGACCATCCAGAACAATGATGAATTCGGCACCTTGGGCAATGCTTTCAACCGCTTCGTCGAGCGCATTCATACCTCGATTCGCGAAGTGTCTTCAGCCACCGAGCACGTCAATGAAGTAGCCCTGCGGGTGGTCAGCGCCTCCAACTCGTCGATGGTCAACTCTGACGAACAGGCCAACCGCACCAACAGTGTCGCTGCCGCCATCAATCAACTGGGGGCCGCAGCCCAGGAGATCGCACGCAACGCCGCCCAAGCCTCCAGTCAGGCCAGCGACGCCAGGCACTTGGCCGAAGACGGCCAGCAGGTGGTTGAACGCAATATCAAGGCGATGACGCAGTTATCCAGCATGATCAGCACCTCAAGCACCAATATCGAAGCACTTAACAGCAAAACGGTGAATATCGGCCAGATTCTTGAGGTGATCACCAGCATTTCCCAGCAAACCAATCTGCTGGCGCTCAATGCGGCGATCGAAGCGGCGCGCGCCGGGGAAGCCGGGCGTGGCTTTGCGGTCGTGGCCGATGAAGTGCGCAACCTCGCTCATCGCACTCAGGAGTCGGCGCAACAGGTGCAGACGATGATCGAAGAGCTACAGGTGGGTGCCCGGGACTCGGTGACTACCATGAGCGAAAGCCAACGCCACAGCCTGGACAGCGTGGAAATCGCCAACCTGGCAGGCGAGCGCCTGAACAGCGTGACCCAGCGCATTGGCGAGATCGACGGCATGAACCAGTCGGTCGCCACCGCAACGGAAGAACAAACCTCGGTGGTGGAGTCGATCAATATGGACATCACCGAGATCAACACCCTCAACCAGGAAGGGGTGGAAAACCTGCAATCGACCCTGCGCGCCTGCTCGGACCTGGAACAACAGGCCTCGCGCTTGAAGCAATTGGTGGGCAGCTTCCGGATCTGAGGTGCCCCCACCTTAATCCACCTGTAGGAGCGAGCTTGCTCGCGAAAAACGTCAACGATAACGCGGGCTGCCTGAAGAAACGCGGAGTCTGTGAGTTTTTCGCGAGCAAGCTCGCTCCTACAGCGTGCGTTTGTCCACTCCCGCCACCGTCATGCTGCGAATCTAAACCGAACATCTATCCTTACCTCAGGTCCATCTAGGGAGAGCAATGGATCGGAGGGATGTTCATCGTGCATATCGCTGACATAACCATGTTCTACGCCCCGGCCAGCGGTGGCGTACGCACTTACCTTGACGCCAAGCACCGGCGTCTGGCGCTCAAGCCGGGCATTCGCCATAGCCTGTTGATTCCTGGCGCACACTTGAGCGAGCAGGACGGCATCTTCAAAGTACCGGCGCCCGCCCTGCCCTTCGGCAAAGGCTATCGCTTCCCCCTTCGTTTGGCGCCTTGGCGAAATGTCCTGCACGATTTACAGCCCGACCTGATCGAAGTTGGCGACCCTTACCTGACCGCCTGGGCCGCGCTGGATGCCCGACGCCAATTGGATGTGCCGGTCATCGGCTTTTACCACTCCGACCTGCCACTGCTGGTGAGCAACCGCATGGGGCCTTGGTTTACCCCCAATGTTGAAGCCTATGTGCGCAAACTCTATGGGAATTTTGACCGAGTGCTCGCCCCCAGCCAGGTAATGGCCGACAAGCTCATCGGGCTTGGCGTCAGAAATGTCTTCGTACAACCCCTGGGCGTAGACCTGCAAACCTTCACCCCTGAGGTACGTGACCCCGGCCTGCGCGCCGAACTGGGGATTGGCGAAGACACTCGGCTACTGATCTTCGCCGGGCGCGGCTCCAAGGAGAAAAACCTGCCGGTGCTGCTCAACTGCATGAAACGCCTGGGGGAAGGCTACCACTTGCTGCTGGTGGGCTCCGGCATGCCGGCCAGCGTGCCAGACAATGTCACCGTGATTGACGGATTCCGGCCCGCCCAACATGTCGCTCGGCTGATGGCCAGCGCCGACGCCTTACTGCATGGTGGCGACCAGGAGACCTTCGGCCTGGTGATCCTGGAAGCCATGGCCTGCGGTATTCCAGTGGTCGCCGTGGCGGCCGGGGCCTTTACCGAGATTGTCGACGAGCGTTGTGGCCTGCTGTGCGCGCCAAACAACCCCAAGGCCATGGCCGAGGCGGTGCGCGAGCTGTTCAGTACCGACAGCCGACGCCTGGGTGCTCAGGCTCGGCGCCATGTCGAGCAGCATTATGCGTGGGACACGGTAGTCGACAGCCTGCTGGGGCATTACTGCGCCGTGCTGGGCAGCCATGAACCGATGCTCGCCCATGGCTGAGCGCGCGCTGATGCTGGTACTGCACGACGTGGCTCCGCACACCTGGGCCGACTACCGGCCGTTCGTCGAGGCCGTCGATGCACTGGGCCGCGTGCCCATCACTTGGCTGGTGGTGCCAGACTTCCATCACCATGACGACTTGGCCGCCCACCGCGATTTTCGGCGCCTGCTCGACAGCCGTGTCGCCAAGGGCGATGAGCTCACCTTGCACGGTTACTACCATTGCGACGACCAACCTCGGCCGCGTACGCCAAAAGAATGGTTTATGCGACGCATCTATACCCACGAAGGCGAGTTTTACCAGCTGTCCGAAGCCGAGGCGCTGCGGCGGTTGACCGCCGGCATTGAGGTATTTGAGCGCAATGGCTGGCCGCTGCATGGCTTTGTTGCGCCCGCCTGGTTGATGAGCGACGGCACCCGGCAGGCATTGCGCCAGTTGCCGCTGAGCTACACCAGCGACCCACAACATCTTTATCGCCTGCCGGACTTCACGCCTATCAACGCCCCCGGCCTGGTGTGGAGCGCCCGCAGTGCCTGGCGCCGGGGATTGTCCAAAATCCTCAGTGATCGCCGTGAACAGCGGTGGCAGGAGGCCCCGCTGATCCGACTGGGTTTGCACCCGGTGGACATGCGCCACAGGTTTTCCCGCGATTATTGGCTAGACACCCTGCAACGCCTGCTCAACACGGGGCGCGTCCCCCAAACCAAGGCCGCCTGGCTGGCGACGCAGCCATGGGCCGACTGATCTGGTTAGTGTTGGCGCTCTTGGTGGCGCTGGTGATCCCATTGTGGCTGGGCGGCGGCGAAAGCATTGCGCGCCTGCGCCAGTTTCCCTTGCCCCAGTTACTGGGGATGTTCGCCATGATCATTGGCTGCTGGCTGATCAACAGCCTGCGTATCCGCCTACTGCTTGGCGAGCATCGCGGCGAGTTAGGCCCGCTTAAAAGCCTTGGCGTGGTGATATCCACCGAGTTCGCCATGTGTGCAACACCCGGCGGCAGCGGCGGGCCGTTGACCCTGATGGCCCTGCTGGCACGCAATGGCATCCGCCCCGCCCAAGGCAGCGCGGTGTTTGCCATGGACCAGTTGAGCGACCTAGTGTTTTTTCTCTGCGCACTGGTGGGGATCTTGCTATATGCGCTATTCCATAGCCTCAGCCCGCGTCTGGAGTGGTTGCTGGGGCTCAGCGCCGTGTCGATGGTGGGTGGGGTAATCAGTGGCTGGGCCGTGGTGCATTTTCACCGACGGCTGATTCGCCTGGCGGGTTTGGCACTCAAGGCCATGAAGGTCAGTGCTACCACCCGCCGACGCTGGGCACGCCGGTTGCTGCGTTTTCTTGCGGCGTTCAGCGCCACCCTGAAACTACCCCGGAGCACCTTGCTTGGGGTCTTTGCGCTGACCAGCCTGCATTGGCTGCTGCGTTACAGCGTGCTGTACCTGGCGCTGCGCGGGTTGGGGGGCGAGGTGCAGTGGGCCTGGAGCTTTCTGATCCAGATGTTATCCCTGACTGCCGGGCAGTTCAGCCTGGCGCCAGGCGGGGCCGGCGCTGCGGAGTTGACGTCAGCGGCACTGCTGGCGCCCATGGTGGGCACATCCACAGCGGCTGCGGCGATTCTGATCTGGCGCGCGGTGACCTACTACTTCTATTTGCTGGCCGGTGCGCCAGTGTTTCTATTGATGGTCGGCAAACCGCTGCTCAAGCGTCTTTTTCAGGGGCGGCAGGCTGCTCATCCTGCGCCTGTGTCTGTTCCCATAAACGCGCCGCGCCTGGAAAATCAGTACCATCCTCGGCATCCAGCGCGTCCGGGTCGTAACGACTCAAACAGCCCTCGCCCAAGGTAGCAGGCGCCCGTGAGGTGGCTTTATCGAGCGGGTCGCTCATGGGAATCTCCTGAAACAGAAATAAAAAAGGGCCTGGAGAGTTTTACCTCCAGGCCCCGGTGTCTTTCAATCAAAACCGCTGGGTCAGAAGACCACGGTCTTGTTGCCGTGCACCAACACGCGATCTTCCAGGTGGTAGCGCAAGCCACGGGCCAACACCATCTTCTCGACATCACGGCCGAAACGCACCATGTCTTCAATACTGTCGCTGTGGCTGACGCGCACCACGTCCTGCTCGATGATCGGGCCGGCGTCCAGCTCTTCGGTCACGTAGTGGCAGGTTGCACCAATCAGCTTCACGCCACGCAGGGAAGCCTGGTGATAAGGCTTGGCACCAACAAAGGACGGCAAGAAGCTGTGGTGGATGTTGATCACCTTGCCAGCGTATTCGCGGCACAGCTCCGGTGGCAGGATCTGCATGTAGCGCGCCAGCACCACTACATCCGCGTCATGCTGCTTGACCAGGCGCGACACTTCGGCGAATGCCGGCTCCTTGTCCTGTGGGTTGACCGGCACATGGTAATAAGGGATGCCATGCCATTCGACCATGCTGCGCAGGTCGTCATGGTTGGAGATCACGCAGGCAATCTCGCAATCGAGTTCGTCGCTGTGCCAGCGGTGCAGCAGGTCTGCCAGGCAGTGGGATTCGCGGCTGGCCATCAGCACCACGCGTTTCTTCTGCTCTGTATCGGTGATGTGCCAGGTCATCGAAAACTCTTCGGCAATCGGCGCAAACGCCTCGCGGAAGGCTTCCAGGCCAAAGGGCAACGTATCGGCACGGATTTCGTGACGCATGAAAAACCAACCACTGAGATCGTCCGAGTGATGGCTCGCCTCGGTGATCCAGCCATTATGGGAAGCCAGAAAGTTACTGACCTTGGCAACGATGCCAACCCGGTCCGGGCAAGCAATCACCAGCCGAAAAGTGCGCATTAGGGGGAAACTCCAGAACTTCACAAAGGCCGCTATTCTAGCGATTACGCAGAAAAACTGCAGTATTCCCTTGCACCTTATCTTGAGGCATGGCCGTGGTAACACCCCTTAATCGTGTAAGGTTTTACCAGCGCTATATGACGATACAACGGCATGCTCAGGCCAGTAGCAAAAAATTAAGGTGATTATCTTTTGCGCATAACGCTCACTAATTAACTCATCGGCCAGGTTTTCTCCCACACATTCAATGTCATTCGCCTAAATACCGTCTTAAATGTTTACTTGATGAAATTGCCTGACTATTATTAGGCCACTCACCCTGTCAATCAGCGTTCTACATAAGGTAGTCCACATGTCACTGATCAACGAATACCGCGCCACCGAAGAAGCTATCAAAGAGCTGCAAGCCCGTTTGAAGAACCTGTCCGAAGACGACAAGCTGAAAACCGAGCTGGAATTCGAAGGCAAATTGCGCACCCTGATGGGTGAATACTCCAAATCCCTGCGTGACATCATCGCGCTGCTGGATCCAGAGTCGAAAGTTAAAGCACCGCGTGGCGCTGTGAAAACTACCGGCACCAAGCGTGCTCGCAAGGTCAAGCAGTACAAAAACCCGCACAACGGCGAAGTAATTGAAACCAAAGGTGGCAACCACAAAACTCTGAAAGAGTGGAAAGCCAAGTGGGGCGGTGACGTAGTTGAAGGTTGGGCAACCCTGCTGGGCTAAGCCCGGTCGGACGTTCACCCGATACGTCACACATGAAAAACGCCAGCTTGCTGGCGTTTTTTATTGTCTGAATATTCTGTAGTTATGCGCCTACAGATTCAGGCGCGCCGCTAAGGAATCCACATAGTCCTGCCATTGCGCCAGTACCTGGCACTGAAACGATGTAGCACTAACCGCCAACTCCTCACGCGCCTGCTTAAATGCCAAGAGGGTATTCGGCGCCCCCCACTGTGCATCCGACAAACGTTGCTGACAGAAAAGTTTCCAGCGTTGTTGCTCCTCATTGTTCAAGGTTTCAGGAAAGTTACGCGCCCGGTAGCGAAATAATAATTCCGGCAAACGATGATCATCGAACGGCCACTGCTGACGGGCTAATTGCGCGGGCTCTGCCATGCGAACTTGCTCACATAAACGGCGGTCACGGTCACCAATAAAACCCTCGTAGAGCTGCTGCTCCGGGTCCGAGTTTGACGCAAAGTCTTCCTCGGCATAAATGGCCGCTAACTTGTCCCGCCAAACTTCCTGTGCGTCAGTTAGCCGCAGCGCCCGCGCGAGGCAAGCTTCCTTATCCAATTGAAGGCGCTCGAGGTCTTGAGGGCGCAGCACCTTCAACGGCGCAACCACCGGGCAGCGGTTGATATGCAGCAACTTGAGCGGAACCGGCAGTTCACCTTCGGCTAGCTCATCGCGGCGCGTGTAAAGACGCTGACGCAGCGTCGTCGCATCCAGGTCCAACAGCCCTTGTGGATCGAGCCCCAGGTCACAGACGATCAAGGCATTGCGATTGCGCGGGTGCCAGGCCAGGGGCAAGACCACGCCCAGATAATGGCGCTCGGCGGAAAAACGCCCCGAGATATGCACCATCGGTTGCAGCAACCGCACCTGATCCATGACCCGCTGCTTGCTGCGCAATTGAAACAACCATTCATACAACTTCGGTTGTTTCTCCCGGACCAACCGCGCCAGGGCGATGGTTGCACGCACATCCGACAACGCATCATGGGCCTGGCCATGGTCGATGCCGTTGGCCTCGGTCAAGCGTTCGAGCTTGAGGGTCACACGCCCGTCCTGCTCGGGCCAGTTGATCCCCTCCGGCCGCAGGGCGTAGGCAGTGCGCATCACATCGATCAAGTCCCACCGGCTGTTGCCGCCCTGCCACTCGCGCGCATACGGGTCGAAAAAATTGCGGTACAGACTGTAGCGCGTCATTTCATCGTCGAATCGCAGGGTGTTGTAGCCGGCGCCGCAGGTACCTGGCGCGGCCAGTTCGGCGTGCACCCGAGTCATGAAATCGGCTTCGGCAAGGCCCTTCTCGGCGAGGACACCCGGCGTGATGCCCGTGATCGCGCACGCTGCCGGGTGAGGCAGGATATCGTCGCTGGGCTGGCAATAAAGATTGATCGGCGCACCGATCTCATTGAGCTCAAGGTCGGTGCGGATCCCGGCTACCTGGAGCGGGCGATCGTTGCGCGGGTTGATGCCAGTGGTTTCATAGTCGTACCAGAAAATCGAGGTCACGGGCTATTCCTGTGCTGAAGATCGACAAAGTCTAGGCGCTGCAAGGCGTTGGGAGCCAGCGATACCTGACTGTATAAATATCCAGAAAACCCTCGAATGGTTGCTTCCAGCGTCGACACTGCTAGCATCCGTGTCTCTCAAGTCGCCTCGCACTGCCAAGGATCGCAATGCCATCAACGCCTTTGGATACCCACTATCAGATAGAAACGCCGGAGGGCATCGACCTGCCCCTGCGTCCTGCTGGCCTGCCCTCTCGGGCATTGGCCTTTGCATTCGACCTGGGCGCGCGAGGGATCATCATGGGGATCCTGCTAGTGCCGCTGGCGCTGCTCGGCAATGTGGGGATCGGGCTGGGTTCGCTGCTGCTGTTCGTGGTGAGCTGGTGGTACATGGTGTTGTTCGAAGTGCTCAACCACGGCTGCTCGCCGGGCAAGCAGGTCATGGGCCTGCGCGTGGTACAGGATGACGGCACGCCCATTGGCTGGTCGGCATCATTGATCCGCAACCTGCTGCGTTTTGTCGACATGCTGCCCTTCGGTTATTTCCTCGGCGCGATCAGTTGCCTGCAGCATCCGCACTTCAAGCGGCTCGGCGACCTGGCCGCAGGCACACTGGTGGTCTACCGCGAGCTGCCGCTGGTGCGCCCGAGCATCCCTCAAGCACCCGCCCTGCGCCTGTCATTCGCACTGGAGCTGAGCGAACAGCGGGCCATCCTCGGTTTCGCCGAACGCCAGGCGGAACTCTCGGCCGAACGGGTGCATGAACTGGCCGCCATCCTCGCAGGGCCCCTGCAGGTGCCTGCACCGCGTGCCGTGGAGCAACTCAACGGTGTAGCCCGTGGTTTGTTGGGGCCGACATGAAGCAAAGCCTTTTTGAAAGCCGCCACCAGCATCAATGGCAAACCTTCGCCGAGCAGTTGAAGCAACTGGAGCAAGGTAAAGCCAAGGCCGCCGATGTCGCCGACTTCCCGCATCAATATCGACGCCTGTGCCAACATCTGGCCCTGGCTCAGCAGCGCGGCTACAGCAGTTACCTGGTCGATCCGTTGCAACAGCTGGCATTGCGCGGCCATCAACAACTGTATCGTCATCGCAGCCAACTGACGGCAAACATACTGGCGTTTCTTCTCGCCGACTTCCCACGCCTGGTACGCGAACAATGGCGCTTCGTGCTGATCGCCGGCCTGCTGTTCTTTGGCAGCCTGGTAGGGATCGCCCTGCTGGTGTACCTGTTCCCCGACCTGGTCTACAGCATCATCAGCCCCCAGCAGGTGGCCGAGATGCAGGGCATGTACAACCCCGATGCCAACCGCCTGGGCCGCGCTGCCGAGCGTGCCGCCAGCGAAGACTGGATGATGTTTGGCTATTACGTGATGCACAACATCGGCATCGCCTTCCAGACCTTTGCTGCCGGCCTGTTGTTTGGCCTGGGCAGTGTGTTCTTCCTGATTTTCAACGGTTTGGTCATAGGTGCGGTCTCCGGGCACCTTACCGACATTGGCTATGGCCAGACCTTCTGGTCGTTTGTCATTGGTCACGGCGCATTCGAGTTGAGCGCCATCACACTGGCCGGTGCCGCAGGCTTGCAACTGGGCTGGTCACTGGTCGCCCCCGGGCGCTTGGCGCGCAGCGAAGCCCTGCGCCTGGCCGCGCGCAAAAGCGTAAGGATGCTCTGTGGTGTCATGGTGTTCCTGTTGATCGCCGCCTTTATCGAAGCCTACTGGTCCTCAACCACTCGCATTGAGCCCTGGATCAAGTACGCGGTAGGCGCCGCCCTCTGGCTGCTGGTGGCCGCTTACCTGACCCTGGCCGGGCGGAGTCGCCATGCGCCTGACTGACGCCAGCGTAGTCATTCGCCCGCGCACTTCCTGGGAAGCCATGGACTTGGGTGTGCTGATGGCCCGGGAACACCGTTTCTTGCTGATGAGCAGTTGGGCGCTGGTGAGCCTTCCGATATTCAGCCTGTTGACGGTGCTGCTCTGGAGTTACCCGTCTCTGGTCATGTTCCTGTTCTGGTGGCTCAAGCCGGCCTTCGACCGCTTGCCGCTGTACATTCTTTCCCAGGCCCTGTTTGCTGAGCCCCCCAGCCTCAAACAGGCCGTTCGCCATTGGCCGCAGTTGCTCAAAGGGCAACTGTTCGCCAGCCTGACCTGGCGGCGGCTGAGCATGAGTCGCAGCTTCACCCTGCCCGTCAGCCAACTGGAAGGCCTGGACGGTGACGCACGTCAACGACGCCTTGGGGTGTTGCTGCAACGTAACGCTGGCGCCGCACGCTGGCTGACGACGATCGGCGTACACCTGGAAATCGGTCTATGGTTTGGCGGCATGGCCCTGTTCTATCTCTTCATCCCGCAACAGGTTGAACTGGACTGGGACTGGCAACGACTGGTATTGGCATCAGGCTCGGACGTGCTTTGGCTTGAGCACCTGAGCAATGCTTTCTATGCCCTGGTCCTGGTGTTCTGGGAACCCATCTACGTCGCCTGTGGCTTCAGCCTGTACCTCAACCGCCGCACGGTGCTGGAGGCCTGGGACCTGGAACTGGTATTCCGTCGCCTGCGCCAGCGCCTGAACAACGTTGCACCGCTGTTGTTGCTGGTCGTTGGCCTGGCACTGCTACAAATCAGCCCACCGACCATGGCAGATGAAACCACAGCCCATAAGCCACTTAGTACCCAGGCCGCCAGCCAATCCATCCAGGCATTGCTGGAAAAGCCGCCTTTCAAGAACCCGGAAACCGTCACACGCTATCGGTTTGGCGAAGAAAAAGCGCCGGTTGAAAACAAGGCCAAGGGCGACGGCAAATTACCCGGCTGGCTCCAGGCACTGCTCGACAACCTTAACAGCGACACCTTCAAATACGTCGCCAAAACCTTGGAAATACTGCTCTGGAGCCTTGTGATTGGCGGCCTGGCCCTGGTGTTCTGGCGTTACCGTGAATGGTTGCTCACGTTCGTCAGCCGCCTCGGACCCACTCGCACTACCGCCCCCTCGCCCGTTCCCGCTCGGTTGTTCGGCTTGGAGCTGGGCGCCGAGACATTGCCCGAAGACATCGCCAGTACCGCCGAACAACTATGGCCCACCCAGCCCCGGGAAGCCCTTGGCCTGCTGTATCGCGGGTTGCTCAGCCGGCTGTTGCACGAGTTCGACCTGCCACTGACAAGCGCCGATACCGAGGGGCAGGTGCTGGAGCGCGTTCATCGTTTGCAACAACCGCAATTACTGGCGTTCAGCGACGAACTGACGCGCCACTGGCAAAACCTGGCCTATGGTCACCGTCTGCCGCCCTCTTCAGCCCAACAAAAACTGTGCAGCGACTGGCGTGCTCTTTTCAGTGACGGAGCGAGCCAATGAATCGCGCGCTATTGTGGACAGCGCTGTTGTTGGCGTGCCTGCTGGGTGCGGGCGGCTTATATGCCTGGCACAAAGCAATTCCCTACGACGAAGTGGTTGACCGGGGCCCGTCGCCAGAGGCACGCGCCAACCCTTACCTGGCCGCCGAGCACTTTCTACGCCAGCAAGGCGTGGTTGTGGCGCACGCCAATGGCCTTGAACGACTCGCCGACCTGCCTGCCAAAGGCCATAGCCTGTTGCTGCTGGGGGAGCGCAGCAACATGACCCCGCGCCAGGTCGAACAACTACTGGGCTGGGCAAAAGCCGGTGGCCACCTGCTACTGGTCGCCGAGGCATTATGGGATGAAGACGCCGGCACAAGCGGTGACCTGCTGCTTGATCGCCTCACTATCCGTCAAACCTTGAGCGACACCTTCGACGAACCCGTGCCACCGCGTAAAAAAAACAAGCCGGATCTGACAAAGCTCTACGTCGACAACGAAACCGCCCCGGCGTACTTCAGTTTTGACACCGACTTCAACCTCACCGACCCCAAGCACCTGGCGCAGTTTTCCGCCAACAGCGCCAAGTCCAGCCACCTGATGCAACTTGACCTTGGGCAAGGCCACGTAACGGTGATCACCGACAGCGACCTGTGGAAAACCGCCAATATCGGCAAACATGATAACGCCTGGTTGCTGTGGTACCTGAACCAGGGCACTGACGTCACCCTGCTGTTCAACAGCGACACAGACGATCTGTTTACTCTATTGCTCCGTTATTTCCCCCAGGCCCTCGTCGCCCTGGTTGCGCTGCTTGCTCTGGGGCTGTGGCAGGCAGGCATGCGCCAAGGCCCGATCCAGGCACCGGCTCCCAAGGCGCGTCGCCAGTTGCAGGAACACTTGAAGGCCAGCGCGGACTTCCTATTGCGCCGCAGCGGCCAGGGCACGTTGTTGCAAGCCTTGCGACACGACATTCTGCGCGCAGCCCGACGACGTCATCCCGGGTTCGAACACCTCGATGCGCCAAGGCAACGGCAGGTGCTGGAACACCTTACGCGACAACCCCCTCACATCATCAGCCAGGCGCTTGAGCCCGTTGCGCTGAAGCGGCTCTCCAGCGCCGACTTCAGCCGACAGGTGGCGCACCTGCAAACCCTCAGGAATGCCTTATGAGCGACTCTCCACTGGCCACCACCCTGACCGCCGAAAAGCTTCAGCACGCCAGCCAGCAGGCCCAGGCGCTGCGCGTGGAGTTGCGCAAGGCCGTGATTGGCCAGGACCTTGTGATTGACGACGTGCTCACCGCCCTGATCGCAGGCGGCCACGTATTGCTGGAAGGCGTGCCTGGCCTGGGCAAGACCCTGCTGGTACGCGCCCTGGCCCGCTGCTTTGGCGGTGATTTCGCCCGTATCCAGTTCACCCCGGACCTGATGCCCAGCGATGTCACCGGCCACGCCGTTTACGACCTGCAGACCGAACAGTTCAAACTGCGCAAGGGGCCGTTATTCACCCACCTGCTGCTGGCCGACGAGATCAACCGTGCACCGGCCAAGACCCAGGCAGCGCTTCTCGAAGCCATGCAGGAACGCCAAGTGACCCTGGAAGGCGAGGCCTTGCCCATCGGCCAACCCTTCATGGTACTGGCGACCCAGAACCCCATCGAGCAGGAAGGTACCTACCCACTGCCCGAGGCCGAACTGGACCGCTTCATGCTCAAGGTGCGAATGGACTACCCAGATGCTCTACAAGAGCTGGATATGGTCCGCGAAGTGACGCGCTCGTCCAAGGCCGACATGCTGGAGGTACAGCCGTTGCGTACTGTGCTGCAAGCCGAGGACGTAGTAACGATGCAGCAAATTGCCAGTGACCTGCCACTGGATGAACAGGTGCTCGACTATGCCGTACGCCTGGCCCGTGCCACGCGCAGTTGGCCGGGGCTGGCCATCGGTGCCGGCCCCAGGGCCTCCATCGCCCTGGTACGCGGGGCACGTGCCCGTGCGCTGTTGCGCGGTGGCGAATTCGTCACCCCCGACGACATCAAGGGCTGCGCCCTGGCGGTACTGCGTCACCGGGTACGCATCGCACCAGAACTGGACATCGACGGCCTGGAAGTCGACCAGGTGCTCCAGCATTTACTCGACCAGATTGCTGCACCAAGACAATGACGCCATCATGAAACCGACCCGTCTGCTGCTGACCTGGCTGAGCGTTCTGCTCGGCTTGAACACCCTGTTGGGCGCCTCGGCAGCGTTGCAGTTCAAAGTGCCCGCCACCTTGCATTCGGTAGCCTGGGGCCTGCTGCTGGCCCTGCTGCTGCTGGCGATGCTGGATGCTGCACGCTTGCGTCGCCGCCCTTCGGCCCGCGTGTACAGAACATTGCCTGGTAGCCTGGCGCTGGGGCGCTGGGAGGAAGTACGCCTGTGCCTGGAGCACGATTACCCACAACCTCTGACCGTGCAGGTGTTCGATCATGTGCCCGACGGCCTGAATGTGGAGAACCTGCCTCAATCCATTCAACTACGCCCCGGTGAACGCGCTGAGCTGGGCTATCGCGTACGCCCCTTGCGGCGCGGGCACTTCCATTTCAGTCGCTGCGAACTGCTGCTGCCCAGCCCATTGGGGCTGTGGTCGGCACGACGCTGGGTCGAGACTCACGATGCCACTCGTGTTTACCCGGATTTCGCACGTTTATACGGTGCGCAGTTGCGGGGTGTGGATAACTGGCTCAGCCAACTGGGCGTGCGCCAACATCAGCGGCGAGGATTAGGCCTGGAGTTTCATCAACTGCGCGAGTTTCGTGAAGGTGACAGCCTGCGCCAGATCGACTGGAAAGCCACCGCCCGCCAACGAACGCCCATTGCCCGGGAGTACCAGGACGAACGCGACCAGCAAATCGTGTTCATGCTCGATTGCGGCCAGCACATGCGCAGCCAGGATGATGAACTGTCCCATTTTGACCACGCGCTCAATGCCTGCCTGCTGCTGAGCTACGTTGCCTTGAGACAGGGCGATGCCGTAGGGCTGTGCACGTTTGCCAGCGACCAGCCGCGGTACCTGAAGCCGGTCAAGGGCAGTGGCCAATTGAACCTGTTGCTCAATGCGGTCTATGACCTGCAGACCACGCGAAAAACCGCCGACTACCAGGCGGCCGCCAGCCAGTTGTTGGCACGTCAAAAACGCCGGGCACTGGTGATCATCGTCACCAACCTGCGGGATGAGGAGGATGAAGCGCTGATGGCTGCCGTCCAGCGTATCGGCAGGCATCACCGGGTACTGGTGACCAGCCTGAGGGAAGAGGTCCTCGACCAACTACGCCAGGCGCCTGTGCAGACATTGCCCGAAGCGCTGGCTTACAGCGGCACGATCGATTACCTCAACACCCGCAACCAACGCCATGATCGCTTGAGTGCCCATGGGCTGTCGGTGCTCGATACCTTGCCATCGGCGCTGGGTGCCGGGCTGGTCACGCGCTATCTGGAGTGGAAAAAGGCCGGGGTATTCTGAGGATGACTGCGCAGGGGCATGGCCAGGAAACGGCCACGACCCCACGCATAATTCAGACAGAGGCCTGCAAAGGATAAAAGCTGAAGTACTGCAACAGCGCGTTGATCAGGTGCCGGTACTCTTCGGGCGCCTCAAGCACGCTGAACCCAGAGTCGTAATGCTGCGGGGTGACATCCTCGTGACTCCACAAGCAGGTTGCCGTGAGGTCAATTGCCTTGAACTCGCCTTGCGCCACCGGCACTTTCAAGCGTAGCTCGAAATCTACCTCGGTCATCATGGGTAACGAGCTGATCAGCATTAGACCGTTTTCAGACACATTTCCAAGATAGCCGATTGGCTTGTCAGTAATACGATTGAACACCTGCAGAAAATACGGCAGTTGATGCCGCTCGATCCTTCGTTCAGTAAACATGGTGAAGTCGCCATCCAATAGCCAAAAATCTGGCCGTGCCAGTGATTCGGAACAAGCAATCGCTCGCTCTCCCTGGATCTCGGTGTGACAACAGCTACCGCTTGTCACCAAACAGCTGCCGAATCCGGGCATTGCATCCGTTCGAATGGGTACTGCACAAACAGACATTCAAAGAATAGCGCAAGACTGGCGACAGGCCAGCCATGAAGCGACAAATACCCTTACAACGACGCAGGCCTTGGTTTTGCCAGGCCTGCAGCCGGCAGATGCCCCAGTTGCTGCAAGGTATCGAGCCGCGCACGGGCTCGATAGGCGTACTCGCTCGACGGGTAGTGGCCGATGATGAATTGATAGGTCTGTGCGGCATCGACAAACAGTTTCTGGCGTTCCAGGCACTGCCCGCGCAACATCGAAACCTCCGGTTGCACGTAGCGGCGGGTACGGCTCTCGCGATCGACCTGGGACAACTCCAGGGTGACACGCTGGCAATCACCGACCCCATAGGCACGGTAAGCGTTGTTCAAATGGTGGTCCATCGACCAGCGGGTACAGCCGACAACACTGACGGCCAGGGCAGCAACGAGCAAAATTCGCATGGGGTTCTCCTGTCTTGTGCAGTGTATCGACCCCTGGTCGAAAATCTTCAAGGCGTTTGCCCATTCAACCGCAGCCAAAACAAGCCAATCGTCGATAAGTAGTGCAAACGAACAATGACTACAACGAAAGAGCATAGTAGCCTTCCCCAGCGCTTGAACTCAGGAGTCCGTGCATGTCCGTCCGTCGTACCAAAATCGTCGCCACCCTTGGCCCGGCCAGTAACTCGCCGGAAGTCCTCGAACAGCTGATTCTGGCTGGTTTGGACGTCGCCCGTCTGAACTTCTCCCACGGCACCCCGGACGAGCACAAGGCTCGCGCCAAGCTGGTGCGTGACCTCGCCGCCAAGCATGGCCGCTTCGTTGCACTCTTGGGCGACCTGCAAGGCCCGAAAATCCGTATCGCCAAATTCACCAACAAGCGGATCGAGCTGAAGATCGGTGACAAGTTCACCTTCTCCACCAGCCACCCGCTGACCGAAGGCACCCAGGACGTGGTGGGCATCGACTACCCGGACCTGGTCAAGGACTGCGGCGTCGGTGACGAACTGCTGCTGGACGACGGCCGCGTGGTGATGCGCGTCGACACTGCCACACCGACCGAACTGAACTGCACCGTGATCATCGGCGGCCCGCTGTCCGACCACAAAGGCATCAACCGTCGCGGTGGTGGCCTGACGGCGCCGGCCCTGACTGAAAAAGACAAGGCCGACATCAAGCTCGCCGCCGAAATGGAAGTGGACTACCTCGCCGTGTCCTTCCCGCGCGACGCCGCCGACATGGAATACGCCCGTAAGCTGCGCGACGAAGCCGGCGGTACCGCCTGGCTGGTAGCGAAGATCGAACGTGCTGAAGCCGTGGCCGATGATGAAACCCTCGACGGCCTGATCAAGGCCTCCGATGCCGTGATGGTTGCCCGTGGCGACCTGGGCGTTGAAATCGGTGACGCCGAGCTGATCGGTATCCAGAAGAAGATCATCCTGCACGCACGCCGTCACAACAAAGCGGTGATCGTTGCGACCCAGATGATGGAGTCGATGATCCAGAACCCGATGCCGACCCGTGCCGAAGTGTCCGACGTGGCCAACGCCGTACTCGACTACACCGACGCCGTGATGCTCTCGGCTGAAAGTGCCGCCGGCCCTTACCCGCTGGAGGCCGTACAGGCCATGGCGCGTATCTGCGTCGGTGCCGAAAAGCACCCGACCAGCAAGACATCCAGCCATCGCATCGGCAAAGTCTTCGAAAGCTGCGACCAGAGCATCGCCCTGGCTGCCATGTACACCGCCAACCACTTCCCGGGTGTCAAGGCCATCATCGCCTTGACCGAAAGTGGCTACACGCCGTTGATCATGTCGCGTATCCGCTCCTCGGTGCCTATCTACGCGTTCACCCCACACCGCGAAGCCCAGGCCCGCGCGGCCATGTTCCGTGGCGTGTACACCATCCCGTTCGACCCGGCGTCGCTGGCACCGAACGAAGTCAGCCAGAAGGCGATCGACGAGCTGGTCAAACGCGGCGTCGTGGAGAAAGGCGACTGGGTCATCCTGACCAAGGGCGACAGCTACCACACCACCGGTGGCACCAATGGCATGAAGATCCTGCATGTGGGCGACCCGCAGGTCTGAGTGACAGGCTGAAAAACAAAAGCCCCGCCCTGTGAATGGCGGGGCTTTTTGCATTTCAGTGCAGGCAGGCCAGCTCCCACAATAGTTAGACAACTCGGTCTACTGTGGGAGCTGGCTTGCCTGCGATGGCGTCATCAGCACCCGGCGTTAAACTCCGATACCGACTTGAGCAGGCTTTTCATAAAGTGAAAGGGCGGGATAGAAACACATCCGCCAGCAATTGATTACGCGGCAGTCCCGCCAGGAACAAGCGCTTGGAAAAGGCCTCGACGCTGGCAGGGTGCCCGCAAAGCAAGGCCAGGGTATGCCGGGAAACCAGCCGCAGTTGCGCCAATGCCGGCTGCAACTGCGCCGCGGTCCATAGCTCCACGGTCAGGTTCCCATGCCGGGCGGCAAGGGCTGCCAGGGGTTCAGCCAGATAATGACCTTCGGCCTCATGGGCCAGGTGAATCACGCGAATGTCGCCCTGGTGATCCTGGCGCAGCGCCTCGCGCAACACCCCCCACAAGGGCCCCAGGCCAGTACCGGAAGCCAGCAGCCACAACGGCCGCGATTGCCAGTCAGGGTCATAGTGCAGTGCTCCACCCCGCAGTTCACCCAGGCGCAAAGGATCACCGACCTTCAACTGTCGCGCCGCATCGCTGAATGCACCGGGTTGACGGCAGTCGATATGAAACTCCAGGTACGGCTCTTCCTGGGGCAAGCCCGCCAGAGAATAGGGGCGCGCCACCTGCCCCGCCCACAGCACCAGATGCTGCCCGGCGTTGTACCGCAGGGCACGTTCCGGTTGCAGGCGCAGGCGCAGTACCGTCGAACTCAGCCAATCGGCGCCCACCACCTGGGCGGGCAGGCCATCGCGCTGAGGGTCAAACGCTTCGACCTTCAGGTCCGCACTGACCCGGCACTGGCACGCCAGGCGCCAACCTTGCTGGCGCTGCGTCGGGCTCAAGGCTTCGGGCTGCTGGTCGTCAACCTCACCCTCGCAACGCACCAGGCACGCATGGCAACTGCCGGCCCTGCAACTGAAGGGCACGGCCACGCCGGCCTGATTCAAGGCATCCAGCAGGTTGCTGCCGAGGGATACAGACCAGTGGCGTTCGCCGACGTACAGTTCAGGCATATAAAGACTCAATCATAAGGAGCGCGCACAGGGAATCATGCCTGCGACAGTTTGACCATAGTCGGGTGTATCGGCCACCGTGCCGGGTTATACTGCCGCGCCTTTTTAGCGTCGCGCCTGCACCATTCTGGCGTGCCTTGGAAAGATGGCTTCAGCCGACCGATGCAACACTGGCGCCATCTTTATTGAATGTTCCCTTATAGAGGAGCGCGACTCATGACCGTGATCAAGCAAGACGACCTGATTCAGAGCGTTGCCGACGCCCTGCAATTCATTTCCTATTACCACCCCGTTGACTTCATCCAGGCCATGCACGAAGCCTACCTGCGCGAAGAATCGCCGGCAGCCCGTGACTCCATCGCCCAGATCCTGATCAACTCGCGCATGTGCGCCACCGGCCATCGCCCAATCTGCCAGGACACCGGTATCGTCACCGTGTTCGTGCGCGTGGGTATGGACGTGCGTTGGGACGGCGCCACCATGGGCCTGGACGACATGATCAACGAAGGCGTGCGTCGCGCCTACAACCTGCCAGAAAACGTCCTGCGCGCCTCGATCCTCGCCGACCCGGCAGGCGCCCGCAAGAACACCAAGGACAACACCCCCGCGGTCATCCACTACTCCATCGTCCCGGGCAACACCGTGGAAGTGGACGTGGCGGCCAAGGGTGGCGGCTCCGAGAACAAGTCGAAAATGGCCATGCTCAACCCGTCCGACTCGATCGTCGACTGGGTGCTCAAGACTGTTCCGACCATGGGCGCCGGCTGGTGCCCACCGGGCATGCTCGGCATCGGCATCGGCGGTACCGCCGAGAAAGCCGCGGTAATGGCCAAGGAAGTGTTGATGGAGTCCATCGACATCCACGAGCTGAAAAAGCGCGGCCCGCAGAACCGTATCGAAGAAATGCGCCTGGAGCTGTTCGAGAAGGTCAACCAACTGGGCATCGGCGCCCAGGGCCTGGGTGGCCTGACCACCGTGCTCGACGTGAAGATCATGGACTACCCGACGCACGCAGCCTCACTGCCGGTGTGCATGATCCCCAACTGCGCCGCCACCCGTCACGCGCACTTCGTGCTGGACGGCTCGGGCCCGGCGTCGCTGGAAGCGCCACCGTTGGACGCCTACCCGGAAATCGTCTGGGAAGCCGGCCCATCGGCCCGTCGCGTCAACCTCGACACCCTGACCCCGGAAGAAGTGCAGAGCTGGAAGCCGGGCGAAACCGTACTGCTCAACGGCAAGATGCTTACCGGTCGCGACGCGGCGCACAAGCGCATGGTCGAGATGCTGAACAAGGGCGAAACCTTGCCGGTGGACCTCAAGGGCCGCTTTATCTACTACGTCGGCCCGGTTGATCCGGTGCGAGAAGAAGTGGTTGGCCCGGCGGGCCCGACCACCGCGACGCGGATGGACAAGTTCACCCGTCAGATCCTCGAGCAAACCGGCCTGTTGGGCATGATCGGCAAGTCCGAGCGCGGCCCGACCGCCATCGAAGCGATCAAGGACCACAAGGCCGTGTACCTGATGGCCGTGGGCGGCGCCGCTTACCTGGTGGCCCAGGCCATCAAGAAGTCGCGCGTGGTTGCCTTCGCCGAACTGGGTATGGAAGCCATCTACGAGTTCGACGTGAAAGACATGCCGGTCACCGTTGCAGTGGACAGCAAAGGTGAGTCCGTCCACATCACCGGTCCTGCCATCTGGCAGAAAAAGATCAGTGACAGCCTGGCGGTAGAAGTGCAGTAAGCACCTCTTCCAAAAGAATAAAGGCGACTGCGGCCCCATGGCCCAGTCGCCTTTTTTTCTGCCGGGAGCAAGGGGGCTAGCTCCCACACAAGCTCCTTGGTCACAAGATATGAGCTGCCCATGCTATGGTGCTCGCCCCTTACCGTGCCTGTTCATCATCGTATGATCGTGATCCCTCGCCCCCTGCGCCTGACCTTCTATTCTCTGTTGATCATCGCCGGTGCGGTGCTGGCTGCCGCCTTGGCCACGCGCCATGCCGAACGCCAGGCCCTGGTGGACGACGCCGCCCGTGCCAATCAGCAGCTCGCGCTGTATGCCAACTCGCTGCACACCCTGATCGAACGCTACCGTGCCCTGCCCGCCGTACTGGCGCTGGATTCGGAGATGATCAGCGCCTTGAAGGGCCCGCTGGACGCCGCCACGCAAGACCGGCTCAACCGCAAGCTGGAGCGCATCAACGGCGCTGCGCAGTCTTCGACCCTGGAACTGATGGACCGCACCGGCCTGGCCGTGGCCGCCAGCAACTGGAACCTGCCCAGCAGTTATGTCGGCCACAATTACGCGTTCAGGCCGTATTTCAGCCAGACCTTGAGCCAGGGCACCGGGCGCTTTTATGCAGTGGGCGTGACCACGGGTATTCCGGGTTATTTTCTTTCCAGCGCGGTCGTGGATGAGCACGAGCAGTTCCTCGGTGCCATGGTGGTCAAGCTGGAGTTCCCGGAACTGGAGCGCGAATGGGCCCAGGGCAATGACCTGCTGTTGGTCAGCGATGCGCGGGGCATCGTGTTTATCGCCAACCAGCCGGGCTGGCGTTATCGCAACCTGCGGCCGTTGTCCGAAAATGACCTGGCTGAACTCAAGGCCACCCGCCAATACGACAAGAAGCAACTGCAGCCGCTGGACACCCAGCCCCTGCAACGCTTTGACGAAAACAGCCACTTGATCCGCGTCAACGGCCCCGACGGCAACGCCAATTACATCTGGGAGTCGCTGCCGCTCAAGCGCGAAGGCTGGACCCTGCACCTGTTGCGCAAACCCCAGTTTGCCTTTGAAGACCAACGTAACGCGGGCCTTGCCGCTGCGGGTTCGTGGCTGGCATTGGTGTTCCTGGGGCTGTTCCTCAGCCAGCGCTGGCGCCTGGCCCGCTTGCGCCAGCGCAGCCGTGAAGAACTGGAGCAATTGGTCGAAGAACGCACCCAGGCGCTGCGCACCGCCCAGGATGGCCTGGTGCAGTCGGCCAAGCTGGCGGCATTGGGACAGATGTCGGCCGCCCTCGCCCATGAAATCAACCAGCCGCTGACCGCCCAGCGCATGCAACTGGCGACGCTGCGGCTGTTACTCGACCATGGTCGCGTGGACGATGCCTACAAGGCTCTCACGCCATTGGATGACATGCTCACGCGTATGGCTGCGCTCACCGGCCACCTCAAGACGTTCGCGCGCAAGAGCCCCAGCGGCCTGCGCGAAAAGCTGGACCTGGCGACGGTGGTCGACCAATCCTTGCACCTGCTCGACGCGCGCCTGCGTGACGAAGCCATCGGCGTGGTGCTGGACCTCACTCGCCCGGCCTGGGTACGTGGCGACGCGATCCGCCTGGAACAGGTGCTGATCAACCTGCTGCGCAACGCCCTCGACGCCATGGCCGATAAACCGCGCAAGCGCCTGGAAATCCGCCTGCACGCCGATCAGCAACTATGGCAGTTGAGCGTCTGCGACAGTGGCGGCGGGATTGCCGAGGAACATTTGAGCAGCGTATTCGACCCGTTTTTCACCACTAAACCGGTGGGCGACGGGCTCGGCTTGGGGCTCGCGGTGTCCTACGCTATCGTGCATGAACTGGGCGGACGCCTGAGTGCCGCCAACCGTGGCGATGGCGCGATTTTCACCTTGACCCTGCCTATCGCCCTGGAGACACCAGACCTATGTTGAACGCGGTGATTGTGGTCGATGACGAAGCCAGTATTCGCACGGCCGTCGAGCAATGGCTGAGCCTGTCGGGGTTTGACGTGCAGTTGTTCAGCCGCGCCGAAGAGTGCCTGGCGCAACTGCCCAAGGACTTTGCCGGGGTGATTCTGAGCGACGTGCGCATGCCGGGGCTCAGCGGCCTTGAACTGTTGGCCGAGGTGCAGCGCCGCGATGCCGATTTGCCGGTGATTTTGCTCACCGGCCATGGTGACGTGCCAATGGCCGTCGAAGCCATGCGCGACGGCGCCTATGACTTCCTGGAAAAACCCTTCAGCCCCGACGCCTTGCTCAACAGCCTGCGCCGGGCGTTGGACAAGCGTGGCCTGATCCTGGAAAACCGCCGCCTGCATCAACAGGCCGATCATCGCGTGCAGTTGGAGTCCAGCCTGCTGGGTGTGTCCAAGGGCCTTCAAAGCTTGCGCCGCCAAGTGCTGGACCTGGCGAGTTTGCCGGTCAATGTGCTGATCCGGGGTGAGACCGGCAGCGGCAAGGAGTTGGTCGCCCGCTGCCTGCACGACTTCGGCCCACGCGCCAAGAAGCCGTTCGTGGCCCTCAATTGCGCGGCAATCCCCGAGCAGTTGTTCGAAGCCGAACTGTTCGGACATGAAAGCGGCGCCTTTACCGGCGCCCAGGGCAAACGTATCGGCAAACTGGAATATGCCCACGGCGGCACCTTGTTCCTGGATGAAATCGAAAGCATGCCCCTGGCCCAGCAAGTGAAATTGCTGCGCGTATTGCAGGAACAGAAGCTGGAGCGGCTGGGCTCCAACCAGAGTATCCAAGTGGACCTGCGCATCATCGCTGCCACCAAGCCCGACCTGCTGGAAGAAGCCCGTGCCGGGCGCTTTCGCGAAGACCTGGCCTATCGGCTCAACGTCGCGCAACTGCGCCTGGCGCCATTGCGTGAACGTCGCGAAGATATTCCGCTGTTGTACGAGCATTTTGCGCAAAGCGCCGCCGAGCGTCTGGGCCGCCAGGTCGAGCCTTTGAGTGGCCCGCAGTTGGGGCGCCTGCTCAGCCATGACTGGCCGGGCAATGTGCGCGAACTGGCCAACGTCGCCGAGCGCCAGGTGTTGGGGCTGGACGAGCCGGAACCGGAAGGGATCGAAGCCGGGCAGTCGTTGGCGGCGCAGCAGGAGGCGTTCGAGGCACACTGCCTGAAGGCCGCGTTGACGCGTCACAAGGGCGATATCAAGGCGGTGCTGGCCGAGTTGCAACTGCCACGTCGAACCTTCAATGAGAAGATGCAGCGGCATGGGTTGGTAAGGGAGATGTTTGTGTAGCGACCTTTGGATCGCCATCGCGGGCAAGCCCGGTCCCACACTGATCGTTCCCACGCTCCGAGTGGGAACGCAGCCTAGGCCGCTCTGCGTCGCTTTTTAAAGGCGCGACGCGGAGCGTCACAACAGGCGTTACCACGCAGAGCGCGGGAACGATTACTGCAGCCATAAGCGGATTTCCGCTCACCACCCCAAAACCATCAGCGAATTTCCGCTCAATAAAATCCCGCAACCCTTCTATTCCGGGCCTTCCTCTACCTGGCACAGCTCCTGCTATAGCCCCAACAGGCTGCGCACGCGCCGCTCCATAAAAACAACTAGATGAAGGATCCTTCAATGGATAACTCCAACACCGTGCCTCTGGGATCGACGGCCGTCAAAGCGCAGGAGCGCACCACCTCCAGCCGCATCAAGTCGATCTTCAGCGGATCGGTCGGCAACATGGTCGAATGGTACGACTGGTACGTCTACGCCGCCTTCTCGCTGTACTTCGCCAAAGCCTTCTTCCCCAAAGGCGACACCACTGCCCAACTGCTCAACACCGCCGCGATCTTCGCCGTAGGCTTCCTGATGCGCCCGATCGGTGGCTGGCTGATGGGCCTGTACGCCGACAAAGTGGGGCGTAAAAAAGCCTTGATGGCCTCGGTGTACCTGATGTGCTTCGGCTCGCTGCTGATTGCCCTGAGCCCCGGCTATGAAATCATTGGTATCGGTGCGCCGATCCTGCTGGTGTTTGCCCGCCTGCTGCAGGGCCTGTCGGTCGGCGGCGAATACGGTACCTCTGCCACTTACCTGAGTGAGATGGCCACCAAGGAACGCCGCGGTTTCTACTCCAGCTTCCAATACGTGACCCTGATCTCCGGCCAGCTCATCGCGCTGGCGGTGCTGATTGTGCTGCAACAGGTGCTCACCACCGAGCAGTTGTATGCCTGGGGCTGGCGTATCCCGTTCGCCATCGGCGCCCTGTGCGCAGTGGTCGCGCTGTACCTGCGTCGCGGCATGGAAGAAACCGAGTCGTTCACCAAGAAAGAAAAAGCCAAGGAAAGCGCAATGCGCACCTTGATGCGCCATCCCAAGGAGCTGATGACCGTGGTCGGCCTGACCATGGGCGGCACCCTGGCGTTCTACACCTACACCACCTACATGCAGAAATACCTGGTGAACACGGTCGGCATGAGCATCTCCGACTCCACCACCATCTCGGCGGCGACGCTGTTCCTGTTCATGTGCCTGCAACCGATCATCGGCGGGCTGTCGGATAAAATCGGCCGCCGCCCGATCCTGATCGCCTTCGGCGTGCTTGGCACCCTGTTCACCGTGCCGATCCTCACCACCCTGCACACCATCCAGAGCTGGTGGGGCGCGTTCTTCCTGATCATGGCGGCGCTGATCATCGTCAGCGGCTACACCTCTATCAACGCCGTGGTGAAGGCCGAGCTGTTCCCGACCGAAATCCGCGCACTGGGCGTGGGCCTGCCGTATGCCCTGACCGTGTCGATCTTCGGCGGTACCGCTGAATACATCGCGCTGTGGTTCAAGAGCATCGGTATGGAAACTGGCTACTACTGGTACGTGACCGCGTGTATCGCCGTGTCGTTGATGGTGTACGTGACCATGAAAGACACGCGTAAACACTCACGCATCACCACCGACTAAAAAATGTGGGAGCGGGCTTGCTGTGGCGAGCAAGCTTGCTTGCGCTGGGGTGCGAAGCGCACCCAAAAAGCTGACTCCAGCTACGCTGTCGAACGGGAGCAAGCTCCCTCGCCACAGCAAGCCCGCTCCCTCATTTAGCCTTAGGACAACTCTGCGGCCTCATTGCGCCCATAGCGCCGCTGCGCATACGACGCGCCAGCAATCATCACCACCAGCACCGCAGCCAATACCGCGGATGAACCGATGGTGCCGAAATCCAAGCCGCCTTTTTCATGGGGTTTGGTCAGGAAATCTCCCAAGGTCGCGCCAAACGGCCGTGTCAGTACAAACGCCACCCAGAACAACAGTACCGACGAGATGCGGGTGAAGTACTTGAGTACCACCACCGCGGCGATGGTTGAGCCGATCAACAATGCGCCACCGGCGAAGCCCAGCCCCGAATCGTCCGCGAGGAAATCGCCCAATGCGGTGCCCAAGGTGTTGGAGAACAGGATCGCCATCCAGTAAAACAGCTCCCCTCGGAAGGTCTGCACCTTGTTCACGTTCAGCGAGTCACCACTGAGGTGCCACAATGCAAAGATGATCAGCAGGATCACGATCAGGATCATCGACCCGGTGGCGTAGCCCAGCCCCAGCGTGCGGTCCATGAAGTCGGACATTGTGGTACCCGCCGTGCTGGTAGACAAAATCACGATCCAGTACAGCACCGGGTTGTAGGTTTTCGACCAGAGTTGCGTCACCAGGGTCACCAGGAACACGCTGATGAGGATCATGGAGCTGATGGCGTAGCCAACGTTCAAGGTCATCGACAGCAAGTCCCCGGCAGTTTCGCCCAAGGTAGTTGCGCAGATTTTCATGACCCAGAACGCCAGGGTGATCTGAGGAAGTTTGTTCATGCAGTAGATAGCTCCAAGGCTCAGTCTTATAGGGGGTATTGACCTTGGGCGCAGACTGAAGGGGAAACTGTGAAAAATAGGTGGCAGATGTATGAAAAATCCATGGGCACGATGGAAATTCACCGCCATGAATTGCACTATGACCGCCTCCCAAACCGCGTAGCAGGAACCCCGGCCATGCCTGACGACATCCACTTTTACGAACCCGCCAACGGCCACGGCCTGCCCCATGACCCGTTCAATGCGATCGTCGGCCCACGCCCGATTGGCTGGATCTCCTCGCACGATCGCGAAGGCCGCCTGAACCTGGCGCCCTACAGCTTCTTCAATGCGTTCAACTACATTCCGCCGATCATTGGGTTTTCCAGTGTCGGGCGTAAAGACAGCCTGAACAATATCGAACAGACTGGAGAATTCGTCTGGAACCTGGCCACCCGCCCGCTGGCCGAGCAGATGAACCAAAGCTGCGCGGCCGTATCGCCCGAGGTGAATGAATTCGAACTCTCCGGGCTGACGCCGGTGGCTTCGAAAATCGTTGGCGTACCACGGGTGGGCGAGAGCCCGGTGTCGTTCGAGTGCAAGGTGACGCAGATCATCCAACTGCAACGTGCCGACCAACAGTTGGTGCCAAGCTGGCTGGTGCTGGGCGAGGTGGTTGCGGTGCACATCGCCAAATGGTTGCTCAAGGATGGGATCTACGACACTGCTGCCGCCGAGCCGATTTTGCGCGGGGGTGGCCCGGCGGATTATTTCCAGCTGGGGCCTGAGGCCCTGTTCAAAATGCACAGACCAGGCGCCACCAAGCCCTGACTGAAATGCAATCAAAACTGTGGGAGCTGGCTTGCCTGCGATAGCGGTGGGTCAGTTAACCCAAGAGTGACTGATACACCGCTATCGCAGGCAAGCCAGCTCCCACATTGGTTAGGTGTGCTGCCTCAGCGTTCAGCAGTCGCCCAGGTCAGTTGGCCTTCTGCATCCACATCGACCAGATGCTCGAGTTGCAACGTCGCCGCATCATCGGCATCGGACGCAGTCTTGAACGTCTGCCCATCAAGGATCTTGTGAAACCTGGGTGCGCCCATGCCATCCAGTGCCTTGACGGCGACGGCGGCGCTGTAGCCACCTTCGCCCGGTACTACGGCGGAAACGGCTTCGTGGTGGGCAAATTGTTTACGTGCCATGTTGCAGGTCCTGGCCAATGGAAAGTCGGCCATTCTAACCGTTAACCGGCCAGTTGCAGGTACTCGCCGTAGGCCTGTGCCGCCGATGCGTCGGTGAAGGTCTGGAAGTCCATGCTGCGCACGACCATGTCGTTCAGAAGCTCGGTGAAGATCATCAGGGCCGGAGAGTTGAAGTAGGCGCTCATGGCCTGCTCGCTGCTCCAGAACCCGGACACCAGCCAGACATCGGGATCGACCTGGGAGTGCTGCAACGAGAATTGCAGGCAACCCTGGGCCTGGCGACCTGGTTCGATCAAACTGCTCAAGCGTGCACCGAGTTCGGTGCTGCACCCGCTACGGGCGCGGATAAAGGCCATATGGCTCGCGGGAATGGGGGTGGACATGTTCGACTCTCCCGTTGAGAAGTGATGCTCGGCAAGCACAATGAGGGCGTGTTGCCACAGGATCAAAGATAACGGCGCGGGGGTGGGCGCGGTTAGTCAATTCCTGCAGGCTTATTGCACAATCCTGCGAGAAGCGTAGGGAGGACGTTCGGCCCCAGGATTTATTCCAGGCCCAGGCCTCATGTTTCAGGCTGATGACAGGCTGCGCACTTGCCTGATTCACGCTATCTCGCAGGATCAGGCAAGGATGCTGCAGAATCGACGTAACACTTTTTGAAAAGCCGCCGCTAAGCTGAGCCCATCAAAGCAGCGTGTAGAGGACGCCCCATGCCGTCGCCCGAATCCAAGTCCATTCCCCTCGATGCCGAGATGGAGAAACAACGCGCCGAGCTGGCCAGTATCGTGCACCGCCATACCTGGGAGGACGGCTCCTACGGCACGGCGATCACCTCGCTGTACCTGAACCGCCACAACGCGCCGCGGGATTTCATGCCGGTGCTGGTGGAACCCGCGCTGTGCATCCTCGCCAGTGGCAGTAAGGAAGTGCGCCTGGCCGACGAGATCTTTGCCTACGACCCGCTCAACTACTTGGTGTTCTCGGTGGCGATGCCGGTAGCCGGCCGCATTATCGACGCCACCGCCGAGGACCCGAACCTCTCGGTGCGTATCAATATCGACCCGGCGCAGCTCACAGCGCTGATCGCAGAGGCCGGGCCGATGGGCGTGCCCTCGCGCCCGACCTCGCGAGGCATGTACGTCGACCGCATCGATCACGCACTGCTCGACGCGGTGCTGCGCCTGACCCGCTTGCTGGACACCCCTAAAGACATCGCGATGCTCGCGCCCTTGATCAACCGTGAAATTCTCTACCGCTTGCTGCGTGGCCCGCAGGGTTATCGCCTGTATGAAATCGCTGTGGCTAACAGCCAGAGCCATCGGGTGAGCCAGGCGATCACCTGGTTGAACGGTAACTACGAACAGCCGCTGCGTATTGACGACCTGGCCAAAGAAGTGAACCTGAGCGTCTCGACCCTGCACCATCGCTTCAAAGCGATCACGGCCATGAGCCCGCTACAATACCAGAAGCAACTGCGCTTGCAGGAAGCCCGGCGGCTGATGATTGCCGAAGGGCTGGAGGCCTCGGCGGCGGGCTATCGGGTGGGGTATGAAAGCCCGTCCCAGTTCAGCCGGGAGTACAGCCGGTTGTTTGGTGCGCCGCCGCTGCGCGACCTGGCCCGGTTGCGCCAAAGCATCTGATGTACGCAGAGCAACATGTGGGAGCTGG